>JAURWR010000026.1 GCA_030654805.1 Burkholderiaceae bacterium
GCTGCAGCCCTACGACATGGAAGTCGGTGCCGGCACCAGCCACACCGCCACGTTCCTGCGCGCGCTCGGCCCCGAGCCGTGGAAGGCCGCCTATGTGCAGCCCAGCCGCCGCCCGAAGGACGGCCGCTACGGCAACAACCCGAACCGGCTGCAGCACTACTACCAGTTCCAGATCGTGCTCAAGCCCGCACCGAGCAACATCCTCGAGCTGTACCTGGGCTCGCTCGAAGCGCTGGGCTTCGACCTGAAGGTCAACGACGTGCGTTTCGTCGAGGACGATTGGGAGAACCCGACGCTCGGCGCCTGGGGCCTGGGCTGGGAGGTCTGGCTCAACGGCATGGAAGTCACGCAGTTCACCTACTTCCAGCAGGTCGGAGGCATCGACTGCCGGCCGATCACCGGCGAGATCACCTACGGGCTGGAGCGCCTGGCGATGTACCTGCAAGGCGTCGACAACGTCTACGACCTGACGTGGACCGTCGGCGCAGATGGAACACGCATCAGCTACGGCGACGTGTACCTGCAAAACGAGCAGGAGCAGAGCGCCTACAACTTCGAGCACAGCAACGTCGAGTTCCTGCTCGGCGCCTTCACCGCCCACGAAGGCAACGCCAAGCACCTGATCGAGCAGCAACTCGCCTTGCCCGCCTACGAACAGGTGCTGAAAGCGGCGCATACCTTCAACCTGCTCGACGCGCGTGGCGCGATCAGCGTGACCGAGCGTGCCGCCTACATCGGCCGCATCCGCAACCTCGCGCGCGCCGTCGCCGCGAGCTACCTCGACAGCCGAGCGCGGCTCGGCTTCCCGATGGCCCCGCGCGCCTGGGCCGATGAAGTCACCGCCGCGCTGGCGCAGCAACGCGACAAGAAAGCGGCCTGACCTTATGACCACCACCGCGAATTTGTTGGTTGAACTTTTCGTCGAAGAACTGCCGCCGAAAGCGCTGAAGAAGCTCGGCGAGTCGTTCGCACACGTGCTGGCCGACAGCCTGCGCGCGCAGGGACTCGCTTCCGAGCATTCCGCCGTGACGCCGTTCGCGTCGCCGCGCCGTCTCGCCGCGCATGTCAGTGCGGTGCATTCCGCCGCGCCCGACAAGGCCGTGTCGCAGAAGCTGATGCCGGTCACCGTGGCCCTCGCGGCCGATGGCACGCCGACCCCGGCGTTGCTGAAGAAGCTGGCCAGCCTGGGTGCCGACGCGTCGGTGGTGCCGCAACTCAAGCGCCAGATGGACGGCAAGGCCGAGGCCCTCTTCTACGACAGCATGGCGCCCGGCGCGACGCTTGCTCAGGGGCTGCAGAAAGCGCTGGACGACGCGATCGCCAAATTGCCAATTCCGAAAGTCATGAGCTACCAGCTCGAGACCGGTGCGCAGCCCGGGTGGAACAGCGTGCATTTCGTGCGGCCGGCTCACGGCCTGGTCGCGCTGCATGGCGCCGAGGTGGTGCCGGTGTCGGCGCTCGGGCTGAGCTCGGGCCGCGAGACACACGGCCACCGCTTCGAGGCCTCGATGGACCCGGTCGTGCTGCAGCACGCCGATCGCTACGCAGAGCAGCTGCTCGAGCAGGGCGCGGTGATCGCCAGCTTCGCACAGCGTCGCGGCGAGATCGCCCGGCAGTTGCAGCATGCCGCCTCGCAGCAAGGCCTGACGCCGATCGACGACGACGCGCTGCTCGACGAAGTGACCGCGCTGGTCGAGCGGCCGAATGTGCTGCTCTGCCGCTTCGAGCCCGAGTTCCTCGAAGTGCCGCCCGAATGCCTGATTCTGACGATGAAGGCGAACCAGAAGTACTTCCCGCTGCTCGATGCGGCGGGCAAGCTGACGAACCAGTTCCTGATCGTCAGCAACATCAGCCCCGCCGACCCGAGCGCGGTGATCGGCGGCAACGAACGCGTGGTGCGGCCGCGGCTGGCCGATGCGAAATTCTTCTTCGACCAGGACCGCAAGCGCACGCTGCAAAGCCGCGTCGAAGGCTTGTCCAAGGTGGTCTATCACAACAAGCTCGGCACGCAGGGCGAGCGCGCCGAGCGCGTGCGCGCGATCGGCCACGCCATCGTCAACCGGCTGAGCATGGCCACGCTCCCGTTCACCGTGGAAGCGCAGGACGAATTCGCGGTGCTCGACAGCAAGGTGCAGCAGGCCGCGCTGCTGGCCAAGACCGATCTGCTGACCGACATGGTCGGCGAGTTCCCGGAGCTGCAGGGCGTGATGGGCGGCTACTACGCACGGCATGAAGGCCTGCGCGACGGCGTCGCCATTGCCATCGAGGACCACTACAAGCCGCGCTTCGCCGGCGACGCGCTGCCGCGCAACCACACCGGCACCGTGCTGGCGCTGGCCGACAAGCTGGAAACGCTGGTCGGGCTGTTCGGCATCGGCCAGCTGCACACCGGCGACAAGGATCCGTTCGCGCTGCGCCGCCACGCGCTGGGCGTGATTCGCATCCTGACCGAGAAGAACCTGCCGCTGGACCTGCCCGCGTTGTTGCAAGCCGCGCTGCCGGCCTTCGGCGACCTGCTGACCGACCCCTCCGAGGCCTTGCTCGGCTTCTTCGCCGACCGCCTGGCCGTGAGCCTGCGCGATCAGGGCTACAGCGCGCAGGAAGTGGAGGCGGTGCTGGCCTTGGCGCCGACCCGTCTGGGTGACGTGCCGCGCCGCCTGGAAGCGGTGCGCGCCTTCGCCGCGCTGCCCGAGGCGCCAGCACTGGCGGCCGCGAACAAGCGTGTCGGCAACATCCTGAAGAAGTCGCTCGGGGCCGACGCGCACGTCAATCCCGCGCTGCTGAAAGAACCGGCCGAGCAGGCGCTCCATGCGGCAATGCAGCAGGTCGTGCCGGCCGCCGATGCGCAGTTTGCCGCGGGCGATCACACCGGTTCGCTGCAGACGCTGGCGGCACTGCGCGCGCCGGTCGATGCGTTCTTCGACGGCGTGATGGTGAATGCCGAGGAGGCCGACCTGCGCCTGAACCGCCTCGGCCTGCTGGCGCAACTGCATGCCGCGATGAACCGCGTGGCCGACCTGTCGAAGCTGGCCTCCTGACCATGGCCCCGACACAGTTCAAGCTCGTCATCCTCGACCGCGACGGCACGATCAATGAAGACCGCGACGATTACGTCAAGTCGCCCGATGAATGGGTGCCGTTGCCCGGCGCGCTGGAGGCCATTTCGCGCCTCAATCACGCGGGCTGGCACACGGTGCTGGCGACCAACCAGTCGGGCCTCGGTCGCGGCCTGTTCGACATGGCCTCGATGAACGCGATCCAGCTGAAGCTGAACCAGGCGCTGGCGCTGCAAGGCGGTCGCATCGATGCGGTGTTTTTCTGCCCCCACGCGCCGGACGATGGCTGCGACTGCCGCAAGCCGCTGCCGGGGTTGATGCATCAGATCGCCGAGCGCTTCGGGGTGTCGCTCGACAACACGCCGATGGTCGGCGACAACCTGCGCGACATGCAGGCAGGCGCCGCCGCCGGCTGTCCGACGCACCTGGTGCTGACCGGCAAGAGCGCCGGGCTCGAAGGCAGCCCGCTGGCCGACCTGCTCGACCAGGTGCCGGGCACCTGCGTGCACAGCGATCTGTCGGCCTTCGCCGACTGGTTGATCCGCCAGGAGCGCAGTCTGCGCGGCGACACCGGCGAGTCCGATTCCGGTTTCGGGGAACTGCACTGATGCAGCGCTTTTTCTGGGCGGTGCGCTCGTTCCTGTTCCTGCTCTACATGGCGGTCAGCGTGGTGCCGTGGGCATCGGTGGTGCTGATCGTGTCGATCTTCGCGCGTGGCGACCGCATCTACTGGCTGTGCGCGGGCTGGTTGACGCATTCGATCTCGGCCGCCCGCGTGATCTGCGGTGTGCGCCATCGCATGCACGGTCTCGACCACCTCGCGGAGGCCAACCGCGCGCCTGCGGTGATCGTGCTGCCGAAGCACCAGTCGACCTGGGAGACCTTCGCGTTTCCGGGGCTGATGCCGCACCCGCTGGCCTATGTGTTCAAGCGCGAGTTGCTGTACATCCCGTTCTTCGGCTGGGCGATGGCGCGCATGGACATGATCCACATCGACCGCACCCGGCGATCGGAAGCCTGGCGGCGCGTGGCCGAGCAGGGCGCACGGCACATGAAGCACGGCTCGTGGGTCATCATGTTTCCCGAAGGCACGCGCGCCGAGCGCGGCGCGAAGGGCGAATACAAGGCCGGCGGCACGCGGCTGGCGGTGACCACCGGCGCGGCGGTGCTGCCGATCGCGGTGACCTCGGCGCGCTGCTGGCCGCGCAAGACCTTCCTGCTGCGCCCCGGTGTGATCGACGTGTCGGTGGGCCCGCTGATCCCCTCGGCGGGTCGCCGGCCCGATGAGCTGATGCGCGAGGTCGAGACCTGGATCGAGGGCGAGATGCGGCGGCTCGATCCTGACGCCTACACATCCGAGCCGACGCCGCCCGGCGCGCCCGCGCAGGCGATGCCGACCGTCAGCCGTCCCACACCGGGACCGTAGACTTCCGCCTCATGGCCCGATCGCCCCGCCGCCTCGATCCCGCGCAGCTGTCGCTGTTCGTGGCGCCGGAGTCGACCGCGATGCGCACCGACACCGTTGTGACGGACGCTCCCGCCGCAATGGTCGACAACGAGGCGTTGTCTCCGGCCGTTTTTCTCCACCCGCAAGGCAGCCGCGAAATTGTCCTCGGCGGCCACACCGTGGGCTACGCGCTCAAGCGTGTGCGCCGGCGCAGCATCGGCTTCATCGTCGGGACGGATGGCCTGAGCGTCAACGCACCCAGCTGGGTCGGGGTGCGCGACATCGAATCCGCGCTGCGCGAGAAGTCCGGCTGGATTCTCGGCAAGCTGCACGAGCAGCAGCAGCGCGGGCGGCGTCTCCAGTCGGCCCGCGTCGACTGGCGCGATGGCGTGACGATCCCGTTCCTTGGTCAGACCGTGGTCGTCGTGCTGGATTCGCGAGCCGGTGTGACCCTGTCGGGAGCGGTGCTCGATGCAGTTTCTGGCGATGTTTCTGAAGCAGGCGGTGCTGCCCTGCGTCGGTTGCACATTGGTCTGCCGCCCGGCGCGATGCCCGAGCAGATCCGCGATGTGGTGCAGAGCTGGCTGCAGCGACAGGCCAAGCGGGTCTTCGCCGAACGTTGCGATGCCTTTGCGGCCCAGCTCGGCGTGAGTTACCGCCGCCTGAGCCTGTCTTCGGCCCAGACCCGCTGGGGCAGCGCCAGCGCCGACGGCTCGATCCGCCTGAGCTGGCGACTGATTCATTTCGGATTGCCGACGATCGACTACGTCGTCGCGCACGAACTCGCCCACCTGCGTGAGATGAACCACAGCCCGCGTTTCTGGGACGTGGTGCGCTCGGTGGTGCCCGACTTCGAGCGCACCCGCCGCACCCTGAAGACCGACGTGCTGCCCGTCTTCGGCTGAGAAGCTGCGACTCGCTGTCTGGTGCGCGGTCCTATCGCGCAGGCGAAAACCGATAGATGCCGCGATCGAGCCTTCGCACCAACTTGCCGTCATGCCACAGCGCATTCAGATGCGCGATGGACTCGCCCATCGCGAAGGTCGTCTGGTGCACGTCGAGTTGCCGCTTGAACAGCACCGGCAGCAGATCGGCGGCACTGCAGGGCTGTTGCGCGCAGGCATCCATCACATCCATCAGGCGGTCGGCATGGTGCGTTTGCAATTGATCGATGCGGGCGTGCAGACCGCGAAATGGCTTGCCGTGAGAGGGCAGCACCAGCGTGTCGGCCGGCAGCGCGCGCATCCGCTCCAGCGAGGTCAGGAACAGCGCCAGCGGGTTGCCTTCGGGCTCGTCGTGCCCGACGCTGACGTTGGTCGAGATCCTCGGCAGAAGCATGTCGCCCGAGATCAGCAGGCCCAGCGAGGCGCAGTGCAGCGCGATGTGTTCGGGCGCGTGTCCGTGGCCGGCATGGCATCGCCAGGCATGGCGACCTGCATCCTGCGCGCTGCCGATCGACAGCACGTCGCCATCCATCAGTCGGCGGTAGGTCGACGGCACCTGCGGCACCATGCTGGCGTAGTAGCCGGCGCGGGTGCGGATCAACTCGATCGATGGCGTGTCGACCAGTCCGTGCGACACCATGAAGGCCGCTGCCGCGTCGCCGCCGGTCCAGTTGTCGGACCGGCTGCCCAGTCGCGCGGTGGCGTAGTCGGTCGCGCTCATCCACAGCCGGCAGTCGAAGGCCTCGCCGGATGCCGATGCGGGTCGACTCCAGCGCTGCGTCAGCCAGTGCGCGAGCCCGACGTGGTCCGGGTGCATGTGTGTTGCGATGACGCGCAGCACCGGCAACCCGTGGAGCTGGGTCGCGAAGACCTGCTCCCAGGCGCTGCGGGTGCGTTCGTCGGCGATGCCGCAGTCGACCACGCTCCAGCCGGGTGTCGTCCCGTTGGCGCCTTCGATCTCGTCGTGCAGCAGCCACAGGTTGATGTGGTCGAGTGCGAAGGGCAGCGCCATGCGCAGCCAGCGAACGCCGGGGGCGATGTCGATGCACTCACCGGAGACGGGCAAGGCATCCGCCCAGGGATAGTCCAGTTCTTGCCGAGGGGCGGGTGCGTGGGTCACGGGGGAGGGTGTTTGATTCAATGCATCGAAGCGGTTGTCGACGGTCGCTAGACTCGATCCATCGTACTGGGGTGAACAGACATGACCGGTGAATTGAAGGAATTGTTCGAAAGCAACCGGCTGTGGGCCGAAGCGACCGAGGCCCGCACGCCCGGGTTTTTCACGAATCTGCTGAAGCAGCAGGCACCGCAGTACCTGTGGATCGGCTGCGCGGACAGCCGCGTGCCGGCCAACGAACTGGTTGGGCTGCTGCCGGGTGAGCTGTTCGTGCACCGCAACGTGGCCAACGTGGTGGCGCATTCCGATCTGAACTGCCTGTCGGTGGTGCAGTACGCGACCGACATGCTGCGGGTGCGGCACATCATCATCGTCGGGCATTCGGGCTGCGGCGGTGTTGCAGCGGCGCTCTACAACCGACGAGTGGGCATTGCCGACAACTGGATCCGCTACGTGCAGGACGTTCGCAACCAGCATGAAGAGTGGCTCGAGACGGTCGACGAGGCGCAGCGCGTCGATGCGCTGTGCGAGCTCAACGTGATCGAGCAGGCGCGCAACCTGTGCCACACCACGATGGTCCAGGACGCCTGGACGCGTGGACAGGAGCTGGTCGTGCACGGCTGGTTCTACGGTCTGCACAATGGCCTGCTGGAGGATATGAAGATGACCGTGTCCCGGCCCGAGCAGGTGCGTGACGCCTACCTTGCCGCGTTGGATGCGCTGCGCGCCCGACGCACGCCAGCCAGCGCTTCGGGTGCGGCATCGACGGAGACAACCTGATGTCAGGCACGACGTTCCCGCCGGCACTGACCGATGTGCATTCCTTCGACATCGCCCAGGCGATGCTCGACGGGTTCAACCGCCATTACCGACTGTTTCGGGAAGCCAGCAAGCAGGCCAAGCGCCGCTTCGAGGAGGCCGACTGGCACGGACAGCAGCGCAGCCAGCGCGAACGCATCGAGTACTACGACGCGCGCGTGGACGAAGCGGCCGATCGCCTGCAGACCGAGTTCAAGGCGGCCGGACTCAGCTCCGAGGTGTGGCAGCAGGTCAAGCTCCACTACATCGGGCTGCTGACCAACCACTACCAGCCCGAGCTGGCCGAGACCTTCTTCAATTCGGTCACCACGAAGATCCTGCACCGCAGCTACTTCAACAACGATTTCATCTTCCTGCGGCCGGCGGTGTCGACCGAATACATCGAGAACGACGAGCCCGCGTTGAAGCCGTCGTATTTCGCTTACTACCCGACCAAGGAAACGCTGCGCGATACCTGGCGGCGCATCGTCGACCACTTCGACCTGCAGCGCCCGTTCGAGGACCTCGACCGCGACATCGATGAGGTGCTGGCTGCGGTGGAAAAACAGCTGGGCGACTACCGGCCGCGCGCCAATTTCCAGATCCAGGTGCTGAGCTCGCTGTTCTTCCGCAACAAGGGCGCCTACCTGGTCGGCAAGGTGATCAACGGCTACCGCGAGACGCCGTTCGCGTTGCCGATCCTGCATACCGCCGGTGGCAAGCTGGCGATCGATGCCGTGCTGTTCGGCGAGGAAGATCTGCTGCTGCTGTTCAGCTTCGCCCGCGCTTATTTCATGGTCGAGATGGAGGTTCCGTCGGCGTTCGTGCAGTTCCTGCGCACGCTGATGCCGCGCAAGCCGCGCAACGAGATCTACAGCGCACTCGGCCTGCAGAAGCAGGGCAAGAACCTGTTTTACCGAGACTTCCTTGCGCACCTGCGGCATTCGTCGGACCAATTCCGCATCGCGCCCGGCATCAAGGGCATGGTGATGCTGGTGTTCGATCTGCCGTCGTTCCCGTATGTGTTCAAGGTCATCAAGGACTACTACCCGCCGCAGAAGGACACGACGCGCGAACTGATCAAGAGCAAGTACCTGCTCGTCAAGCAACACGACCGCGTCGGGCGCATGGCCGACACGCTGGAGTACAGCAACGTGGCCTTTCCTCGGGCGCGCTTCGATGACGAACTGGTGGACGAACTGAAGAAGTTCTGCCCCAGTTTGCTCGAAGAAGACGGTGACGACCTGGTGATCCGTCATGTCTACATCGAGCGACGCATGATCCCGCTGAACATCTACATCCAGGAAGCCTCGACCGAACAGATCGCGCAGGCGGTGGTCGAGTACGGCAACGCCATCAAGGACTTGGTTGCGGCCAACATCTTTCCGGGCGACATGCTCTGGAAGAACTTCGGTGTCATGCGGCATGGCAAGGTGGTGTTCTACGACTACGACGAGATCGAATACATCACCGACTGCCAGTTCCGTCGCGTGCCGACGCCGCGCAACGAAGAGGAAGAGATGTCCGGCGAGGTCTGGTACACCGTCGGCCCGAAAGACGTGTTTCCTGAGACCTTCGGGCCGTTTCTGCTCGGCAATGCCAGGGTGCGCGAGGTGTTCATGAAGCACCATGCCGACCTGCTCGATGCCTCGTTCTGGCAGGAGCACAAGGAGCGCATCCTCGCCGGCCACGTGCACGACGTCTTTCCGTACGACTCCTCCAAGCGCTTCGAGCTCCGGCGCCAGGTCGCTGCCGCAGCGGCGGCACAAGCTGGTGCGACCTGATTCGCTGTTCCTCTCGTGAGAACGGCGCCGGTCGATCGGTCCCTGCGGGCCTGGTTGGAGTCCGAAGGCTCGCTCAGTCGGCGCCTGGCGCGGGCCTTCGGTCGCTTCGAGGTGCAGGTTCTGAAGCAGGGCTGCGCGCCCGCGCGGGCTGATGAGCTGACCGTTCTGCGGCGGGCCGGCCGGTCCCGTTTGAGCGTCCCTCGCTGTCACGTGCGCGAGGTCATGCTCTGGGGCGATGGGCAACCGCTGGTCTATGCGCGCTCGGTGTTGCCAGCCGTGCAATCACGGCTGACCTGGCGTGCCCTGCGCGGCCTGGGAACTCGACCGCTGGCCGACCTGCTGTTCGGTTTGCGGGCCGCGCACTGCACCCGTCTGGGCAGTGCCTGCATGGCTCCGATGCGTGCTCGGCGCCTCGGCGAACGCCTCGGGTGGACGGGCAGTCCGCTCTGGCATCGCCGATCGGTGTTCACGCGGCGGGGCATGCCGCTGCTGGTCACCGAATGGTTTTCGCCCCAGGTCTGCCAGCGAGCGCCCGGTCCTGTCGGCGGCCGCGGGAAACTTCGCGAGTCGCGCGGGCGAACGGCGCGGTAGGCTGTGCCCATGAGCCTCGAACCTCGCCCGATCGATTTCTATTTCGATTTTTCATCGCCGTATTCATACATCGCATCCGAGTGGATCGAGGCGCTGGCGGCGCGTCACGGCCGCACCGTGAACTGGAAGGCCATTCTGCTTGGAGCGACTTTCCAGGCGGCCGAGTTGCGGTCTCCGGTCGCGCACCCGATCAAGCGGGGGTACTCGTTGCTCGATTTCGAGCGCTCGGCGCGCTTCGCCGGCGTGCCGCTGACGATGCCTGCGCGCTTTCCGATTCCCACCCAGAATGCCGCCCGCGTGTTCTGGTGGCTGCACGATCAACCCGGCGCCAGGTCGAAGGCAGGAGCCCCGATCGATGCGCGAGGCTGGGCGAGGCACTGCTTTCGAGCGCTGTTCGCGCGCGGGACGGACCTGAGCGATGTGAACCGCCTGCGCGAACTGGCGATCGAGTTCGGACTCGACCCGGCGGATGCAGAAGCTGTCTGGAACGATCCACGCTGGAAGGCGCGGCTGAAGGAAGTCAACGATGCGGCGATCGTCACCGGGGTGTTCGGGGCGCCGTTCTTCGTCATCGACGGCGAGCCGTTCTGGGGCAATGATCGGCGCGCGCAGATCGAGCGCTGGCTGGCGAGCGGGCCGTTCTGATGATGCCGTCCCTCGACACCGCGCAGTTGCTGGCGATCGCCGCCGCGCTTGGCTGGGCGAGCGGACTGCGGCTGTATGCCGTCGTGTTCCTGACCGGACTGGCGGGGGTGCTGGGCTGGATCGATCTGCCGACCGGCCTGACGGTGCTGCAGAGCCCGCTGATGCTCGGCGCGAGCGGGTTCATGCTGTTCATCGAGTTCTTCGTCGACAAGATTCCCGGGCTCGACACGCTGTGGGACCTCGTCCACACGGTGGTGCGTATTCCGGCCGGTGCGGCGTTGGCGGCGGCAGTGTTCGGAGCCGACCAGTCGACGTGGGCGATGGCCGCTGCGCTGATGGGCGGCACCCTGGCTGCGACCAGTCACATCGCCAAGGCGACGACCCGTGCCGCCGTGAACACCTCGCCGGAGCCGTTTTCGAACCTCGGCATGTCCCTGCTCGGCGACGCGCTCGTGCCGACCGCGCTGTGGCTTTCATGGACACACCCTCTGGTGTTTGCCGTGCTGCTGCTGGTGAGCCTGGTGGTGATGGTCGGGCTGGTCTGGGTGCTCGGCCGCTTCCTGCGGCAACTCGCGATGCGGGTCACGGCCTGGCGACCCACCGTGCAGCGAGGCTGATGCCGGCCGAGGCTGCCGGCTGAGTCATGGCTCTGCGCGCCACGCGGCAGGCGCCGACAATCGAGTCGGCCATCACGGCGCCGTCACCTTGGGTCGCCATGAACCACCTGCCCCCTTCGCACACCGCTTGCTCCAGCGTCCCCAGCCCGTGCGTCGGTGTGTGCCGGATGGATGAGGCGGCGGGCTGGTGCGCCGGTTGCCTGCGTACGCGCGAAGAGATCACCGATTGGGGCAAGCTGATGGATCGCGACAAACTGGCCATCTGGAAACGGCTGACGCAGCGTCGGCGCGACCTGCCCGCCTTGCAGCCACCACCTGACGCCTGAGTCCTCACGCGGTCGGCGCGGTTTGACGTTGACGGATCGCCGCGAACGCTCGGTCAACGCGCGCAAACGCGCGGCAAACGCGAAGAATTTCGCATAGAGAAACCAAGTCGCCGGGTTTCTACCCATCTTGTCAGTCTGCGTTCAGCGCCGCGTCAGGACGGGGTCAGAGCTCGTCGTGATCATCCTGCTCAGGTTCCGTCGCCGGACGGTGCTGCGATATCCCACAGGAGACAACAGACATGGCAACAACAACAGGAAACAACGCGAGAGGCGCGGTCGCCCCTCGGCCGATGACGGGGGAAGAGAAGAAGGTCATCTTCGCTTCCAGCCTCGGCACGGTGTTCGAGTGGTACGACTTCTATCTGTACGGCTCGCTCGCCGCGATCATCGCCAAGCAGTTCTTCAGCGGCCTCGACGCGAACTCGGCATTCATCTTCGCGCTGCTGGCGTTTGCTGCTGGTTTCATCGTGCGCCCATTCGGTGCGCTGGTGTTCGGTCGTCTCGGCGACATGATCGGCCGCAAGTACACCTTCCTGGTCACGATCCTGATCATGGGCCTGTCGACCTTCATCGTCGGCGTGCTGCCCAGCTACGCCTCGATCGGCGTCGCTGCGCCGGTCATCCTGATCGGCCTGCGGATGCTGCAGGGTCTGGCGCTCGGCGGTGAGTACGGCGGCGCAGCGACCTACGTGGCCGAGCATTCCCCACAAGGGAAACGCGGTGCCTACACCTCGTGGATCCAGACCACCGCCACGTTGGGGCTGTTCCTGAGCCTGATGGTGATCCTGGGTACACGCACCCTCCTCGGCGAAGAAACCTTTGCCGACTGGGGCTGGCGCGTGCCGTTCCTGGTGTCGATCTTCCTGCTGGCGATCAGCGTGTGGATTCGGCTGAGCATGAACGAGTCGCCGGCCTTCAAGAAGATGAAGGAAGAAGGCAAGACCTCGAAGGCGCCGCTGACCGAATCGTTCGGCCAGTGGAAGAACATGAAGATCGTGATCCTGGCGCTGGTCGGTCTGACCGCCGGCCAGGCCGTGGTCTGGTACACCGGGCAGTTCTATGCGCTGTTCTTCCTGACGCAGGCGCTGAAGGTCGATGGGGCCACCGCCAACATCATGGTCGCGGTGTCGCTGCTGATCGGTACGCCGTTCTTCCTGGTGTTCGGCACGCTGTCCGACAAGATCGGCCGCAAGCCCATCATCATGGCCGGTTGCCTGATTGCCGCGCTGACGTACTTCCCGCTGTTCACGGCGCTGACCTCGGCGGCCAACCCCGACCTGGCCAAGGCGCAGGCGTCGGCCAAGGTGGTGGTGACCGCCGACCCGAGCGAGTGCTCGTTCCAGTTCAACCCGACGGGTACGAAGAAGTTCACCAGTTCCTGCGACATCGTCAAGCAGAAGCTGGCCACCGCTTCGGTGAGCTACGACAGCATCGACGCACCTGCCGGCACGCCAGCGTCGATCGCCGTCGGTGAGACGGTCATCTCGTCCAAGGTGACACCTGAGGACATCGCTGCCGCCAAGTCCGCTGCCGAAACCAAGCTGGCTGATCTGAAGGCGGCGCCGACGCCGGATGCCAAGGCCATCGCTGCGGCCGAGACCAACCTGAAGAACTTGTCGGATGAGAAGAAGGCGCCTGACGCGGTTCTCGCTGGCAAGCTGACGGGTGCGCTCAAGGCGGCCGGCTACCCTGCCAAGGCCGACCCTGCCAAGATCGACAAGGTGAAGGTCGTCGCGATCCTGTCCTTCCTGGTGCTCTTGGTGACCATGGTCTATGGACCGATCGCGGCGATGCTGGTGGAAATGTTCCCGACCCGCATTCGCTACACGTCGATGAGCTTGCCGTATCACATCGGTAACGGATGGTTCGGCGGGCTGCTGCCGACCACGGCGTTCGCCATCGTGGCGCAGACGGGCAACATGTACAACGGCCTGTGGTATCCGATCATCATCGCCGGCGTGACTTTCGTCATCGGCATGCTGTTCATCAAGGAAACCAAGGACGTCGACATCTACGCCAACGACTGAAGACAAAGGATTCAACCATGTGGAAACTGGCCATCGGATTCGTGCTGTTCGCGGCGCTGGCGATCTTCATTCTCATGAAAGGTGGTGACATCGACATGAGCGGCGAGAAACACGGCATCGATACGTCCCACGACGCGCCGGCAGCCGCCTCGGCGCCGGCCATGCCGGCACAGGCTGCCAGCCAGTGAATCCGGTCGTCTGAACGACGACACAACCAAGAAGAAAAGAAGCCGGCGAGTCTCGCGACCCGCCGGCTTTCCTTTGCCCTCCTGGTGCGTTGCGGTTTCAGCCGGCGAAGGCGGCGCGATGCTGTTCGCGCAGCAAGGCCTTCTGCACCTTGCCCATCGCATTGCGAGGCAGATGATCGGCCAGCGTCACCTGCTTGGGCACCTTGAACCCAGCGATCCGCTGCTTCAGCGCCGCGATGCACGCTTGCGGATCCACCGTTGAGCCGGCGCGCGGCACCAGCACCGCAACCACCGCTTCACCGAAATCGGGGTGGGGGACACCGATGACAGCGCTTTCATCGACGCCCGGCAGTTCGTTCAGGTAGCCCTCGACCTCGGCCGGGTAGACGTTGTAGCCGCCGCTGATGATCAGGTCCTTGCTGCGGCCGATCAGCGTCAGCCGGCCGTGGCTGTCGAGGTGACCCACGTCGCCGGTCTTGAACCAGCCGTCGGCGCTGAACTCTTCGGCCGTCTTCTCCGGCATGCGCCAGTAGCCCTGGAAGATGCTGGGCCCGCGCACTTCGACGGCGCCGATCTCTCCAGGCTGGCAGAGAGATCCGCCATCGCCGGAGATGCGCAAGTCGACTCCCGGTAGCGCGAAGCCGACGGTGCCGGCGATGCGTCCGAGCGGTGGCGCCTCGGGTGACGTTGTGTTGGGGTTGGACGTCAGCATCACTGTCTCGCTCATGCCGTAGCGCTCGAGGATGGTGTGACCGGTGCGCTCGCTGAACTGCCGGAAGGTTTCCGCCAGCAACGGTGCCGAGCCGCTGATGAAGAGCCGCATGTTCCGGCAGGCCACGGCACCGAACGAGGGTTCGGCGAGCAGCCGAACGTAAAGCGTCGGCACCCCCATGAACACGGTCGCCTCGGGCAGACGCGCCGTCACGGCGCGCGCGTCGAACTTCGCGAACCACAGCATCTTGCTGCCGTTGAGCAGCGCGCCATGCGATGCGACGAACAGCCCGTGCACATGGAACAGCGGCAGCGCGTGGATCAGCACGTCGCCGCCTTCGGCCGCGCTTCGCCAGCCCCACAGCGTCTTCAGCACCTGCGCGTTGCTGAGCAGGTTGCCGTGGCTCAGCATCGCGCCCTTGCTGCGGCCGGTGGTACCGCTGGTGTAGATGATGGTGGCGACATCGGCAGACGTTCGCGGCACTGGCACCTGTTGGCCGCTGTGGTGCGCCGCTCGTTGCAGCAGGCTCCCGCTGCGGTCGTCGTCCAGTGTGTATGTGTGCTGGGTGCCGGCCCGAAACGCGATCTTCGAAATCCAGCCGAAGTCTCGTGAGGCACACACCACCACGGCGGGCTCGGCATTGCCGATGAAGTATTCCAGTTCACTCGCTTGATACGCGCTGTTCAACGGCACATAGACCAGCCCGGCGCGCAGCACGGCCAGATAGAGGATCAGCGTCTCGACCGACTTGTCGGTCTGCACCAGCACCCGTGAGTCGGCGGGCAGGTCGAGCGACTGAAACAGGTTCGCGATCATCGCGCTGCTGCGGTCGAGGTCCCGCCATGTGTAGAACAGGGGTTCGCCGTCGGCGGTTTCGATGGCGGTTTGGTCGATGTCCTTGGGGAAGGCGTCGCGCAGTGCGCAGTAGAGGTTGTTGTTCATGTCGTCGCTGACTGTCTGCGTGTTCAATCACTTTGATTTTCGCGCAACGAGGCTGACCTACCTTCGGTAAACCGCGCCGGGTCTCGGCCCGGCAGCCGAGTTACCTTTTTCTGCTGGCCCAGAAAAACGTAACCCAAAAAGAGGGCCCGAACACCAGCCGATTTGGGTGTGTAGCCGAAGCGATCAGCTCAAATGGCTGGTGTTCAGGCACTCTTCTTTGGTGACTTTCTTCTGTGCCAGCAGAAGAAAGTTACTCGGCAGCCGGGCCGAAACCCGGCGGGCTGCCAGCAAGGCAATCAGACAGAAATTGACACTCCGTCAGCACCGCAACCACCGCGACAACTCATTGCGCAGTTCCGCCATCGCCACCGGCTTCGTCAGATATCCCACCATGCCGGCAGCCAGACAACTGTCGCGATCCTGCGGCGTGGCGTGCGCCGTCAACGCGATGATGGGGAACGTCGGGATCGAACCGCGCTTCTGCAGCACGCGCAGTTGACGCGTCGCCTCCAGTCCGTCGACGCCGGGCATCTGCAGGTCCATCAACACCAGCGCCGGAGCCCGCTCCCGACACGCCTCGACGGCGGTGCCACCGTCCTCGGCAAGGCGGGTGCGCAGGCCCAGGGCATCGATCATTTCGCAGACGATGACCTGGTTGACCATGTTGTCCTCAACCACCAGCACGTCGGAATCGGAGGTGCTTTCGACCGGGATTGGCAGGCCGGCCAGGGTACTGAAGCCAGACACGATGCGATCGGATTGCGGGCCGTGCATGCACAGCAGGTCGAGCAGCGCCGCCGGGGTCACGGGCATGAAGATCAGCGGAATCTGCGCCAATCGCGCTTCCGATTCGAGCTTCGGCTCATTCCAGTCCGGACGCGCGAGCAGCACGATGTTGGTTTGCGGCAGCAAGCTGCGCAGCCAACCGAGGTCGGTGTCGGCTTCGAGAGCCGACTCGCTCAGCAGAACCAGGTCCGGCGGTGTATCGGCTGACCCGGCACGCGCCATCAGCTCCGCCATCCCGCCGACCGCATCGCAGCTCCAGCCCAGGCGTTGCAGCCGCTGTTGCATGGATTGCGCGGGCCGAGCCCGGGTGTGCACCAGCCAGGCCGTACCAGGTGGTGGCAGACCGACTGCGGGCTGCTCGCCCGGTTGCACACGCAATGGCACTTCGAGCGTGAAGCTCGATCCGCGGCCGGGTGCGGTGTCCAGCGTCAGCGATCCACCGATCGACTGAGCCAGGCCGAGCGCGATCGACAGGCCCAACCCGGTGCCGCCGTGCCGACGCGCCAGGCTGTCGTCGCCCTGGACGAAAGGCTGGAAGATGCGTGCCGCCACCTCGGCGCTCATGCCCGCGCCGGTGTCACGAACGACGATGCGCGCAACGCACCGATCGGCCGCCACTTCACGCATGTGGGCGACGAGTTCGATGTGGCCCTGCTCGGTGTACTTCACCGCATTCGAGAGCAGGTTGGTGACGATCTGCTGCATGCGCTGGCAGTCGCCGACCACGCGGCTGATGTTGCCGACGTGGTCGTAGATCAGACCCAGGCCCTGGGTCCGCGCGGCCGGCATGATCGCGCGCAGGCTTTCTGCCATCGCATCGCAGAGGTCGAACGGCTCGTCGGCCGCGGTCAGGGCACCAGCCGACAGCCGTGAGAAGTCGAGCACGTCGTTGATGATGCCGAGCAGGTTGCGCCCGGACTGCAGCGCCAGCTTCAGGTAGCGCTTCTGCTGCGTGCTGGTGGCCTCGCGCAGAGCCAGTTCGTTGAGACCCAGCACGCCGTTCAGCGGGGTGCGGATCTCGTGGCTCATGTGGGCGAGGAAGGTCGATTTCGACTCGTTGGCCCGCTCGGCCTGCTCGCGCTGGCGCTGCGCTTCGGCCAGCGCCGATTCGAGGCGCGCGGTGCGCTCCTCGACCATCGCTTCCAGATGCTGCCGTTGCTGCTCGATGTCACGTCGCATCAGCGTCTGCTCGTGCGTGTCGCTGATCATGCCGGTCATGCGCAATCGGCCGTGCGGGTCCAATTCGGAGCGCCCACGCGCCCGGAACCAACGGAAGCTGCCGTCTCGGTGGCGCAGCCGGTAAACCGATTCCCACAAGCCCGGCCCGGCGCCTGCGGTGACGATCTGTGCGTGCAGCGCTGCCCGGTCGTCCGGATGCACCCAGCTGAAATAGACCTCGCGCGCCGGTGCCGGCGTGCCGCTCGGGTAACCGAGCAAGGTGCAGATGCGGTCGCTGACGAAGAAGTCGTCCAGCCCGCTGGTGCGTTCGAAGTGCGCCCCTGACGACGCCTCCATCGCGCGGTTGAAGCGAGCGGCCACCGCTTCGAGGCGCAGCACCGCCTCCTTTTCCGCATGCACCTCGCGCAGCACCCCCGCCAGGTACTCGGGCGTGCCGCTGGTACCCGGCAGCACGCGTGCCGTGCACCGCCACCAGCGGAAATGACCGTCGCTGTCCAGCAGCCGCAGGTCGAGCGTGAAGCCGCTGCGTTGCCGTATCGCCTCGGCGCAGGCGTCGTCGATGCGTTCGCGGTCTTCGGCGACACAGCGATCGAATGGAGATGCAGACGGCGGCATGCTGTCTTCGAGCCCGAGCAGACGATGCAATGTGGGTGAACACCACCAGCGGCCGGTGATGAGTTGCTGCTCCCAGGGCACCCCGTCGGTGGCCATCAGCTGCCGCAGCGCACGATCCACCTCGTCGGCGCAGTCCCGCACCCGTCGGACCCCAGGGGCGGCGGCCGGGTGCGCAAGAACGGACGAAGTGGCCGGGGAATCTGCCATGCAGGGGTGCCTCGCAATTGATCGGGACTCAGGGTGGACCCTGATATGGAGGTTGTGCCATCGGGCGAGGCTTTGTTCCCCCCAAGATGTGAAACAACAAGGTAACAAGCACCTCCATTGATGTCGATTCCCAGGAAGAAGCAGGAGTTCATCCGACTTCTAGAATCTTTCGCTTCACTGCATTCGCAGTCAGGAAGTACCGCATGTCCTCAGGTGTCCACCGCTCTTCGACGGGTCTGATCCGGATTCGCGGCGCCCGCCAGCACAACCTGAAGAACCTCGACCTCGACATCCGCACCGGCGAGATGACGGTGGTCACCGGGCCGAGCGGCTCGGGCAAGAGCAGTCTGGTGTTCGACACGCTGTACGCCGAAGGCCAGCGCCGCTACGTCGAGACCTTCAGCGCCTACGCGCGGCAGTTCCTCGACCGCATGGACCGCCCGGCGGTCGACCGCGTCGATGGCGTGCCGCCGGCGATCGCGATCGACCAGACCAACCCGGTGCGCACCAGCCGCAGCACGGTCGGCACGATGACCGAGCTGAACGACCACCTGAAGCTGCT
>JAURWR010000032.1 GCA_030654805.1 Burkholderiaceae bacterium
AGTGCGGCGCGCAGGCCGGCCACGCGCAGGGCCTCGGGGCCCATGCTGGCGCCCCGGGCGCCGGCGCCGATGTCGGTCGGCGCGCCGATCAGGCTGATGGTGCGGCTCATGGCCTAGACCGACCCGGCGGTCTCGGCGCGCCCGCTGTCGTTGGCGTCGAAACCGTAGTAAGCCGCCAGCTGCGCCCAGGCTTCCTCGGCGGTCTCGACGTAGTGGAACAGGCCCAGGTCGTCCGGGCTGATCATGCCGGTGTCCACCAGGTGCTGGAAGTTGACCAGCTTCTCCCAGAACGCCCGGCCGAACAGCAGGATGGGTCGGCGCCGGCTTTTACCGGTCTGGATCAGCGTCATTGTCTCGAACAGCTCATCGAGCGTGCCGAAGCCACCGGGGAAGCACACCAGCGCGATGCTGCGCATCAGGAAGTGCATCTTGCGCAGCGCGAAGTAGTGGAACTGGAAGCACAGCTCCGGCGTGATGTACGGATTGGGTTCCTGCTCGTGCGGCAGCACGATGTTCAATCCGATGCTCTTGCCGCCGATTTCGTAGGCACCGCGGTTGCCTGCTTCCATGATGCCGGGGCCGCCGCCGGTGACCACGTACACCGGTGTGTCCATGTCGGCTGTGCGGCTGGTCACGAGCGCGGCGAAGCGCTGGGCCTCTTCGTAGTAGCGAGACATCAGCACGCGCGTCTCGGCGGCGCGGATGGTGATTTCGTCATTGCCGGCACGAGCCTCGGACAGCCCCGCCGCTGCGGCCTCGGGCGATGCAATTCGTGCGCTGCCGAAGATCACGATCGTCGACTTGATGCCCAACTCCGTCTGCACCATCTCGGGCTTGGGCAGTTCGAGCTGCATGCGCACGGGGCGAAGCTCTTCGCGCAGCAGGAAATCGTTGTCGGTGAAGGCGAGCCGGTAGGCGCTCTCGGGGCCGCCATAGCGCGACGGCGGGATGGCGTCGATGGCGTCTTCTTGCGCCGTCGGGAAATTGCGAGCGGTCAGTTCGTTGCGTTTGTCCATGCGGTGCAGCTTAGCTCGGCTGGGTGTCTGAAGTTCGGGAGCCGCACACCGGACAGGCCGGGTTGCGGGGCATGCGTATGTCGGTCCATTCCATTTGGCGGGCGTCCAGCATCTGCAAGCGGCCGGCCAGTGAACTGCCAACACCCGTCAGCAACTTCAGCGCCTCGGCCGCTTGCATGCTGCCGATGATGCCGACCAGTGGTGCGAACACACCCATCGTCGCGCAGCGCGCCTCCTCGAAGGTCGAATCGGGCGGGAAGATGCAGGCGTAGCAAGGGTTTGCGGCGATGCGGGTGTCGTAGACCGAGATCTGCCCGTCGAAGCCGATGGCGGCGCCGGACACCAGCGGCTTGGCGTGGTGCACGCAGGCGGCGTTGACGGCATGTCGCGTCTTGAAGTTGTCGCAGCAATCGATCACCAGATCGGCTTCGGCCACCAGCGCATCGAGGCGGTCCGCGTCGGCGCGTTCCCGCAACTCGACCACCCGCACGTCGGGATTGATCGCGTGCACAGCAGCCGCAGCCGATTCGACCTTGGGATGGCCGACGCGCGCCAGCGTGTGTGCGATCTGACGCTGCAGATTGGTCAGGTCGACGGTGTCGTCATCGACCAGCGTCAGCGTGCCGATGCCAGCGGTTCCCAGGTAGAGCGCCACCGGCGAGCCCAGCCCACCTGCGCCGATCACCAGTACATGCGCCGCCAGCAGACTTTGCTGGCCTTCGATACCGATCTCATCGAGCAGGATGTGGCGCGAGTAGCGCAGCAACTGGTCGTCGTTCATGCGTGGGTTTGTTTGAGCGTGAGATATCCGGGCGCGAAAAAACGCCCGCAGACAGCGGGCGTTGGGGTGGGGCTGATGAGGCACATCGGAGGTGCTTCCGCCTTTCTAGCGAGAGGGGTCAGTTGGTCTCCGTCTCGACCTTGCGCTCAGCCATGGACTTGCTGACGAGCACCGGCTTGCCCTTGAGGCGGTTGATGGCTTGCATCAACTGGAAATCTTCCGCGCTGCCGAACTCGACGGGCGGCTTCACTGGCGTGGTCGCCTTTTTGACGTTTTCCTCTTCCAACTTCTTGCGGGCTTCCTCGCGTGCCTTTTCGCGGGCTTCGTCCTTCTTCTCGGCGCCTTGGCCGCTTTGCAGGTGCTTCTCGAGGTCGGCTTCGCGCGGACGCAGCGCCGAGAACAGGTTGCCCTCGGCCGTTTCGTCGAGCATCACGTCGGGCACGATGCCTTTGGCCTGGATGGACTTGCCGGTCGGCGTGTAGTAGCGCGCGGTCGTGATCTTCAGCGCGGTGTCGGGTGACAACTGCCGCACGGTCTGCACGGATCCCTTGCCGAAGGTCTGCGCGCCCATCACGATGGCGCGCTTGTTGTCTTGCAGCGCGCCGGCCACGATCTCGCTCGCCGAGGCAGAGCCTTCATTGACCAGCACCACCAGCGGCACCGACTTCAGCGCTTCAGGCAGTCGCTTCAATGGATCGGCACCACCGCGTCGCATGTAGAACTCGGGGGAGGCCTTGAAGATGGCCTTCGACTCGGCGATTTGCCCGTTGGTCGATACCACGGTTGCCTCATTGGGAAGGAAGGCCGACGAGATCGCCACCGAAGCCTCGAGCAGACCGCCCGGGTCGTTCCGCAGATCGAGCACGATGCCCTTCATGCTGGGATCCTGCGCGTACAACTCTTCGAGTTTTTTCACGAAGTCCTCGACCGTGCGGTCCTGAAACTGGCTCACCCGCAGCCAAGCGTAACCAGGTTCGATTACTTTGGCGCGCACGCTGACCGTGCGGATCTCCTCGCGCACGATGGTGACCGGGAAGGAACGGGTTTCGGCCTTCCGGAAGATCATCAACTGGACCTTGGTGCCGGGCTCGCCGCGCATGCGCTTGACGGCCTGATCCAGGGTGAGCCCCTTGACGGCAACCTCGTCGATCTTGGTGATCAGGTCGCCGCTCTTGAGCCCGGCGCGAAATGCCGGTGAACCCTCGATCGGTGAAACGATCTTGACCAGACCGTCTTCCATGCCGATCTCGATGCCGACGCCGACGAAGCGTCCGGTCGTACCTTCGCGGAATTCCTTCCACGATTTCTTGTCGAAATACTGGGAGTGTGGATCCAGGCCGGCCACCATGCCGCTGATCGCGTCGGTGATCAGTTTCTTCTCGTCAACCGACTCGACGTAGTCGCTTTTGACCATGCCGAACACCGAGGCCAGTTGCTGCAATTCTTCGAGCGGCAGCGCGCTGACGGAATTGCGCGCAGTCGCCTGCAACTGCATCGTGGCCAGTGCACCGGCCACCGCTCCCAGGGCGATCCATCCCGAAATCTTGAGCTTGGTACCCATGTCCGACCCTCTTGCTGACTTGTGCATACTTTGTCGCTTCAGTATAGAACCCAGGGGTTGTATGGATGCTTTGAGGCACGTCTAAGTTTCAGCGTTTGCCAGGAGATGCAAAAGAATTACGGCTCGGGTGTCGAGTCTGTCTCTGATCGAGTGAAGCTGTGGTCTGGCTGGAGTCCAGTGCCGAGGCTGCGGAGCGCAGCCTGGTCGAAGGCAAGGGCCCAATGATTCGCCGGTAACTTCCCCGCCCCTCGAACCGGGGCCGCCCCCGATCGTTGTCAACGAATCTGGCCTATCCTGTCTTGCTGTTGGCGGCGGAATGTGGTGGTTGGCTTGTCAGTCAACCCAGCATTGAATGTCGAGGCCAGTCCGGAACCATCCGCTGGTACTTTTGTCCCGCAGCAGCAGTGGCTGATTCAACTCCAAACGAGGAATACCTGCGATGAAGCGATTCACATGGATGGCCGCTTTGGCCGCACTGCTCTCGGCAACGACGGTTTGGTCCGCTCCGGTGTTCACGACTTTCGAAGCGGCAAGCTCCAACGCGGCCGGCATCACGCCGACCCGGGACGCCTTCCGTGCAGCGATCGGAGGCGGCACCGCTGGCGGAGCGAACGGTTCCTTTGGCGGACTTCGCCGGGAGATCAATTGGGATGGCGTACCCGACCTTCGATCTGACCCCAACGCCTTGCCGGCTGATTTTTTCAATGCCACCTCGCCACGCGGAGTCGTGTTCAGCACGCCCGGCACGGGCTTCCTGGTCAGCGCCAATGCTGGAGGGGCCACACCCACGCTGTTTGGTTTCCCCGGCGATTTCGCCACATTCAGCGCCCAGAAGCTGTTCACTGCGGTCGACAGCAACATTACGGATGTCCGTTTCTTCCTGCCCGGCACCACGACTTCTGCGACGACAAGCGCCTTCGGCCTGATCTTCACCGACGTCGAAGTGCTTGGCGAAACCCGGTTGGAGTTTTTCGACGCGGTCGATTCCCTGATCTTCAGTCGCGATGCATTGGCGAGCGGCAATCAAGGCCTCAGCTTTCTGGGTGCAACGGTGACCGACGGTGCCATCAGCCGGGTGCGAATCACGGCCGGCCTGAACACGATCCGTGCAAACGGGTTGCTCGGACACCCGAACGACGATGTCGTCGTGATGGATGATTTCATCTATGCCGAACCGATGCAGGCCCGGGACATTCCAGAGCCTTCCAGTCTTGCGCTCATCGGTGTGGCGCTGTTTGCCGGCCTGGTCTTGCCACGCCGATTGCGGCGGCAAGTCTGAACAACAGTGTGGCGTTGAGCGGCTAGCGGTCACATTCGCCAGACGCGCGGAGGGCACGCCTTCAAGCCCCAGCCCAGTTCGCGCCAGCAGGCCCAAACGCCACGGAGCAACTGCATCGCCGGCTCGACCTGCGGTGCCAGCGCACGCAGCACCACGATTTCGGCATGCGGCGATGTGCAGCCGGCGGTACGCGCCAGCGCATGGCTTGAGGCGTGTTCACGCGCTGCGTCGAGCAGCGCATTGCGACGATCCGAGTGCATCGGCGATCCCGCAGCGAACCACAGCGTCGCGAGCACCCGGTGGCCCGCGAAGCCCAGCGGTGAATCGAGCAGGCGCTTGTCGTCGCCTCGGATCGTGCCGCGCTCCAGCCACACCCCGGGCAGCTCGATGCGCTGCATGTAGTGACCCGAGTCGAAGCTCTCGCCGCTGGCTGGCAGGCCCAGCGCGACGATGTCCCAGCCCAGCATCTCGCCGCCGGGTGCCAGCTCGAAGCGCATGCTGTTCTCGGCCAGCGCTGCGCTGTGGCAGATCGTCTCCAGAGGGAGCCACTCGAGGCGCGCACCTTCAGCGACACGGGCAGTGACCGATTGCTGCGCCGACTCGCCCGCGCTTCGATAGAAGCGCGTCGCACCCGGTGTCGTGATCAGCGCACGCGTACCCGGCTGCAGGTTCGCTTCGACATGCAGCACGTCGCCGCCGACGATGCCGCCGGGCGGATGCACCAGCACGTGATGGCAGATGCTCGGGCCTTCGGGATACAAGCTCTGCAGCACGCGCAGCGGGCCCGAATGCCGGTCGTGCGCCAGCGTGCGATCTGCGTCGCGCCGGTAGTTCAGTTCAAGACGGCCAGGCCAACCCATCAGAAGTTCAAGGCTCCCTCAGCTCGGCTTGACGCCGAGCTTGAACGCGATCATCGCGCGCAACTTGTTCGGCACCACCGGCTTGATCAGCAGGTGGAAATCCTTCTGCTGCGCTTCGAGATCCAGCGCCGACATCGTGCTGCCTGTGATGACGATGGCCGGCACGTCTTTGCCAAAACGCGCGCGAAGGGCTGTGAGGGCGTCGACGCCGTTGGCGCCGTGTTCCAGGCGGTAGTCGACGATCAACAGGTCGGGCTTCACGATCATCGTGCTGGCGGCGCGGGCCCATGCCGAGCACGAGGCGACGCTGTCGAAACCGATGATGCTCGCGCCCCAGCCCTTGAGCAGGGCCTCGAGCCCGGCGCGCACGGCGGGTTCGTCCTCGACCACGACGATCAGGCGGCCGTTCAGTGTGATGTCGAGCGGACCCTTGCCCGACGGCACCGGCAGTGCCTGCGGCACCCGCTTGCCCAAGGGAAGTTCAAGTGTGAATACAGTGCCTTTGCCGGTCTGCGAACGCAGATGGATCGGCGCGTCGATCAGCTCGGCCAGCCGCTTGACGATCGCGAGGCCGAGGCCGAGGCCCTTGCGTTGCTGCGGGTCGGTTCGTGGCCCGTTCGGCACCTGATAGAACTCCTCGAACACCCGTTTCTGTTCGCTTTCGGAGATGCCTGGACCGGTGTCCCACACCTGCAGCATCAGACGGTCACCATGCCGCCGGCAGCTCACCAGCACGCTGCCATCGGCGGTATAGCGGATCGCGTTCGAGAGCAGGTTGCGCGCGATGCGTTCGACCAGCAGCGGATCGGCATAGGCCATGTGCTTCGAGCCTCGGAGGCGCAGTGCGAGGCCCTTCTCGAACGCCAGCGGCTCGAAATGCAAACGGAGCTTGCGGTAAAGGTCGCTGACGGAGAAGTGTTGCGGGTGCACCTCGACCCCTCCGCTGTCGATGCGCGTGATGTCGAGCAACTCGGAGAAAAGGCTTTCCAGGGCATCGACCGATTCATTGATGCTGTTGACGAGGTGCGCCACCTCGACATCGTGGTTCTTCTGGCGAAGCGCCTCGGCGAACAGGCCCATCGCATGCAGCGGTTGACGCAAGTCGTGGCTGGCTGCGCTGAAGAACTGGGTCTTGGCACGGTTGGCGACCTCGGCCTCTTGACGCGCTGCATCGGCCGCGCTCTTCTCGACGCGCAGCTGCGACAGCAGATGATCGGCTTGCAGCTTCAGGTCGAGCGCACGTTGCAGTGCTTGGCGATAGTTGCGCGCCAGCAGCGTGGTCAGCGAGAAGATCAGCAGCAGGATGCCGGCCAGGTGAAAGCCTTCGTCACTGCCGTCGGTGGCAACGCGTGCGGCCATGGGCACGAAGCACAGGGCGCCGAACAGCAGGAACACCCGGGGGCGTGTCGCCAGCAAGGGGACGACCGCGATGCAGAACGTGTAGACGATGACGATCAGCGCGATCTGCTGCACGCTGCCGCCGCGCAGGTAGAACACCCACGAAGTCGCGCCCCACAGCGCCCCCGAAGTCAGCGTGCCCACGGTCCACCACAGATGCCAGCGCGGCCAGTCGACCACGCCGAGTGAGGCTGTCCGTCTGAAACGCTGCAGCAGCCACAGTCTGGAGAGCCACATCGCTGCGAACATGGCCAGCCACGGCAGCATCACCGTCGCCGGAGTGACGGCCCAGAAGATCGCCGCGATCACGCCGATTCCGGCCAGATTTCCCGCCAGTTGCGCTGGCATGTAGTCGAACACGCTGCGCACCTCTTCGACCAATCTGGCGTCGGGCCTCTCGCCCGCCTCGGGCATCGGCGCGTCGATCATGGGCCGCTCTTTCTCCAGTTGTGCAGCCCGCCTTGCTGGCGCGACATCTGGCCGACCGCGAGCACGGCCTGGGTCCGCGAGCTGACGTTCAGCGTGCGCAGCACGGCAGCGACGTGGTCCTTGACCGTTTCGACCGACAGTTTCAGATCGCGCGCGATCAGCTTGTTCGGCTTGCCCTGCAGCAACAGGCCCAATACTTCGGTCTGGCGAGGGGTCAGGCCCAGGGATTCGAGTGGCGCGTGTGACTGGTAGCCTTCGTCGGTCGCGTTCTGGCGCACCGATCGCAAAGCGCCCGGGGTCGTGTCGACGTAGATGTCGGCGCCTCCGGCTTCGTCGCCCATGTTCATCGGCGGCACGTAGATGCCACCGGACATCACCATGCTGAGAGCCTCGAACAGCACGTCGTTCGACGAGCGCTTCGGCACGAAACCCATCGCACCGAGGTCGATCGCGCGGATCACGTCGCTGGTCCGGTCGCTCGCCGACACCACGACCACCGGCATCGCTGGATACGCGGCACGGAACTCGGACAGGACGTCGAAGCCGTCGGCGTCGCCGAGCCGCAGGTCGAGCAGCGCGAGGTCGAAGTCGCTGTCCTGCTTCAGCGTGTCACGCGCGTCCCTCGCGCTGCTCGCGGCGACGACACTGACGTTGTCGCCCAGACCCAGGATGATGTTCTTCAGCGCTGACAAGATCAGCGGGTGGTCGTCGATCAGCAGGACCTTCATGGTGTCTCCTTGGGCGTCAGCGCCGCGAAGATGCTAAGCCCGGTTGTTCGCGCGGTGTCGTTTTGATCGGCACCCCCAAACGGGTGGCCGACAGTCCGCGCAGGCAACAGATCAGGCGTTCAACCAGGCGGTCAGCTGCTGCCACTGTTCGAGGTCGCGCTCGACCCGGCCTGGCGCGACATCCCACAGCGTCAAGCCGTGAGCTGCGAGGTGGATGTAGTTCTGCGTGTCCCGCAGATGCGCCAGGACCGGGAACTCCTGCGCGCCGAGGAACGCCTTCAACTGATCGGCAGAGATTGTTCCGTCGCGCGACCGCATGCCGACGATGCCGATCTCCAGTTTCTGCGCCCGCTTGTGTTCGGCCAGGCGGTGCAGGAAATCGTGAGTCGCGTGAATGTCGAAGATGCTGGGCTGCAACGGCACCAGCACCTTCGTCGCGATCTTCAGCACCTCGTCGAGCCGTTTTCCGTGCAAGCCGGCGGGCGTGTCCAGCACGACATGGGTGGTGCCTTTCGGCGGTCGCACGCGCAGGTCGGCTCCGGTGTCCCACGCGCTGATCGGCTTGGCGGTTGCCGGTCGCAGCCCCAGCCAGGTGGCCGCCGACTGCTGTCGGTCTATGTCGCCAAGCATCACCGCCTTGCCGAGTGACGCGAAGTACCCCGCCACGTTGGTGGACAGCGTGCTCTTGCCCACGCCGCCCTTTGGATTGGCCACCACGATCACCGGCATGCTTGTCTCCTGCACTCTGTGTTTCACGTTATGTTACCGGCGCGTGTGGCGTGGCCTGGGGATGGCGGCCGTGCCATTGCATCCGGCCCTGATCGAACAGAGCTGAGGCGCAATTTCTGGACGTGCAGAGACCCTAAAGCGGGGAGTTCTTTTATTATTGCTAATGCAATTGCATTAGCATTGCACGATGGAACGACACACCCGGCAACGCCAAGCCGTGCTCGATGCGCTCGCGCGCAGCGGCCAGGCACTGAGCCCGCAGGACCTGCTGACGCAGGCGAAATCGGTGGTCCCCAGGCTGAATCTGTCCACCGTCTATCGACAGATCAAGGACCTGCAGGACGCGGGACAGATCGTCCGGGTCGAGCTGCCGGGCCAGCCACCGCGCTTCGAGATGGCCTCGCGTGGCGAGTCGGCAGCCCCCGCCGCGCATCGGCATGAGTCGCCTTCGGTGTCGCACTCGGCACATTCGTCGGATGAGGCGTCCCGGCATCACCACCATTTCCACTGTGTCCAGTGCGACCGCGTGTACCCGATCCACGCCTGCCCGGGCCCGATGAACGATCTGGCGCCGCCCGGCTTCGAGGTCCAGCACCACGACCTGACGCTGCGCGGGCGGTGCGCGAGTTGCGTGGCGGGAGCCTCGGCATGAAGGTCGGGTTGATGAAATCGGATGCGCATGGGCTCATCGGTGAAGGGCACACGCATGAGCACGCGCACGGACATGCCCACCATCACGCCGCCAGCCACGACCATGGCGCGCACGGGCAGGGCCCAACGCCGCTGGTGCCGACACCGGCCCCTGCGCCAGTCACCAGCCTGCTGATGACCTCTGCGCTGCTGCGCCTGGCAGGCGCCACCGGGCTGAGCGCGTTGCTGTGGGCGGCGGTTGCCTGGGCACTGTCTGGCACACCATGAACGGCGATTCTTCCGGGGTCCGTCCGCAGGTGGCCGCGCGCGTGGTCGCCCCACCCGCGATCGCGGTCGAGGACCTGACGGTCAGCTATCACCACCATCCTGCGGTGCACCACGTTAGCTGTCGGTTCGATCCGGGTTCGCTCACCGCGGTGATCGGCCCCAACGGTGCGGGCAAGAGCTCGCTGCTCGACGCGCTGACGGGCCGGGTGCAACCGAGCACCGGGCGCGTGCTCACCGGGGGTCTGCTGCGCAATGGGCTGGCCTACATGCCTCAGCAATCGGGCATCGACCGCAGCTTCCCGCTCGGCGTGCTCGACGTGGTGATGCTCGGCGCGTGGCCGCGCATCGGCTGGTTCACCGGTGCCACCGCAGCCCAGCGTGCGCAGGCGCTGCTGGCGCTGGCGTCGGTCGGCCTTGCCGGCTTCGAGCGACGGCTGATCTCCGAGCTGTCGGTCGGCCAGTTCCAGCGCGTGCTGTTCGCTCGGGTGCTGATGCAGGACGCGCCGGTGATCCTGCTCGACGAGCCGTTCAATGCGATCGACACCCGCACCACGGCCGACCTGATGCGACTGGTGCAGCACTGGCACGAGGAAGGCCGCACCGTCATCGCGGTGCTGCACGACCTGGCGCAGGTGCGCGAGCATTTCCCGATGACCTTGCTGCTGGCGCGCGAATGCGTGGCGCACGGGCGGACCGAAGAGGTGCTGGTGCCCCGACATCTGATGCGCGCGCAGCAAATGGCCGAGCAGTGGGACGAGCACGCCGACTGGTGTGCCGCACCGGCGCTGGCATCGAGGGCAACGCCGTGACGCTGCTGATGTGGTTGCAGGATTTGCTGATCCAGCCTTTCATCGAGTTCGGATTCATGCGCCGTGCCCTGGTTGCCTGCGTGGCGCTGGGCCTGAGCTGCGGACCGATCGGCACCTTGCTGGTCTTGCGCCGCATGAGCCTGGTCGGCGACGCGATCGCGCACGCGCTGCTGCCCGGTGCCGCGCTGGCCTTCGTGATGTTCGGCTTCTCGCTGTGGGCGATGAGCATCGGCGGCTTCGTCGCCGCCATCGCGGTGGCCGGCCTGGCCGGCCTGGTCGCCCGCCTCACACCGCAGCGCGAAGACGCCAGCTTCGCCGCCTTCTACCTGATCGCGCTGGCTGCGGGCGTGATGATCATCTCGATGCGCGGCAACAGCGTCGACCTGATGCGCGTGCTGTTCGGCACCGTGCTGGCCGTCGACGATGCATCACTGTTGCTGATTGCCGGCATCGCGACGTTCAGCCTGTTGCTGCTGGCGCTGGTGTACCGGCCGCTGGTGGTCGAATGCTTCGACCCCGGTTTCCTGCGCCACCTCGGCAACGCCGGGGCCTGGGTGCACGCGCTGTTCCTGATGCTGCTGGTGCTCAACCTGGTCGGTGGCTTCCAGGCGTTGGGCACCTTGATGGCGGTCGGCCTGATGATGCTGCCGGCCACCGCCGCGCGCTTCTGGGCGTCCGAGGTCTGGAGTCTCGCCGCAGTGGCGGCGCTGTTCGCGGTTCTCAGTGGCTGGGGAGGGTTGCTGCTGTCGTACCACGCCAACCTGCCGTCGGGCCCGGCCATCGTGCTGCTGGCCGGCAGCTTCTACGCCCTGTCGCTGCTGGTGGGTCGCCGCGACAGCCTCCTCGCGCGACAGCTATCACGCCGCTCGCACCGCAAGGCTTGACGATGGATGTCGCGATGTTGTTCGGTGTAACCCGACGCGCGTTCAAGCGCTGTCTTCTGTTCGGACTGACCAGCGCAGCCCTGATGTCCTGGTGCATGGCGCAAGCCGCCGAGCCGCCGGCCGCGCCGGTGCTGAAGGTGGTCGCCACTTTCTCGGTGCTGGCCGACATCGCCCGCGAGGTCGGTGGCCCGGCGGTCGAGGTGACCGCGCTGGTCGGCCCCAATGCCGACGCGCATGTGTTCGAGCCGACGCCGTCCGACGTGCGGCGCGTCGCGCATGCCGATCTGGTCATCACCAACGGGCTGCGCTTCGAAGGCTGGATCGACCGGCTGATCGCGGCCTCCGGCTACCGCGGCCCGATCGTGGTGGCGAGCCGCAGCATCGCGACGCGACAGTTGTCCGGCGGCGCCGACCCGCACGCCTGGCAAAGCCTCGCCAACGGCCAGCGCTACGCCGACAACATCCGCGCGGCGCTGGTGGCCGCGCTGGCCGGCAAGTCACCCACGCGCGTGGCCGAAGTCGAGGCGCGCGCCGCCGCCTACCAGCAGCGTCTCGCCGCGCTGGAGCGCGACACCCGCGCCCGCATCGACGCGCTGCCCGCCGAGCGCCGCCGTGTCATCACCTCGCACGATGCGTTCGGGTATTTCTCGGCCGCCTACGGCGTCACCTTCATCGCGCCCCGCGGCTGGACCACCGGCAGCGAACCGTCCGCCGAAGCGGTGGCCCGCATCGTCCGTCAGGCCCGCGAATCGAAAGCCAGCGCGCTGCTGGTCGAGAACATCAGCGACCCGAGGCTGATCGAACGCATCGCCCGCGAAGCGGGGTTGAAGGTCGGCGGCGAGCTGTATTCCGATGCACTGTCGCCACCCGGCACCGAGGCGGACACCTACTTGCGGATGTTCGAGCACAACGTGCGGACGCTGGTGGAGGCGATGTCGATAGAGAGAGGCAAGGCGAATGGCTTTGGTGCGAAGCGGTGATCTATACGTCTCGTATCGAGTCGCTGGGATTGGCAACCACCATGCTTTCGCCGATACAGGCTATCTCAGATTGATGATGTGAGGCTTATCGGTCAACGTTATGAAAATGTGTTGTCGCGTTATGTCTTTGGGGTGCCTACATGATTAAGAAGGTGTTCGACTCGAATCAGCTTTCTAGGCTGCTGCTGAGCGGCTACAAATCAATTGCTGCTTGTGATATCGAGTTGGGCAAGCTGAACGTGCTCATTGGCGCCAACGGTGCGGGGAAGTCCAATTTCATAGGTTTTTTTCGACTGATCAGCAAGATTCTCGATCAGCAATTGCAGGCGGCTGTCGGCACCGCTGGCGGGCCGGACGCCATACTGCACTTCGGACGAAAGACGACCGAGGAATTGAGTGCCGAGCTGTACTTCGGCAACAACGGCTACAAATTTAAACTGAAGCCGACGCAGGACAACCGGATGATATTTACCAGTGAGTGCCTCTGGTGGAATGTGCACGGTGACTGGCGCCCACATTCTGGTCACTTCGAGTCGTATGTCGAAGAACAGAAGAAGCGCACGAATATCTACAGGTTTGTTGTGCCCCCTATGCGTAGTTGGCGTGTTTACCATTTTCATGACACTAGCCACAGCGCCCTGGTCAAACAAGTGCATGGCATCAACGACAACGAGTACCTGCGCGACGATGCGCGCAACCTCGCAGCATTCCTCTATCGCCTGAAGAACCACCACGAGGCGCACTACAAGCGCATCGTCAAGTCCGTTCAGTTGGTGGCGCCGTTCTTTGGCGACTTCCACCTGCGCTCCACGGTGGATAACAAGGAAAAGATTCAGCTTGAATGGACCGAGTCCGGGCAGGACGTACCGTTCAACGCCAGTGCCCTCTCGGATGGCACTCTGCGCTTTGTATGCTTGGCCACTGTGCTCTTGCAGCCGGAAGAGTTCATGCCTGCTGCGATCTTGATAGACGAGCCAGAACTGGGCTTGCATCCCTATGCCATTGCGGTGTTGGGGGCGATGATGAAGTCCACCTCGGGGGAGCATCAACTCATCATCTCTACCCAATCGGTAGAACTGGTCAACGAGTTCGATGCTGATGACTTGATCGTAGTAAACAAAGAAGGCGGCGCGTCGACCTTCAAACGTCCCGACACCACAGCCCTGGCCGAGTGGCTCGCCGAGTACAGCCTGGGCGACCTGTGGAAGAAGAACCTCCTTGGTGGGAGGCCTGCCCGGTGAAGCGCTTCTATCTACTGGTCGAGGGCCAGACCGAGGAAACCTTCGTCAGGGAACTGCTCAAGCCCCACTACGAACGGATAGACCTGAACATCATTCCGATCATCGTTAGCACCAGCCCAGGACACAAGGGGGGCGTTACGAGCTATTCCAAGGTCAAGCCCCAACTAATCCGCCTATGCAAACAGGAGCCCAGCGCCACCGTATCCACTCTGATGGACCTCTACGCTTTGCCGGGTGACTTTCCGGGCAAGGCCGATGCCGCCTATCCGGTTCGCGGAACGGGCCGCCAGAAGGCCGAGTTCATAGAGGCGAGGTGGGCCAAGGAAATCGGCGAGCGGAACTTTCTGCCACACCTGATGGTGCATGAGTACGAAGCTTTGCTATTCGTTGAACCCAAACGTTTCGCAGACTGGACGGATTCCCAGACAGTTGTTAACGCACTGACGGCCATCGCTCAGGCGCACCCGACGCCGGAGGACATTAACGATAGCCCGCAGACAGCGCCCTCCAAGCGCATTCTCAAGCTGATGCCGAGGTTTGAAAAAACGTTTCATGGGCCGCTGATCGCGGCCGACATCGGGCTGGATGCACTGCGGCAGGCATGCCCGCACTTCAATACTTGGCTGGTCCAGCTTGAACGCTTGGCAGTGTGACTGAGAGTCAACGGCAAGCTGTTGTCTGCTACGTACGTCACACGGTAAACCCTTCAAGCGCCACTACACCACCCATGCACAGCCAAGGCTCGATCGCCTTCACCATCACCGAGCACACGTCCGAGCGCGTGGTCGCCGACATGCCAATCGGTGCCGGCATCAGGAACCCGTTCGGGTTGGTACACGCGGGCGCGATTCTCTGGATGGCTGACGTTGCCGCCACTTTGCTGGTCCTCGGGCCAGGCGAGATGACGGGAGGCATGAAGGGCTGTCCGCTGGCGATCTCGCTGAACGCGAACCTGCTGGGCAATCAGTCGCAGGGGTCGTTGCAGGCGAGCTCAACGTTCGTCAAGCGCGGCCGCACGGTGAGTGTCGTGCGCACGGT
>JAURWR010000033.1 GCA_030654805.1 Burkholderiaceae bacterium
CGCCGCACGCAGCAGCGCCAGGCAGACGGGCAGGCAGGCGGGGGCGGGCGCCGGCGCCAGGCCCAGCAGGGTCAGCAGGCGCGGCGTGCGCAGCCCACCGGCGGCGGCTTCCGCCAGCACGGCCTGCTGCAGCGCGGCCGCGCCATCCTCCGGCTCGCGCCACACGCTGTCGGCGATGGCCGCGAAGGCTTGCTGCGCGGTGGCTTCTTCACCCACCTGCAGGGTGCGGATGGCAGCGCCCAGTTCGTCGCTCATGGCCTCACTCGAAGTGGATCTCCAGCGGCGGCAGGACCGTGTCGAAGCGGGCCTGCCAGCGCTCGCCGGGCTGCACCGGCCAGGCGTCGGTCCAGGTGCCGGTGGTGACGATGTCGCCCGCCACCACATCGGCGGCGCCCGGGCAGGCGCGCAGCTCGGTGAGGAAATGCAGCAGCGCATGCAGCGGGCTGTCGAGCACGTGGGCGCCGCTGCCTTCCTCGACGAGGCGACCGTTCTGGTACAGCCCGACCCGCGCGCCGGCCAGCCGCCGATGCAGCTGGGCCGCGTCCTGCGCCAACTCGGCGACGGGCGTCTGGCGCCCGACCAGCAGGCGGCCGTGCAGGCCGCTGTCGGCCACCGTCTGCGGCGCGGCGAACTTCCAGTCGGGCCGATGCGACTGCACGATCTCGAAGCCCGGCGCCACCCAGTCCAGCGCCTCGAACAACGCGTCGACGCCGGCGTCGGCACGCGGCGTGGCCTTGAAGCCGAACACCGCCTCCGGCTCCAGCCGGGGCTGGCACAGGTGGTCCAGCGAGACGCGGCCCACGCCGTCGCAGGTGACGATGCTGGTGTTCCACATCGATCCCCAGATGGGCGCGAAGACGTTGTACCGCGGCCAGATCGTGCGGTTGGTGAAACCGATCTTGTAGCCGCGCGGCTGCTCACCACGCGCCAGCCGCAAGGCGCGCACCGCCAGTGCGCACTGGTAGGCCGCGGCGAGATCGTCGAACCCGGCGCCACCGCCCGCCGGCCAGGGCTCGCCGCTGTCGATGTGGTGCAGAAGGTCCTGGGGCGTCATCGCGGGGCCGATCGAGAAGGTGGGACCAAAGTCTATCGGACACCATCAGCGCCGCGGGGACTGCGGCGCGGCGCGCGGCAGCAGCAGCAGCATGGTGCACAACGGCGTCGACATCTGCCGCCCACGCGCCTGGCTGCGCGTGCGAGGCCCTGCTGCGATGAGCGGCTCCAGGTGGTTGCTTATCTTTGAATGTGACAAACTCGATCGAAGCCTGTCGTGCACCATGTCGCGTGGCCGGTGGTCAATTTGTGACTTCGGTCAAAAGTCGCATCGAGGGGGCCGCGGCAGGGCCGCTGCGGGTTGATGGCCCAAGGCCATGGCATTTGTTCTGGTGGCAGGCGGCGGCCGCCCCCGGACGTTAGGAGCTTGATTGCATACCCTCGGGTCGATCGATAGCAGTGGGCAGACGGACTGGCTGGCGATGGCGACACGCACGGCCCATGTCGCCGTCGGCATTTCCAGCCTTCGCAGTGGCGCGTTTGTCGAAGCCAACGAGTCCTTCTGCCGCCTCTTGCGACGCACGCACGACGACATCATTGGCCGCACGGCTGCCGAGTTGGGGATGTGGCCCGATCCGCAGATGCAGCAGCGTCTGGTGGCGATCGTTCAGCGACAGGGCAGCATCACGCGATTCGAGGCACGCTACTGCAACAGTGCGGGTGAAATCGGCGATGTCGAAATCTCGGCCCGCATCGTCGCGCAACGCGACGAACCCTTTCTGATCGGCTTTCTCACCGAAGTGACCGACCGGCGAGAGCTCATCGAAGGCCTGCGCGCCGCCCAGACCCGCCTGGGGATCGTCCTGCGTTCCTCCAACATGCTGGTCTTCAGGCAGGACCGTGACTTGCGATACACCTGGGTGGCCAACCCGGCACTCGGGGCGACCGAGCGTGACCTGATCGGCCGCACCGACGACGAGATCATGGGCGCCGAGGCGGCCGCACCGCTGGTGTCCATCAAGCGCCGCGTGCTCGAGTCGGGCTGCCCGGAGCGTCGCGACGTCTGGGTTGCCAACAAGGGCCACCTGGGCTGCTTCGATCTCGTCGTCGAGCCCGAGCGTGATGCCGCAGGGCGCCTGGCGGGCATCATCTGCGCCGCGCAGGACGTCACCCAGCGCATGACGGCGCCGGGCCAGGCGGTGCGCGTGCCGGTGAATGCGATTCAGGGGATGGCGTCGCTCATCGGCCGCGAGGCACTGACGCTGCGGCAGAAGGCGCGGCTCCAGCGCATCGACAGGGAGGCCGCACGACTGGCCGGCCCCCCGGACCCGATGCCGGCGCTTCAGCAGCTCCGCGAGAGACAGGCGGGCGCCCTGATCGTGGTGGCCGAGGGCAACCCGGTGCTTCGTGAACTGCTCCAGGTGCTGCTCGAGCAGGCCGGTTTGCGGGTGGTGGCGGCCAGCAGCGGCGTCGAGGCGTTCAGCTTCACGATGCAATGCGCGCCGGACCTGCTGCTGCTCGACATGGAAATGCCCCAGAGCGGCGGTGTGGCGGCGGCGCGCGCCGTGCGAACCATGGCGCGCCATGACCTGCCGATCGTCGCCATGCTGTCGGCATCGTTCCCGGCCAGCGCAGGGTGGGCACTGGACGCCGATCTGGACGATGTGCTCGACAAACCCGTCACGGCGGCGGTGCTCTACGAGAAGGTGCACGCTTGGCTCGAATCCCGATGATGACCCGGCCGCAACGGGTGGTTCCGATGGCGCACTACCTGCGGCGCCTGGTGTGGCTGGCGATCCTGCCGCTGGTGCTGCTGGCGATGCTCCTGGCGGCCGACACCCTGCGACGCCTGCGCGCCGCCGACGACCGCTCCGGGCACCTGCTGGCGACGCAACTGTCCCGTCAATTCGCCGAGCTGGTGCACCAGCGCACGATGGGTCTCGAGGTGCTGGCGGCTTCGCCACTGCTCGACGAAGGGCGCCTGGCGGATTTTCATCGCCGGGCGCAGGTCTTTCCCCGCCAGTTCGGCAATGCGCTGTTGCTGACCGACGGGCAAGGGCAGATGCTGCTGCACACCGGTGTGCCCTTCGGCCAGCCCCTGCCGCCGTTGCCCAAGCCGAGCGGCCGCGCGGCCGCGCCCGCCGCGCTGGCGAGCAAGCAGGCCGAAGTCGGCGACGTGTTCATGGGCCCGATCGCCAAGGTGCCCTTGGTCGCCGTCGCCGTCCCCGTGCTTCGGGATGGCAAGGCCCAGCGGCTCCTGCTGACCACCATCGATGCGCGCATCTTCCAGGCCCAGATCGACCAGGCGGAGCTCCCGGACGGCTGGCATGTGACGCTGCTCGACAGCAGGCAGGCGGTGATTGCCGGCGGTTTCGGCGCGGGCGCCAACGCGACGGCGGTGGACAATGGCGGCCGACGCTTCACGCAGGCGATGGGTACAGCACCCTGGACCCTGCACGTGGACGAGTCGGCCGCCGCCCGCCGCGGCCCGCTCTTGACCACGCTGGCCGGCCTGCTCGTGGCCATCGGCGTCGCGACGGCCGTCGGGCGGCTCGGCAGCGGCGTGGGCGGGCGGCGGCTGTCGAGCGCCGTGGCGCAGTTGGCGCTGCCCGGCGAGTCCCGGGCGAGCGTCGTCGCCATCACCGAGATCGAGTCGGCCCGAGAGACGATCGACGCGGCCGTTGGCGAGCAGCGTCGCCTGTTGCTGTCCATGCAGGAGGCCAGCCAGCGTTTTGCCACGCTGTTCGAGAGCGCGCCGGTCGCCATGGTGGTGGGGGCCCTGGCCGACAGGCGCCTGACCGAAGTGAACGGCGCGTTCGAGGCCTTGACCGGCCACGTGCGCGGCGACGTGCTGGGACGCCCCAGCGACGACCTGGACCTGTGGGTCGACCCGGCGATTCGAAACGAGACCATTCTCCGCTTGCAGAGGCATGCTTCAACGCCGGTGGTCCAGGCCCAGCTGCGCCGCCGCGGGGGCGACGTCATCGACGTGTCGTTCTCCTCCTGCCGGGTGGAGATTGCCGGGCGCCCGCACTTCGTGGCCATGATCGTGGACACCACCCCGTTGCAGGAGGCGCGCAGAGCGCTCGAGCGCCAGCAGGTGGAACTCGAAGCGCTGGTGGCGCGCCGCACGGCCGACCTGGAAGCTGCCAACGCCACGCTGCTCGAGCGCGCGGCGGCCATCTCGGCGCTCTACGACGGCGCGCCCTGCGGCTACCACTCGCTGGCGCCGGACGGCACGATCTCCGCCGTCAATGCCACCGAGCTCGAGATGCTGGGGTACGCACGCGAGGAGTTCATCGGCCAGCCCGTCGCGCGTTTCATGACCCCGGCCAGCCGGGCGCTGGTCGCCCAGCGGTACGCCGCGCTCATGGTTGCGGGCAGCGTCCGCGAGGTTGAATTCGACTTCGTGCGCAAGGACGGCAGCGTGCTGCCGGTGCTGGTGAGCGCGGTGTCGGTGCGCGATGCCAGCGGCCGCCATGTCTCCAATCGCGCCGTGATGCTCGACAACAGCGAACGCAAGAAGCGCGAGCAGCAGATCACCGCCATGCAGGCCGAGCTCGCACGCCGCGCCGACGACGCCGAGGCCGCCAACCGCGCCAAGAGCGCGTTCCTTGCCAACATGAGCCACGAGATCCGGACACCGATGAATGCCATCATCGGCCTGACGCACCTGCTGGCACGAGATGCCACGCAGCCGCTGCAGCGCAACCGGCTGGCCAAGGTGGATGGCGCGGCCAAGCACCTGTTGCAGGTGATCAACGACATCCTCGATCTGTCGAAGATCGAGGCCGGCAAGCTGGTGCTCGAAGACACCGAGTTCGACCTCGACGACCTGCTCGCGAAGGCCTTTGCGCTGGTCGAAGGCACGGCGCGCGCGAAGGGGCTGGAGCTGGTGCTCGACACCGACCACACGCCGTCGCGCCTGCGCGGCGATCCGACCCGCCTGTCGCAGGCGCTCGTGAACTTGCTGGCCAACGCCGTGAAGTTCACCTCGACCGGCTGGGTGCGCCTGGCGGTGGCCCCCGTGGCCCGCGAAGGCGATGTGGTGATGCTGAGGTTCGAAGTGCGCGACACCGGCGAAGGCATCGCAGCCGAAGCCATTCCCCATCTCTTCGACGCCTTCGAGCAGGCCGACAGCTCGACCACGCGCCGGCATGGCGGAACCGGCCTGGGCCTGGCACTGTCGCGCCACGTGGCCCGCATGATGGGCGGCGACATGGGCGTGGACAGCCAGCCCGGCGTGGGAAGCAGCTTCTGGCTCACCGCGCAGTTGCGGGCGGCGGCGGCGCCGGCGCAGGAAACCGGGATGCTGCCGCTGGCCGGCGGCCATGCGCTGCTCGTCGACGACTTGCAGGAAGCGCTGCAGTCCCTGCGCGACCAGTTGCGCATGCTGGGCATGACGGTGAGCGCCTTCGCCAGCCCACAAGCCGCCCTCCAGGCGGCCGCCGACGAGGCCTCGGCCGGGCGATCCTTTGACCTCGTGGTGCTCGACTGGCGCATGGGGCCGCCCGACGGGCTGGACCTGCTGGGCCTGCTGCGACAGGTCCGCGGACTGAGTTCGACACCGGCGGTGCTGGTCACCGCCCATGACGACGACACGCTGCAGCGCCAGGCACAGGCCGCGGGGTTCGAGGCCCTGCTGGTCAAGCCCATCACCGCGTCCGCGCTGCACGACACGCTGCAGCGCCTGCGCCGGGGCGCCAGCGGGGCGCTGCGGCCGTTCGAGCGACCCGATCCGATGGGCGCCTTGCTGCGCACCCATCACGCGGGTCGGCGTGTGCTGCTGGCCGAGGACAACGCGATCAACCGCGAAGTCGCGATGGAACTGCTCAGCTCGGTGGGGCTGGTGGTGGAGGTGGCAGAAGACGGGCTTCAGGCTGTCGAAATGGCGCTGTCCGGCAACTTCGACCTGGTGCTGATGGACATGCAGATGCCCGAGCTCGATGGCCTGGATGCCACGCGCCGCCTGCGGGCGGGCGGGCAGGGCAGCCTGCCCATCGTGGCGATGACCGCCAATGCCTTTGGCGAGGACCGTACCGCCTGCCTGGCCGCCGGCATGAACGATCACCTGGCCAAGCCCGTTGACCCGGAACGCCTCTATGCCACCCTGCATCGTTGGCTGCCCCAGCGCGGGCCGGCACCGGTCGAGCCGTCCGGCGCCGCGCCGAATGCCTTGCCCATGACCAGCGTGGCCCCCCTGCACGATCGGCTGGCGACGATCGAAGGCCTCGACATCGCGCAAGCGATGGTCAACGTCGGTGGCAACTTCGCGATTCTGCGCCGCGTGCTGGAGCGCTTTGTGCAAACCTACGTCGACGGCACCGGCCCGATGACGCGCGAGCTGGCCCATTCCATGCGGGGCGCCTGCGCCGCGATCGGTGCGGTGGAGGTGCACGCAGCCGTTCATGCCTACGAGCTTGCCGCAGGCCGGGCCGATGCCGATACCCATGCCGACGAGCTGAGACAGCTGGCCCAGGTCGTCGCGCATGGCCTGAGCACGCTGACCAGAAGGCTTCAGGAGGAGCTCGGGCGCCATTCGGCCTGAGGGGCTTGCGTGTCGACATGCGGCCGCTGCTGCCGCGGCCGGGTCAGCCCGGCGGTGCGCCGAGCCCCTGCCGTCGGCGCCAGGCCGCCGGCGGCGAGCCGTATTCACGCCGGAAGGCCCGGCTGAAGGCGGTGTCGGTCTGGTAGCCCACGTCCTCGGCGATGCGCGCCAGCGGTGCGTTGCTGCGGCACAGCAGGTTGGCGGCCAGCAGCATGCGCCACTGCGTCAGGTACTGCATCGGCGAGGTGCCCACCAGGTCCTGGAAACGTTCGGCCAGCACCGACCGCGAGGTGTGCGCCGTGCGCGCCAGTTCATCCAGCGTCCAGGGGTGTGCCGGGCGGTTGTGCAGCGCATTGAGCGCCGCCCCGACGATGCGGTCGCCGACGCCTGCCAGCCAGCCCCGGCGGCCGCTGCCCTGCTCGTTCATGTGCAGGCGCAGCACCTCGATGAACAGCACCTCGGCCAGCTTGGCCAGCACGCCGGCGCCCCCTGGGCGCGGCGATCGGGCCTCGGCCAATGCGTAGCGCACCGAGGCTTCGAGCCAGATGCCGGCGTTCGAGCCGCGCACGTTGACGCGCACCAGCGGCGGCAGGCCGGCCAGCAGCAGGCCCGCCAGCTTGGCATCGCAGGCCATGTAGCCGCAGACCAGGCGGGTGGTGGCGCCGCCGCCGCCGTAGGCCAGGGTGCGCGGCCGGCGCGACAGCACTTCGTGCAGCCGCGCGCCCGTGGCGGGCACCAGGCCCGGCTCGGAGCCCATGCGGTGCGCATCGCCCTGCGGGAAGATCACCGCGTCGCCAGCGCACAGGCGCACCGGCGGCTGGCCCTCCATCTCCACATGGCATTCGCCCTCGGTGATGAGGTGGAAGATCACCACCCGCTCGGCACCGGGCTCCAGGATCGGCGCGGCGCTGTCGGCGCTGGGCGACTGGTAGCACCAGGGCGCGGTGAACCGGCCCTGCAGGAAGATGGCGCCGACCAGGCGCACGACACGCAGGGTCTCCGACAGGGCGTCCATGGCCGATCCGTCGTCAGGCGCCGGCGATGTCGAGCCGCAGCGCCAGCGGCGTGGCCTGCTGCACCAGGCAGGGCACCGGCGAGCAGCGCACCGCCCCCTCGACCAGCGCACGCAGCCGCGCCGGCGCCACACCGGGGGCGTCGATCAGCACCTGCAGGTGCAGGTCGGCGGGGCCGGCCTCCACCGGCTGCCCGGCCTCGTCGCGCATGCCGAGCAGCCCGCGCACATCCGACCGGCTGCCCACCCGCACGTCGAGCGCGGCGAGTGCAATGCCCTCGGCCGCCGCCGCCAGCACGATGGACGTCGTCGCGCACGAGGCCAGCCCGGCCCGGAACAGCCAGCCCGGCGTCACCTGGTCGCCGCTGCCGCCCAGCTCGGTCGGCAGGTCGGTGAGCAACTGCGCGCCATGGGCGCCCGTGGTGACGACCCGCGCGCCACCTTGCCAGCGGGCCGTGGCCGGTGCGTCGTCGTGCACGGCCGCCTCGGGGCGCCGCTGCAGCACGCCCTGGACGCGTTGCACGGCGATGGCGATGGGTCGGAGGCTGTCGGTCATGGTGCGGTTCCTGGCAGGCTCGCGCCGCTCAACGGCAGTGGTCGAGAAAGGCGGCGACGGCCTCGTTGACGGTGTCCGGGTGCGTGACCGGGCCCATGTGCCCCAGGCCATCGAAGGCCACCACCTGCACCCGGGGCAAGGCCTGGGCCAGCAGACCCGCCACGCCGAGCGACGAGGCCGGCGACGCGCTGCCCGTCATCAGCAGCACCGGCAGGTCGATGCGGGCCAGGTCGGCCAGCGTGGCCGGCTCGCCGAACAGCGCGCGACCCCAGCCGCCCACGTTGGCGATGGCGGCCTCGATCGGCCCCCGCCGCGCCTCGGGCGTGGCCGTCCAGGCACCCGCACCCATCCAGTAGTCGATGAAATGCCCGGCCGCCGCTGCCGGATCGCCCCGCGCCAGCGCGGCCTCGGCATCGGCCACCGCCCGGCGGATGCCGTCGGCCGCGTTGGGCGGCGGCGACTGCGCATCGAGCAGGCCGAACAGCGTGGGCTCGTAGAGCGCCAGCGCGCGCACCCGGCCCGGGTGCATCAGGGTGGCCTTCAACGCCACGGCGGCACCGTAGGAATGGCCCACCAGCAGCAGGCCATCGCCGGCGGCGGCCAGGACGGGCTCGAGCAACGCCACTTCGTCGTGCAGGCCCAGCACGCGGTCGACTGGCCAGGGCGGGCTCTTGCCGGCACCGTAGCCGTCGGCGGCCCGGACGTGGAACCGCGGCGCCAGCCGGTCCGTCAGCCCGCGCCACTGGCTGGAACTGCTGGCGTTGGCGTGCAGGCAGAGCACGCCGGGGCCGGCGCCGGCTTCGCGGACATGTGGGAGGGGTGTCGACATGCGGATCTGTTCAGCGTTGCGGGCGTCGCCGCATTGTGGCGGCCAGCACGGCGGCGGCCAACCGCCATCCTGCCCGCCGTCGGCCGGCAGGACGCCCGGTCAAGACATCCGGACGCCGGGGCAGTTCACGGGCACGCTGCCCGCTGCCTGCGGACGAACGGGCAGGGCCGCCGGCCGTTCAGGCAGGACGGCCGCGCGGCGCCGCGCTGCAATGCGTTCAAGGTGCAGCCCGCCCGCGGCCACCGAGAACAACGCCACCCCCAGGAGCCCGCCATGAACGCACCCGTCGACTTCAACGCCCTCAAGACCCGCCAGCAGACCGCCTGGGCCAGCGGCGACTACGCCGTCATCGGCACCACGCTGCAGCTGGTGGGCGAACTGCTGGCCGAGGCCTGCGATCTGCGCTGCGACGAGCAGGTGCTCGACGTGGCCGCCGGCAACGGCAACGCCACCTTGGCGGCGGCGCGCCGCGGCTGCCGCGTCACCTCGACCGACTACGTCGCCAGCCTGCTCGAACACGGCGCCGAGCGCGCCCGCGCCGACGGCCTGCAGGTGAGTTTCCAGGTGGCCGATGCCGAGGCCTTGCCCTTTGGCGACGGGCAGTTCGACTGCGTGCTGTCCACCTTCGGCGTGATGTTCTCGCCCGACCAGGGCCGTGCCGCCGCCGAGATGGTGCGGGTGTGCAAGCCGGGCGGCCGCATCGGGCTGGCCAACTGGACGCCCGACAGCCTGGTCGGCCGCATGTTCAAGGTGCTGGGCCGCCAGCTGCCGCCGCCGGCCGGCGTGCAGCCGCCGTCGCTGTGGGGCGTGGAGACGCACCTGCAATCGCTGTTCGGCGACAACGCCGCCCGGCTGCAGGTCACGCCACGGGTCTTCAACTTCCGTTACCGCTCGGCGGCCCACTTCGTCGACGTCTTCCGCCAGTGGTACGGGCCGGTGCACAAGGCCTTTGCGGCACTGCCCGCCGACCAGGCGCGGGTGCTGGAGCGCGACTTGATCGACCTGCTCGACGGGATGAACACGGCGGGCGCCGGCTCGTTGGTGGTGCCCAGCGCCTACCTGGAGGTGGTGGTGACGCGGCGTTGAGAAGACGCCCCCCGTCAGCCGCAAGCCCATCGCCGCCGCCATGGACGCCCGACTTCAAACCCGCATCCAGCGCTACGGCTGGGATCTCGCGGCCGACGACTACGAGCCGCTGTGGGGCGCACAACGGGCGGGCGTGCAAGGCGCGCTGCTGGCGGCAGCTGCACTGGCGCCGGGCGAGCAGGTGCTCGACCTGGCCTGCGGCAGCGGCCACGTCACCTTGCAGGCGGCCGACAGCGTGGGTGCGCAGGGCCACGTGCTGGGTGTCGACCTGTCGCAGCGCATGGTTGACACGGCCTCGCGGCGCGCGCGCGCGCAGCCGACGGCCCCTGTCGCGTTCGCGCGCATGGATGCCCAGCAGCTGGCGCTGCCCGACGCGCAGTTCGACGTGGTGCTGTGCTCGCTGGGCCTGATGTACCTGCCCGACCCGGCGCAGGCCGTGCGCGAGATGCGGCGCGTGCTGCGGCCCGGTGGCCGGCTGGTGCTGTCCGTGTGGGGCGAGCGCTCGCGCTGCGGCTGGGCCGCGCTGTTCGAGATCGTCGACGCCGAGGTGGCGAGCGAGGTCTGTCCATTGTTCTTCGGCCTGGGGCGCCAGGATGCGCTGGCCAGCCTGTGCGGCGAAGCGGGCCTCGCGCAGGTCGTGCAGCAGCGCCGGGCCGACACGCTCGACTACGCCAGCGGCGACCTGGCCTGCCGCGCCGCCTTCATCGGTGGGCCGGTGGCACTGGCCTGGTCGCGGTTCTCGCAGGAGGCGCGACACCGGGTCTGTGCACGCTACCTCGACAGTCTTGCGGCTTGGCGCGCCGGCGCAGCCTACCGGGTGCCGGCCGAATTCGTCATCGTCACCGCCTCGGGCGGATCAGGTACATCAGGCGCATCAGGCGCACCAGGCGCATAGGACGATGGGGGCGCGGCGCCGTGCCCGCGATGCCGGGAGGTACTGGGTAGCATCACCCCATGGAACCGAACCTCTCCCCTGCGACCGGACCGAGCTGGCGGCGCATCCCGGGCCTGCCACTGTGGAGCCTCGGCGTCCCGGTGCTCGCGCTGGCCATCGTCGGCGCGGCCTGGGGTCGCCCGGTGGGCCTCGCGCTGGGGTCGGTGTTGGTGGCCAGCCTGTTCGCGGCGGTGATCGCCGCGATCCACCATGCCGAGGTGGTGGCCCATCGCGTGGGCGAGCCCTTTGGCACGCTGGTGCTGGCCGTGGCGGTGACGGTGATCGAGGTGGCGCTGATCGTCGCGCTGATGCTGGCCGGCGGCGAGAGCGCCAATGCCCTGGCGCGCGACACGGTGTTCTCGGCGGTGATGATCGTCTGCAACGGCGTGGTGGGCCTGTGCCTGTTGCTCGGCGGACTGCGTCATCGGGTGCTGGCGTTTCGCGTCGAGGGCACGAGCCCGGCGCTGGCAGCGCTGGCGGCACTGGCCGGCCTGGCGATGGTGCTGCCGAGCTTCACCACCACCACCGCCGGGCCGAGCTACAGCGGCTCGCAACTCGCGTTTGCCGGCATCTCCTCGCTGGCGCTGTACGGCGTGTTCGTCTTTGTGCAGACGGTGCGCCACCGCGACTACTTCCTGCCGGTGGGCAACGACGACGAGGAGGTGCACGCCGCGCCGCCGCCGACCTGGGTCGCCTGGACCAGCCTGGCACTGCTGATGCTGGCGCTGGTCGGCGTGGTGGGGCTTGCCAAGGCACTGGCGCCCACGCTCGAATCCAGCGTGGCGGCCGCGGGTCTGCCGGCCGCGGTGTCCGGCGTGGTGATCGCCATGATCGTGCTGCTGCCTGAAACCGGGGCGGCCGTCCGCTCGGCGCGTGCCAACCGGATGCAGAGCAGCCTCAACCTGGCGCTGGGTTCGGGCCTGGCAAGCATCGGGCTGACGATTCCCGTGGTCGCGGCCTTGTCGCCGATGTTTCCGTTTCGGCTCGCGCTCGGCCTGCCGCCGCTGCAGATCGTGCTGCTGACATTGACGCTGCTGGTCTCCGCGATCACGCTGGGCAGTGGCCGCGCCACCGTGATGCATGGCGCCATCCATCTGGTGCTGTTTGCGGCGTTCCTGTTTCTCACGGTGGTGCCGTAGGCGCGATGGCACGCTCATGCCAGGCGCCGCGTCGCCATCTTGGACTTCGCGGGCCGAAGGCCGACCCTGGCCCCGTGCCGCAAGACCTTCAATCACGCTTTTGTGAGCGCGACGATATACCTTATGTCAACTAAGATCCAGGCGGATCGGTCAGGCATGTGGCGCAGTGGCTCAGGCGCGCAGTGCCTCCAAGGCGCCTTGGGGCGCCCGGCTCAGACCGGACGCACCTCGACGGGGATGCCGGTCATGTGCGACTGGTTGCTGATCGGCTCGAAGGCCCCCGGTCCCGAGGGCAGCAGCACGTTGCAGTTGACGCCCGCGGTGCGCTGCGCGACCGACAGACCCGGGCTGGCGCCCTGGCCCCAGCCGTGCGTCATCGCGACGACCCCGGGCATCAGCTGCGCCGACAGCCTGACCGGCGCCTCGACCGTGCCGAAGCGGTTGGCGATGCGCACGCGGTCGCCGTCGGCGATCTGCCGTGCCCGCGCGTCGTCCGGGTGCATGAACAGCGGGTTGTGGTCGCGGCCTTGCGCCTTCAGCTTGGGCAGGTTGCCGTACCAGCTGTTGAGCATGTAGGCGTCACGCTTGCTGATGAGCTTGAGCTGGCCGGGCGGCTCGGCCGCCAGTTCGTCGAACAGCGTGTCCATGCGCGCGATGGCCTCGGCAAAATCCGCCGGGCAGCAGTCGACGCGGTGGTCCTCGGTGGGAAGGTGCTCGTCGAAGAAGGTCTCGGGCCGGGTGCGCGGGAACAGCAGCACGCCCGCTTCGCGAAGCGTCGCCATCGACTGCCCGCGTGAGCGCAACATGGCGTCGGTGCGTGCCCACAGCTCGGGCGCCTCGCCGTCGTCCAGCGGCGAGCGCAGGCCCATCTGCCGGGCCAGCATGCCGTAGATCCACCACTCGGGCCGGCGCTCGTAGGCCGGCGGCACCATGGCCTCGGTGAACTGCACCGAGGGCTGGTCCTGCATGCCCAGCCCGGTGATGTTGATGTCCTCGCGCTCGTAGGCGCCGGTGGCCGGCAGGATGTAGTGCGCGTACTCGGCGGTGGCGTTGCGGTAGATGTCGACGCAGACCAGCAGCTCCAGGCTGGCGAAGGCCTCGCGCAGTCGCGCCTCGCCGGCGATCGACAGCACCGGGTTGCCGGAATTCACGAACATCGCGCGGATCGGCCCATCGGGCCTGAGCACGTGCTCGGCCAGCAGGGTGCCAGGCAGGCCGATGCCCACCCCGCCCGGCTGGCGCATGCGGCCGAAGGCGCTGTCGAGCATCGCCCGCGGGCCGTTGGCGCCTGCGGCGGTGCTGCGCGTGTAGAAGCCCTGCGAATAGAAGTTGCCGCCCGGCCGGCCCAGGTTGCCGGTGACGAAGACCAGCATGTGCAGCAACCAGTAGGCCAGCGTGCCCTGGCGGCCCATGTTGACGCCGGTGGACATGTGCGCGCAGGCGGCCGGCGCCGCGGCGAAGTCGCGCGCCAGCGCGCGGATGGTCTCGGCCGGGATGCCGGTCACCGGCGCCACGCGCTCCGGCGTCCACGGCGCGATGAAAGCCCGCAGCGCGTCGACGTTGCGGCCGTGGCGCTGCAGCGCCGCCGCGTCGAAGCCGGGGCCGCGCTCGATGACGTGCAGCAGCGCGGCCAGCAGGTAGACATCGGTGTCCGGCTTGATCGGCAGCACCTCGCCGGCGATCGCCGCCGACTCGATGCGGCGCGGGTTGACGTAGACGATGCGCGCGCCACGCGCCTGCGCGTCCTTCAACCGCTTCATCGGGTGCGCCATCGACACGAACGACATGTGCGAGACGGCCGGGTTCTCGCCGAACAGCACGATGAGCTCGGCGCGGTCGATGTCCGGCAGCGGGTGCAGGGTGCGGGTGCCGAACACCGCTTCCGACCCGGCGAACTTGTTGGCGCAGTCCTGCGTGCCCGAGCTGAAGCTGGTGCGCACCCCCAGCTGGCTCAGGAAACCGCCGAAGGCCTGGCCGAACAGGCTGTTGAAGGCAGCCGGGTTGCCGGTGTAGCTGGCCACCGCGCCGGCGCCGTGGCGGTCCAGCGTGGCGCGCAGCCGCTGCGCGATGTCGACCAGCGCCTCGTCCCAGCTGACGGGTTCGAAGCGGCCGGGGGCCATCCGCTTGAGCGGCACCCACAGCCGGTCAGGGTCGTTGTGCAGGTCGGCGCCGTACAGGCCCTTGTTGCAGACGAAGCCCGGGCTGACCGGGTGCGCCCGGTCGGCCACCAGCGACACCAGCCGGCCCTCCT
>JAURWR010000041.1 GCA_030654805.1 Burkholderiaceae bacterium
TCGGACTGTTCCGAAGCGGCTGCGGTGATCTCGCCGATGATGTCCGAGACGCGCTGCACCGAGCTGACGATCTCCTTCATCGTGTCGCCGGCGCTGGCCACCAGGCGCGAGCCCGATTCGACCTTCTCGACCGACGCCCCGATGAGTCCCTTGATCTCGCGGGCCGCTTCGGCCGAACGGCCGGCCAGGCTGCGCACCTCGGAGGCGACGACGGCAAAGCCACGGCCTTGCTCGCCGGCGCGGGCGGCTTCGACGGCCGCATTCAGCGCGAGGATGTTGGTCTGAACGGCGATGCCATCGATCCCGCCGATGATGTCGGAGATCTTCTGCGACGACGCGTTGATCTCGTCCATGGTGGAGACCACCTGCGAGACGACGACACCGCCGCGGGCGGCGACTTCGGCGGCCGAGGAGGCGAGCTGGTTGGCTTGACGGGCCGAGTCGGCCGACTGCTTGACGGTGCCGGTGAGCTGCTCCATCGAGGAGGCGGCTTGCTGCAGGTTGGAAGCGGTCTGCTCGGTGCGCACGCTCAGATCCTGGTTGCCGGTCGCGATTTCCGCGCTGGCGGTCTGGATGCTGGAGACCGAGCCCTGCACATCGCGCATGGCATGGTTGAGTCGCTCGATCGCGGTCTTCAAGGCCTTGCCGCCGTGCGACGACACGGCGATGCCGCTCATGTCGAGCGAGATGTGGCCGTTGGAGTCAAGGCGCTCCACCAGTTGCCCGAGTTCGGCGCCCTGGCGGGCATCGCGGCGCATGCTGACGGCGATCCAGATCCCGAATCCAGCTTCAACCACGACGTAGCCGGCGTGGAAGGCGACTTTCAGGAAATCCGCCTGAGGTGTGCAGTACACGCCGATGCCGGCAGCCTGCAATCGATCAAACAACACGTGGTGCACGGCGATCACACCGGCCGCCATCACGATGGGGCGCCAGTCGCGGTACAGCAGTATCAGAGCCAGCGAGACGAAGACGCCGAAATGGAGTTCGAGCGTCCCGCGTCCGAGCTGGAGCTGCAAGGCCACCGTGGCCATCAGGCACGAAGACAGCACCAGGCTCGACAGGAGTGTGCCGCGCGCGGTCACGAAAGTGCCGCCCGCGATCAGCAGGATCGCTGTTGCGCCGATCAGGGCCAGCGGCATGCCACCGTACTGGCTGGCGATGCCAACGGCCATCAGGCAAGCCAGTGCCGTGGCCGCGAGGATCAGGCCATCTGCATTGCGTCCGATTGCCTGAGGGTCGAAGGTGCTGTTCGAGGGGGCGGACTGGGTCGACATGGTGAAGGTGCTCCTCTGATGGGCAGGAATGAGGCAGGATGAACATCGCGCCCGGGTTGGGCTGGAGTGCGCATCGGTCGTTCAACAGGTATCGGCGGAATCTGACCCGGGTGTAGAGATTGAGAGAGATATCTCGCTCGCACTCCCGTGAACCCTGCAAATGAAAAGCGCCCTTGAGCGGTGACTCAAGGGCGCCTTGTCAGAAGCCAGAAGCGTTCTCGGGATGGGCGTCAGTGCCTTGACCGACGCACCAGGCTGCCGACGTCGAGGATCAGCGCCACGCGGCCGTCGCCCATGATGGTGGCGCCCGACACGTCGTCGACCTTGCGGTAGTTGGCTTCGAGGTTCTTCACCACGACCTGCTGCTGGCCGAGCAGCTGGTCGACCATCAAGGCGACGCGCCCGCCATCCGCTTCGACGACCACCATGATTCCGGCGGACTTTTCGAAGTCGAAGCGCGGTACGCCGAAGATTTGCTCCAGGTCCATCACCGGCATGTAGTCACCGCGCACCTCGACCACCCGGCCGGTGCCACCCAGCGTCTTGACGGTGTGTTCATGCACCTGGAACGATTCGATGACCGATGCCAGCGGCAGGATGTAGACCTCGTCGCCCACGCCCACGCTCATGCCGTCCATGATCGCCAGGGTCAGCGGCAGGCGCACCGAGACGCGCATGCCGTAGCCCTCGGCCGATTCGATCTCGACCGTGCCACCGAGTGAGGTGATGTTCTTCTTGACCACGTCCATGCCGACGCCGCGGCCTGACACGTCGGTGACCACGTCGGCAGTGGAGAAGCCGGGCGCGAAGATCAGGTTCCAGACCTCGCTGTCGGTCATCGAATCGGGTGCGTCGATGCCGCGCTCGCGCGCCTTCTTCAGCAGTTTCGGGCGCGACAGGCCGTTGCCGTCGTCGCGCACCTCGATGACGATCGAGCCGCCCTGATGCGAGGCCGCCAGCGTGATCGTGCCGGTTTCCGGCTTGCCCTTGGCCAGGCGGTCGGCGGGCATTTCGATGCCGTGGTCGCAGCTGTTGCGCACCAGGTGCGTCAGCGGATCGGTGATTTTCTCGACCAGGCCCTTGTCGAGTTCGGTGGCCTCGCCCTGCGTCACGAAGTCGACCTTCTTGCCGAGCTTGGCGGCGAGGTCGCGCAGCATGCGCGGGAAGCGGCTGAACACCATCGACATCGGAATCATCCGGATCGACATCACCGACTCTTGCAGGTCGCGGGTGTTGCGGTCCAGATCGGCCAGACCCGCCGCGAGTTGCTGGTACAGACCGGAGTCGATCTGCTTGCTGTTCTGCGACAGCATGGCTTGCGTGATCACCAGCTCGCCGACCAGGTTGATGAGCTGGTCGACCTTCTCGACCGAGACGCGCAGCGTCGACGACTCGAGCGCGGCGGCCGGGGCTTTCTCGGTCTTGGCGGGCGTGCGTGCAGGCGCGCCCGCGACGGATTGGACCGAAGCACCGTTCGATTCGGTGGAGGCGGTCGATGCGGACACCGAGCCCGGGGCGCCCGGTGCGTCTTCAAAGAAGCCGAATCCCGGATCGGGCGGATTTTCGACCGGCGGTGCGCCGGGTGCGCCATCGTGAAAGCCGAAGCCCGAAGTCAGCGGCATCAGGGCCACCTGTTCGCGGGACACGTGGAAGGTGAACAAGTCCAGCAGATCGTCGTCGCTGCTGGTGGTCACGACCTTGAAGCGGCGGATGCCGTCGCTGGCCTGGCCGCCGTCCAGCGGCTCGATCGTGCCGAGATCGACGATTTCCTTGAACAGGTCGATCAGGTTGTCTGCGTCTTTCGGGTCGGCGAGCGGGCCGACTCGCAACTCCAGACCGCGTGCCGTCTTCGATGCCGGGGCCGCAGAGGCAGCAGCATCCACCGGCGCCTGCTCCAGCACGGACTTCGGTGCCGCCACAGCTACCTTCGGTGCGGGTGCGGACCCGAAGTCGGGCAGTGCCTGACCGGCGACCAGCGCGCGGATCTTGAACAGCAGTTCGGTCGTGTCCACCGGGTCGCCACCAGCGCCCTGGTGGCGCGCTAGCTGCGATCGCAGCGCGTCGCCCGATTGCAGCAGCACGTCGACCATCGGTGCGGTAGGTGCGAGTTCGCGCCGGCGCAGCCGGTCGAGCAGGGTCTCCATCTGGTGCGTCAGCTCGGCCACATCGGCAAAGCCAAAGGTCGCGGCGCCACCCTTGACCGAGTGGGCGCAACGGAAGATCGAATTGAGTTCCTCGTCGTCGGCCGCCTCGATGTCGATGGCCAGCAACTGCTGCTCCATGCGGTCGAGGTTCTCGCCGGCTTCTTCGAAGAAGACCCGATAGAACTGGCTCAGGTCGATGCCTGCGCCGCTTTGCGATTGGTCTGTGTTCATGTCACTCATCACCCACCTCTGTTTTTCTCGTGTGCGTGTTGTCTGGCGCTGTCAGCGCGGCTCAGCGAATCACCTTCTTGATGACTTCGAGCAGCTTGGCCGGGTCGAAGGGCTTGACCAGCCAGCCGGTCGCGCCGGCACTGCGGCCCGCCTGCTTCATCTGGTCGCTGGACTCGGTGGTCAGGATCAGGATCGGCGTGGCCTTGAACTTCGGGTGGTTGCGCAGGTTCTTGGTCAGATTGATGCCGTCCATGCGAGGCATGTTCTGGTCGGTCAGCACCAGGTCGAAATCCTGTTGCCCGGATTTCTCCAGTGCGTCCTGGCCATCGACGGCCTCCACGACGTGGTAGCCCGCACTCTTCAGTGTGAAGGTGACCATTTGGCGCATCGAGGCCGAGTCGTCCACGGCAAGAATTGAGTGCATTGCTGTCTCCGAAGGGAACGTGATTGGTTGACTGGTGTAGCGGCTGAATGGCGGGGCGACGGTCGGTCAGAACAGCTCGATCGAGCCGACGTCCATCTCTGATTGCGTGACCGGGTTGGGGCGCAGCGGCGGTGCTGAGGCCGCGATGTTCCCGTCTTCGTCGTCTTCGCCGAAAGCTTCCTGCGCCAGCGTGTCGACGCAGCTGCGCAGGCGGTGGTTGGTATGAACGATCAGTTGCGACGCCATGTCCTGAAATTGCAGGGCCGTAACGGCTGCGCCCAGTTGCTGCATCAGGTTCTGGTACGCCACCGAGTCGCGCTTGTCGTCGCCGTCCGAGCTGTGCGCGTCCATCAGCGCATGGATCTGCTCGGTGGCGGTGTAGAAACGTTGCATCAGCGTGTCGCACGCATCGGCCAGCAGCGTGTGCAATCGATCGAGGTCGTTCGTCGCCATCATCAAGTGATCCTGAAGATCAGCGGCCAGCAGCAGCGGAGCGGGCGCTTGCCCGGCGTGCGTTGGCTCGACCGCGTGTCCGACGTGTTCCATCTGATGAGTACTCCCTGTTGTGGCGCCTGTTGTCGCTGCGGGCCGGCGGTGGGTACCGCAGGGCTCGTGAAAGCGGGTTCGAGGCGTCTGTGGTGTGATTTTCGGCAGCCGTCGCAAATACATAAGCGCAATCACGATGCCATTCCACCGGTTGTTCTTTGCCATGGCGTGCACGGGTATGGCGCCAGATCCGGCCTGGTGTCGTTTGTCGGCCCCTGGCATGGGCAGGCGGCATACTCGTGACATGGCGTCTCGCGTTGCCGATCAACCGCTGCGATTGCTGCACCTCGAGGACTCGGAGCTCGACCACGAACTCACGCTCGCGCACCTGCGCCGGGGCGGATTGACCGTCGACGCACGTCGTGTCGACAGCGAGGCCGACTTTCTGAAGGCGCTGGACGAGCGCTGGGATGTGATCGTTTCCGACTACAACCTGCCCGGGTTTTCGGGGCTGGTCGCACTCGACCTGCTGATGGCGCGCGGCACCGATGTGCCGTTCATCCTGGTGTCGGGAGAGATCGGCGAGGACACTGCGGTCGAGGCGATGCGCAACGGCGCCAGCGATTACCTGCTGAAGAACAACCTGTCGCGCCTGGTGCCGGCGCTGCTGCATGCGGTCGAAGCGAGCGAAACCCGCCGCGCTCATCTTCGGGCCGACCGCCAGCTCGGCGAGTCGCAGCAGCGCCTGCACGAACTGGCTCAGCACCTGCAGACCAGCATCGAGATGGAACGCGCTGCGATCGCGCGCGAGATCCATGACGACGTGGGTGGCTCGCTGACGGCTCTGAAGTTCGACCTCGCGTGGATCGCTCGGCACTCCGACTCGGCCGAGGTGACCACCCGTGTGCAAAGCGCACTTGAAACCGTGACCGGCGCCATCGAGTCCAGCCAGCGGATCATGCACAACCTGCGGCCGGCCATTCTCGAACAGGGGTTGCTGGCGGCCTTGCAGTGGATGGCCGCGCGCTTCGAGCGGCGTACCGGCATTGCCTGCTCGTTGCGCGCGCCGACGCAGACCCTGCCGCTCGGCCCCGGCGTGCCTCTGGTGGCCTATCGCACCGCGCAGGAAGCGCTCACCAATGTCAGCAAGCACGCGCAGGCCACGCAGGTGTCGATCGACCTGTCGATGGCGGGCGGTGTGTTGTCGCTTGAGATCAGCGACAACGGCTGCGGTCTGGCGGCCGACGACTTGGCCAAGGCGCGCTCTTTTGGCATACGGGGGCTGCACGAGCGAGCCCGCACGGTGGGCGGCTGGGTCGACCTGAGCAGCAGTGCCACCGGCACCACGCTGATCCTGTCGATGCCGCTCGACCGCACCGACGGCAGCGTTGCGCCCGACGCCCCGGACGCCGACGATCCCACCGGATGGGGCGACCTATGATCTTGCAATGATCAACGTGATGCTTTGCGATGACCACGCGCTGATTCGGCGTGGCATCCGAGATACCTTGTCCGATGCGCCCGACATTCATGTCGTCGGCGAGGCGGGCGACTACGGCGAGTTGCGCAGCCTGTTGCGCAATGCCACCTGCGACGTGCTGGTGCTCGACATCAACCTGCCCGGGCGCAGCGGCCTCGACGTGCTGCACGCGCTGAAGGAAGAGGGGTCGACCTTGCGCGTGCTGGTGGTGTCGATGTACCCGGAAGACCAGTACGCGATCCGCGCGCTGCGCGCCGGGGCCTACGGCTATGTCAACAAGGGCGGCGACCCGGCGCTGATCGTGGCTGCGGTGCGCACCGTGGCACAGGGCCGCAAGTACGTGACGCCGGAAATCGCGCAGATGCTGGTCGAGAGCCTGACCACGCCGACCCACGAAGCGGCTCACCAGAAGCTGTCCGATCGCGAACTGCAGACCCTGGTGATGATCGCCTCGGGCAAGCGGCTGTCCGACATCGCCGAAGAGCTGATGCTGAGCCCGAAGACGGTCAGCGTGTACCGCGCCCGTGTGCTGGAGAAGCTCGGGCTGGCCAACAACTCGGAGATGACGGTCTATGCGATTCGCAACGGGCTCGTTGGCGGTGAAGCCGGCTGACCCACCGGGTCGGCTTGTGCGAGCGGGTGGCCGGCCATGACCGCATGCGATCCGCACTGACCGTGAGGAGCGTCACCTTGTCGCGTTTGCCGCTGCACACAGTCACCTGGCGTTCGCTGGTTCTGGCGTTTACGCTGTGCCTCACGACATGGATCTGGCCCAGCGTCTGCACGGCCCAGACGCCCCTGTCCTTGACCGACGCAGAGCGGGCCTGGATTGCGGCACATCCGGTGGTGCGGGTCGGGGTCTCCACCGAGTTCCCGCCGTACTACTTCGCCGATGCCCGCGGACGCTACGAAGGTTTTGTGATCGACCTGATGGAGCGCCTCGCATCGCAAGCGGGCTTGCGACTGGAGTACCGGCGCTTCGTTCGTTTCGGGGACACGTTGCAGGCACTGAAGGCCGGCGACATCGAGCTGACCCCGTTTGCGTCAGAGTCCGACTCACGCCACGAGTACCTGCAATTCGTGCGTCCGATGTTCTCGACACAGATGGTCTATGTGGCCGATCGTCGCCTCGGGGATGTGAGCGCTGATGCCGAGTTCGCGGGTTACCGGGTGGCCGTCGAAAAGCTCTCGACGGCGGCTGACCTGCTGCACGATCGATTCCCCCGCGTCCGGATTCAGGAGTACGACACCGCCGAGCAGGCCGTGCTTGCCACGGCCGCAGGCGATGCGGACGTGTTTCTGGGCTTTCGACAGGTGGCCGTCTATTTCATGGAGAAGCACCTGACCGCCAACCTCGTCCTGCGCGGGCGGATAGACACGCCAGGCACAGCCCTCGGCCCTGCGGTGCGCAAGGATCTGCCGGAGCTGGCCAGCATCCTCGACAAGGCGATTCGCAGCCTCACCACAGATGAGATTGCCGAGGTCGCCGCACGGTGGTTGCCGCGCACGGTCCTGGGCATGCAACCGCGCGGGCAACTCTCGTTGACTCCGGCCCAGCACGCGTGGATCAAGGATCACGGCGGTGTGCGGCTGGGCTTCGATGCGGCCTTCGCTCCCATCGCGTTCAAGAACATCGCTGGCGGCTTCGATGGACTCGCAGCCGACATCACCAAGACGCTGGCGAGGAAGATCGGCCTGATCGTTGCGTTCGAACAGGGGGGCACGTTTTCCGACGTGTTCGAGCGAGCGCAGCGCGGCGAACTCGACATCGTGGTGGCTGCCGCGCGCAACGCCGAACGCAGTCGGGAGTTTGACTTCGTGGGGCCCTTCCTGCGGGTGCCGACGGTCGTCGTCGCCGCATCGGACCGCGATGTCGGGGACGGCCTGGACGCCTCCGGGCCCAAGCGCTTGGCGTTGCTGCGCCAGCACTTCCTGATGCCGCAGCTGCGCTCAAGGCACCCGAACCTGATCCTGCGCGAGTACGACAGCCAGGCCGAGGTGCTTGACGCGGTGCGTGCCGGAGATGCCGACCTGGCCATCGGCAACATGAAAGTGGTGAACCAGTTGCTGGAGCAACGCCACACCGGCGCACTGCGACTCGTCGGTGTCGTGCCGCAGGGAGACAGCGAGTTGTACTTTGCGGTACGCAAGGCCGTGCCGGAGCTCGCGCCCCTACTTCGCGTGGCCCTCGATGCGATGACGCCTGCCGAAATAGCCGATATTGAGAATCGCTGGCTGCGCGTCGAATGGACGCAAGGTGTTTCATGGGGTCGGGTGTTGATCTTCGGCGCCGCCGCCGGTTTGATTGCCGCGTTGATCGTCGGCAGCCTCTGGTTCAGCAACCGCCGACTGCGCCTGGCCCAACGCACGCTGGAGGCGGCTCGCGGCGTTGCAGAACAGCAGGTTGCTGCACGTGCACGATTCACGGCGTACCTGAGCCACGAGTTGCGCGGAACATTGGGCGGACTGGCCGGTGGCCTGGGCCTGCTGGGGAGCGCCACCCTGCCGCAGGACCGGCAAGCCAAGTTGGTCGGTGCGATGCGAAGTTCGGCCGCCGGGCTGCTGGACCTGTGCGAGCGCACGCTGGACTTCGAGCGATCGGTGCAGGGCGGCGTCGATCTGCGCAGCGCCCCGGCCGTTCTCAGCGAGGTGATCGAGCGCGCGATGGCCCCATGGCGCGTGCAGGCTGATCTCAAAGGGATCGACCTGAACTTGACCCTGGGTTTTGCACACGACCTGCGCGCGGAGTGCGATGCCGTACGACTGACCCAGGTGCTTCAGAACCTGGTGGGGAATGCGGTGAAGTTCACGGCGCAAGGGAGCGTCGACATCCTGGCGGCTATTGAGCAGCGGGCGGATGACACCTGGCTGCACGTGACCGTGAGCGACACGGGGCCGGGTGTTCCGGAAGCCGAGCGCGCCAGCCTGTTCCTGCCGTTCTCTCAGGGGGAAGCAGGGCGCCGGGCGGGACGGGGCGCCGGACTGGGTTTGTCGATCACGGCTCGCATCGTCGATGCGATGCAGGGTTCGATCAGCATCGAGATGTCTTCGTCGACAGGAAGTTCGTTCGTCCTGCGCGTACCCATGGCCTTGGTGGCGTCGTCGAGCGAGGTCAGGAGCACAGCGAGCACCGAAGCTTGATGAGTCACGGTCCGGCTCGTCCTGACCGAACCCGGCGGGCTGCTGCGTCGAGCCACCCCGCCTGGCAAGGCAGAAAGAATCAGAATCCCAGGCTGGCCAGCAGGTCGTCGACCTCACCCTGATTCGAAACGACGTCGGTGCGGCCCTCGGCATCGACAACTGGGCCCTGCAGGTGCTGTTCGAGTTTCTGCACCTGTTCGGCCGGCGCGGCCTGCACCAGCAGTCGGACCAGGCTGTCCTCGAGTTCGCTGGCCAGAGCCACCACCTTGGCGACCACCTGGCCCGTCAGGTCGTGGAAGTCCTGCGCCATCATGATGTCGGTCAGGTGGCCGTCGATGCGCGCGGTGGCCGCTTCGACATCACCGACGAAATTCATCAACATGCCCGAGGCCACCGCCTTCACCGGATCGGCGACGATGGCTGCTGCGATACGGCGGGTCTCCTCGGTGATGCGCAGGTGATCGATCTTGGCGCTGTCGACCGAATTCAGCACCTTGTTGGCGGCCGCTCCGGTTTTCTCGGCGATGTAGTTGAGGCGGCTGCGCGCATCTGGCAGCCCTTCGGCCGCCAGCGCCAGGTTCGGCAGCACGCCCAGATGGTTTAGCGTGTCGTGCAATTGGCGGGTGATGGTGCCCAACTGCTGGAACACTTCAGGTGAGGCCGCTGTGGAGCCGGAGTGCATCACAGGCGGGACTGGCTCTGCGCGCAGGTCGGCTGGGGAGAGTTCGTTCATTTGCATGATGGGTCCCAGTTAAGCCGTGGCGGCGGTGAGCTTCTGCATGATCTTCATCACCTTCTCTTCCAGCGTGGCCTTGGTGAAGGGCTTGACGATGTAGCCGGCGGCGCCTTCCTGCGCGGCACGCACGATGTCTTCCTTGCGTGCCTCGGCGGTCACCATCAGCACCGGGATGTGCTTCAACGCGGCGTCCTTCTTCACGGCGGCCAGCAACTCGAAGCCGTTCATGTTCGGCATGTTGATGTCGCTGACGATGAAGTCGAACTTGATGTTCGAGAGCATCCCCAGCGCCACGGCGCCGTCTTCGGCCTCTTCGGCGTTGTTGTAGCCAATTTCCTTCAGCAAGCCGCGCACGATGCGGCGCATGGTGGAGAAATCGTCCACGATCAGGAATTTCATGTCGTTCTGTTGGCTCATGGCGGTCCTCGCAATACGCAATCGGTGTTGGCTAGGGTTTTATCGGGCAACTGGCACTGGAATTGAGGGGAGATCCACTTGAATCTGCGGCTCCTCGGGGGGCAGCTCTTCACTCTCCGGCTCGGGCAGGTTGTTGAAGAACCTGTCTTCGGCATCGCGGTTCATCACGATGATGCTGATACGGCGGTTGGTCGGACTCAGTGGATCGGTGTTTTCCATCGGTCGGCTCGACGACAGGCCCTGCACCCGCAGCACGCGCACATCCGGCAGCCCGCCTGCGATCAGTTCGCGCCGTGACGAGTTGGCCCGATCGGCCGACAACTCCCAGTTGCTGTAGCCGCGCTCGCCGCCCCCGAAGGGCTGGGCATCGGTGTGGCCTTCGAGCGTCAATCGATTGGGAACGTCGCCCAGCACACTGCCGATGAGTTGCAGCAACTCGCGCATGTAGGGTTTGACGATGGAGCTGCCGCTGTCGAACATCGGCCGGTTGTCAGCGTCGACGATCTGGATGCGCAAGCCTTCGCTGGTCATGTCGAGGCGGATCTGCGACTGCATCGACGCCAGCTTCGGACTGGCTGCCAGCACGTCCTCGACGCGCTGCTTCAATTCTTCGAGTCGTGCCTTCTCGGCGGCCCGCTGCTCCGCCTTGAGCGCCAGCAGGTTGATCGTGCTCTTCTTGCTCTCGATGTCACCCTTCTTGGTCTGACCGTGGGTGCGCGAGAGATCCTCGCCACCCCCCTTGATGACGTGCGACGCGTCACCGGAGCCCGAGCCTCCGCCGAGGGCTACCTTCAACGGCGTTCCGAAGAAGTCGGCAATGCCCTTCTTGTCGCCTTCGGTGGTCGAGCCCAGCAACCACATCAGCAGGAAGAACGCCATCATCGCCGTCACGAAGTCGGCATAGGCGATCTTCCAGGCGCCGCCATGGTGACCGTGGCCGCCCTTCTTGATCCTCTTGATGATGATCGGCTGGAGCTTTTTCGAATCGCCGGCCATCAGTCGCTCCCGCCAAAACAAGCGAGCGCAGCGAAGCGTGCGTCAAGCCACGCCCGAAGGACGGGTTTCCCGGCCCGACAAAGCGAAGCGAGCAACGCGAAGCGCCAGCCAAGCCACACCCGAAGGCCGGGTCTCCCGGCCCGATGGGTGGCGCCCCCTTGTGGGGCAGGAGCCGTACCCGGCGACGTGGGGGCTGTCACTTCTTGCCTTTGACGTGGCTTTCCAGCTCGGCGAAGGTCGGCCGGTCGGTCGAGAACAGCACCTTGCGGCCAAACTCCACCGCCACTTGAGGCGCGTAACCCTGCATGCTGGCGAGCAGCGTGGTCTTGATGCACTGCAGCTCCTTCGAGCCGTCCTCGACCTTCTGCTCGAGCAGTCCGCCGAGCGGTTCGACGAAGCCGTAGGCCAGCAGGATGCCGAGGAAGGTGCCGACCAGTGCCGAGGCAATCATCCCGCCCAGCACTGCGGGCGCCTGGCCCACCGAGCCCATGGTGTTGACCACGCCCAGCACGGCGGCGACGATGCCGAAGGCCGGCAGACCGCCCGCCAGGCGGTTGATCGCGGCGACGGCGGCGTGCTCTTCGTTGTGATGGGTTTCGATCTCGCTGTCCATCAGGCTTTCGATCTCGTGCGCGTTCAGGTTGCCCGAGACCATCATGCGAAGGTAGTCGGTGATGAACTCGATCACGTGGTGGTCGTGGCCGACCACCGGGTATTTCTTGAAGACCGCCGAGTTGTGCGGGTCCTCGACGTCCTGCTCGATCGACATCAGGCCTTCCTTGCGGGCCTTTTGCAGGATGTCGAACATGAGAGCCATCAGCTCCATGTAGCGCGCCTTGCTGTACTTGCTGCCCTTGAAGCACGAGCCCAGGCCCTTCAGGCTGGACTTCACGACCTTCATCTGGTTGTTGGCCAGAAAGGCGCCCGCAGCCGCCCCGAAGATCGTGATCATCTCGAACGGCAATGCTTTCAGGATCACGCTGATGTTGCCGCCGTGAACGATGTACACACCGAAGATGCACACCATCGCAAGGCCCCAACCGATGAGTACGAACATGTGAGAGTTTTCCGAATTGAAGGCTCGCCGCACCTTGAGTCGCGACGTTGACCGTATATCGACCCCTTCGGTCTGGCCTTGAGTGTGCGGTGGGGTGCGGTGGCTTGATTTCCGTATCAGCGGTCGAATGAACGCCCAATCTCCGGCCAAAAAAACGGACCCCAAAGGGTCCGGTTTAACGCACACGAGGTATGCGAGGAGGAGACAGCCAGAAAATCAGAAACAGATGCTCATGTGCTTGTCGGCGCCAAGAGCGGAAACTTGAGTTGAATCAGTGGTGATTCCGGGTCAGTGCAGCTGGATGCCACCCGCCGCTTTGCCCTTGCCAGCGCGCGCCGGCGGGTTGCACAGGCCGCAGACGTAGTGGCGTGAAATCTCATGGGGGTGGGTCACGAAGTGCCCGCCGCACTTCGAGCACTTGGTCATCGTCAGCATGCCGTTGTCGATGAATTTCACCAGGCGCCAGGCACGCGTCACCGACAGCAGCGCCTCCAGGCCCTGCGCCTGTGTCTGCTCCAGATAGAGCTGGTAGGCCTTGATGACGGTGTCGATCTCGTCCATCTCGGCGACTTTGTTCAGGTACTCGTGGATGTTCAGGAACAGCGACGAGTGGATGTTCGGCTGCCAGGTCATGAACCAGTCGGTCGAGAAGGGCAGCTGGCCCTTGGAGGGCGACCGCCCGGCCACTTCCTTGTACAGGCGCAGCAGGCGCTCATAGCTCAGGTCGGTTTCGCTTTCCAGCACCTGCAACCGGGCGCCCAGGTTGATCAGCGTGACGGCGCGTTCGATTTGCCGTGCTTCGGTCAGGATGCTTTTGGTGCGCATGGTGTCTGGTCTCTCAGTGAATGTCGAAGTGGTCCGGGCCAGCGCCGGGCCGCTCCCAAGCAGGCCCGGAACCCCCGCGGGGGTGGCGCGGTACGCCGCGCCGGGGGTCAACAGTTCTAGGCGGCTTCTTGATGGCGGCCGGCCATCAGGATGCTGGCGTGCAGACGGGTCGTTTGATCGTTCGAAGCGCTCTTGCCATGGTTGGTCAGCAGGCCCCAGACCATGTCGTCGTCCATCCGGAAGCGGCACAGCAACGTGTTGCCCGAAGCGATCTTCATCATCTGTGACGGCGTCAGCAGTTGCAGCAGTGCGGCGTTTTCCTCGCTGATGCCCAGGCGGTACAAGGCCTGTTCGCGGTCGCTGCGGATCAGGCTTTGAGCCAGCATCAGGTAGGACAGGTTGGCTTCACGGATTTCGGTGAGGATCTGGTCTGCGTTCATGGTGTTGTCCTTGGTCGTGGCCTGCGGTGGCGAGCGGGTTGTGCGGTGTTCGGTTCGCGCTGCCGGATTCGGATTCGGATTCGTCGCAACGTGAAACAGATTGTGTTGACCAGAGATGGGGGCTGACATCAGGCCATCTCTGTCGCTTGAGTCCTTCTTTTGCCATGCAGCGTGTCAGGCAAATTCCTACACGATCTCGGTGGCCGCTCTCGTTTCTTCGGTGCCGACGGCGGCGCACCTATGATCGCGGCCATGCCGACGACTGTCCTTCCTCGCGTGTCGAGCGCCCTGCGTGCCCGGATGCTCGGCGTCATGATGGTTTGTCTGGCCGGCTGCGCGTCCACACCTTCGCCGGCCCCGCCGGTTGCCGTGCCCGAGGTGCCGTTGCCTGCGGTATGGACGGCGCCCCCGCTGGTGGGCGAGGCGGTCGACCTGACGAGCTGGTGGCGTGCGTTCGGCGACAGCGCGCTCGACGGCCTGGTCGCCAGGGCGCTTGCGGGCTCGCCCGATCTCGAAGCCGCAGCCGCCAGGGTGCGCTCGGCGCAGGCGATGGGGCAGGAAATGGCCGCCCGCCTGGGCCCGCAGGTCTCGCTCGTGGGCGATCCACAGCAGACCGCCAACGGGCGCAGCACCTATTTCCAGGCCGGCGTGGCGGCTCGCTGGGACGTCCCGTTTCAGGATCGGCTGACCGCGTCTCGCGGGTTGGCCGAAGCCGACCAGCAACTGGCGCTGGCTGACGAGCAGGCCAGTCGGGCCACGCTGGTGGCCGAGGTCGCTCGCGCCTACTTCGAGATGCGTGCGGCCGAACGCGAGCAACACCTGTTGAAGCAACTCGCCGGGGTGGCCGACGAGCGCGAACGCCTCACCCGCGTGCTGCTGCAGACGAATCAGGTCGGCGCTGACGAAGTTCAGGTTGCGGTGGTGGCTGTGGTGCAGGCCCGTGCTGCGGCTCTGGAACCGGCCGCTCAGGCCGCCCAGGCGCGAACGCGTCTGGGTGTGCTCCTGGGCGACCTTCAGGCGGAGTTGCCGCCGCCTGCCACCGATGCAGACCTTCCTGCGCGCGTGCCGCTGGGCTTGACCGCGTTGCCGGCCGATCTGGTGCGGCAGCGGCCGGGCATCCGCCGGGCGGAACACACGGTGCTGAGAGCCGCCCATGCCGCCGGGCTGGCCCGCGCCGACGCGCAGCCGCGCATCAGTCTGGCCGGACTCGTCGGGCTGAGCGCGGCGATCACCGGCCCCGCGTCCGGAGCCGTGCGCGCGGTGCTGTCCGCCGGCCCGAGCTTCTCGATGTCGCTGTTCGATGGCGGCGCGCTCGCCGCATCGCAACGTGCGCGCGACGCCGATTTCGATGCAGCCACCGCCCAGTATCGGCAGGCGGTGCTGCAAGGCGTCGCCGAGGCGCAGTCGGCGCTGCTGCAGCTCGACCACGAACGCCAACGCGCCGTGGCCGCAGTCGCGGTCGAGGATGCCGTGCGCCAGCGATCGAATGCGACCGAGGCACAGGTCCGGCTCGGACTCGCCACCGGGTTCCAACGTGCCGATGCGCGCAGCGCAGCCGTGCAGGCTCGCCGCGACACCTTGCGGGCCGGTCTGGCTGAACAGGCCGCGTACGTCGCGCTCTTCACCGCCTTTGGCGGTGCGAGTCTGCCCGCAGCGTCGCCAACCCCCTCGCCATGATTGTTCCGCTCGCGCGCAAGTCGCTGCTGCATGAATGGCGGCGCTTTCTGCCTGCGGTGGTGGCGGTTGCGTTCTCGGGCCTGCTGCTGCTGGTGCAGGCCGCGCTGGTGCTGGGCATCTTCGGGAGCTCGGCGGTCTACATCGACGCATCGCGCGGCGACCTGTGGGTGGGCCATCCGGGCACGCGGACCGTCGAACTCGGACGCGCGATCCCCCGGGACACAGAAATCTGGCTGCGTCTCGATCCGGCGGTCGACCGGGTCGAAGCCTACAACTGGATCGAAGGCGACTGGCGCTCGCGTCCGGATGTGGGCGCAATCACCCTGTATGTGTCCGGGGTCGACACCTCGCCCGATGCGCTGCTGTTCGCCCGCGTGCTGACGCCCGACATGCGGGTGCGGCTCGACGAGCCCGGATCGGTGATCGTCGACGAGGCCGATCTCAAGAAACTGGGCGTGGCGATCGGCGACCGGCCCCGAATCAACGGTCGCACCGTGCGGGTCGTCGGCGCGGTGTCGGGGCTGCGCACGCTGGGCGGGGTGAATCTGCTCTCGTCGCTGGAGACGATCAGCCAGTTGCAGCCGGGCGGTCCAGGCGACGAGCGGGTGCCCTACTACGTGGTGCGGTTGCGTGACGCGGCCCAATTGCCCGAGGCACAGGCCCGACTCGCGGCTGCGGGCCGCGAGCATGGCTTCGAGGTCTGGACGCGCAAGGCGTTCGCGAAGAGTGCGTCGGATTACTGGTTGCTCGACACCGGGGCGGGTCTGGGCGTGCTGTTTCTCGCGGTCGTGGTGTGCCTGGTCGGTGCGGTCATCACCAGCCAGACCCTGATGGGTGCGGTGGCGGGTTCGGCCACCGAATACGCGGCGCTCCAGGCGCTCGGCATCGGGGTGCGAGCGTTGCGCGGTGTGGTGCTGGAGCAGGCGGCCTGGATCGGCAGCGTCGGTCTGGTGCTGGGCGGGCTGGGAGCCTGGGCCGCGTTGTCGCTGGCGCGCCATTACCACGTGCCGGTTGTCCTCGAAAGCTGGGCGGTGGCGGCCTGCGCCGTGCTGGTGCTCGGGATCTCGATGGTTTCAGGCTTTGCAGCGGTGCGTGCGCTGCGCAGTGCCGATCCGGCGTCGCTGCTGAGATGAGTACCCCCCCGATGGCGATCGACCCTGAAGCGCCGGTCTTGCGGGGTCGCGACCTGGTCAAGTCGTTTCGCAGCGGCCGCATCGACACGCCGGTTCTGCGCGGACTGAGCCTGGACGTCTGCCCGGGCGAGCTGACCCTCATCTCCGGCCCGTCGGGCTGCGGAAAGAGCACCTTGCTTGCGTCGTTGAGTGGGCTGCAGCGGCCCGACGCCGGCGAGGTCGAGGCGCTGGGCGAGTTGCTGTGGTCCCTCGATACACGGGCGCTCGAGCGCTTTCGGCTGCATCACACCGGCTTCGTGTTCCAGGGCTTCAACCTGGTCGGCGCGCTGAGCGCGGTCGAGCAGGTGATGCTGCCGCTGGGTGCACTGGGGCTGTCGCGTCCCGAGGCCCGCGAACGTGCGCTGGAGGCCCTCGATGAAGTCGGCCTCGCGGCGCGCTCGGGCCTGCGGCCGGGCGAGATGTCCGGTGGCGAGAAGCAGCGGGTGGCGATCGCGCGCGCGCTGGCCAAGCGCCCGCAACTGCTGTTCGCCGACGAGCCGACCAGTGCGCTCGACGCGGTCAATGGTCAACTGGTGATCGATCTGCTGCACCGGCTCGCGCGCAGTCACGGTGCAGCGGTGCTGTGCGTCAGCCACGATCCGCGGGTCGTGGCGCATGCCGATCGCGTGCTACACATGGAAGACGGGCGCCTGCTCGACGACACGCGCCCCGGCGCGGCCGAAGGAAACACATGACTACCGTGACTCCCCTGCGGGCCTGTTCGCATGCCTGCACGATCCTGGCGATGGCGATGCTGGCCGCCTGTGCGCCGCAGGACGAATCGATCCTGAGCCCGGCAGAAGCTGCCGCCTCGGCGCCCGAGGCCCGCTTCGTCGCGATCGCGCGTGGCCGCGTCGACGTTCCCGGCGGCTTGCTGAGCGTGGCGAGTCCGCAGGGCGGCCTGATCCAGAACTGGTCGGTGCAGCCGGGGGATGTCGTGCGCAAGGGTCAGGTTCTGGCGCAGATCGACGCCCGTGAAACCCGCCACCTGCTGGAGCAGGCCAAAGCCGAACAGGGCCTGGCCGCAGCGCAACTCGATGCGTTGCGAGCCCGGGTGCCAGCGGCGCGCGCGCGGCTCGAGCGCCTGCAACAGGCACAAGCTGCCGGCGCTGGCAGCGGGCAGGCCGTCGACGATGCCCGGGCTGTGTTGAGCGATGCCGAGAAGCAACTGGTCGTGCAGCGCAGTGCGCTGGCGGTCGTCCAGCAGCGGGTTGCGCAGGCCAACCAGATGCTGGCTGCCGCGACGATCCGCGCGCCTGTCGCGGGCAGGGTGGTTCAGCGCACCACGCAGGTCGGCGAGTACATCGCCGCCTATGGGGTGTTGCTGAGTCTGCTGCCCGAAGGGCCCCGCATCGTGCGCGCCGACCTGAATGAATCGCTGATCGCTCGCGTCAAGGTGGGCATGCGCGCCGAGGTGGTGTCGGTTGCGGAGGGTGGTGCAGTCAATGGGGCGCGCGTGCTGAGCATCGGCGACGTGTTCGGCCCGCCGCGCTCGGTGGATACGGCGGACAGCGAAGTCATCCTCGACGCCCGGGTGGTCGAATGCCTGCTTCAGCTGGACAGCTCGGAGTTGCGCGTGGGGCAGCGGGTGCTGGTGCGCTTCCTGCCGGCCGACGCCGTCAAGTAGCTCCGTATCCGGGGTGGCCTGCCACCCGAGGGGTTGATCCGCCCCTGTCAGTCGTTGCGCGTGAACGCCAGCACGACGTTGGTTCCCCCGAAGGCGAAGGAGTTGCTGATGGCTGCACGCAGATCGGGCAGCGACGCCTTTTTCTCGCGGATCAGCGGAACGGCGCATGCCGCGTCCGGATTCAGGCAACTCGGGGTGGGTGGCGCACAACGCTGCTCCAGCGCGAGGACGGTGACGACGGCTTCCAGCGCACCGGCAGCGCCCAGCAGGTGACCGTGCATCGATTTCGTCGAGCTGACTCTCAGCGCGTCGAGGTCGTCGCCCCAGACCGTGCGCAAGGCTTCGCACTCGACGCCGTCACCGACCCGCGTCGCGGTGCCGTGCGCGTTGCAGTAGCCGATGTCGCGGGGCGACAGGCCGCTGGCACGCAATGCGTTGCGCAGCGCCCGCACCTGACCCTGCACCTGCGGCTTGGTCATGTGTTGCGCGTCGCAACTGATGCCGCTGCCGGCGAACCGAACGCGCACCGGTGCACCACGGTCCAGCGCGTGCTGCCGGGATTCGAGCACCAGCATCGCTGCACCTTCGCCGAGGGCAAAGCCCGAGCGGTTGGCATCGAAAGGGCGGCACGACTGACCGGGATCGGCCGCATCCGGGGTGGCGAGCGTCTGCAGCGCCTGCCATGCACGGACGACGCCCGGAACCAGCAAGGCCTCGGCACCGCCGGCGATGGCGATGTCGATCTCGCCGGCTGCGATCGCCTTGGCGGCCTCGGCGATGGCGAGTGCCGATGAGGCGCAGGCGACCGAGTAGGTGTAGACCGGGCCCTCGGCCCGGGCGCGTATGGCGATGTGCGCGGCCGGGGCGTTGGTCATCGCGGCGACGACGGTCAGCGGTGAGACGCGGCGTCCGGTTCGAGTTGCTTCGTACCCGTCCTCGAGCGCCGCTGCCCCACCCATGCCGCTGCCGATGAATACACCGATGCGCTCCGGGTCGAGGCCCTCGGGCCAGCGGGCATCCGCGCGTGCCAGTTCAGCCGCCGCGACGGCCATCTGGCTGACGCGATCGACGCCGACGAGTTGCAGCTTGGTGAACCAGCGTTCCGGGGTGAACACCACGCTGGCGACTGCCGCAGGGGGCAGGCCTTCACGGTTCCAGAGGGCAATGGCCGATTGACCACGAAGCATCGCATCGAAGGCGACTGCGGGATCGTCGCCGTGCGGAGATACCAGCCCGAGGCCGGAAATCACCACATCGCGCGCACTCATTTCACTTGAACGGCGGCACGCACCTCGTCCACCACCTGCGCCAGTTCAGCCAGGGTTTGCACGCCGGTGCGTGATTCCGGGTAGTCGATGTGGAAGTGGTCTTCGATGTTGAACATCAACTCGGCCAGCGCCAATGAATCGAGTCCGAATTCGGACAAGGGCTTGTGCGGGTCGATCGTGGCCGGATCGATGTCGTAGGCCTTCTGGATCAGGCCCAACAATTCGGTCATGGTGTCGGACATGAGAGCGCTCCTGTGTATGAATCGGCTGGGGTGAGCGCGCCCGCCAGGTGCGGTGATGGCGTGATCGAACGGGGTTCGACCACCGCCACAGCGATTCGATCCCCCTGGCCGGAGCATTTCAGCAATTCTGCCGTGACCTGTTGACGATCGTTGTCGATGGTGATCATGTGATAAGAATTTTCAAGCACCACGAGACGATTCGAACCCTTCGGCAGGGTCTCGAAAACCCGTTTCACGATGCCGAGGCTGCAAATCTCGTCGAGCCGGGAGTGGATCACGACGGTGGGAATCCGCAGGCTGGGGAACTGCTTGACAACATGGTTCATCAGTCTCTCGGACTGGTGGATGGCCCACAAGGGCAGGCTGGACGGTCCGGCCGCACTGGTGGCACGCTGCTGCATGTCGCGTTCCACCCACTTGCGAATTTTCTCGTTCTTGATCCCGTAGGGTGGGCTTTCCTTGATCGAGACCCAGTGATCGAGGCCCAGGGCGTATCCGAGGCCGCGCAAACGCCACCAGATGGTCCGTGCCCATCCGTCGTAGCCGAAGCTCGGGGACATCATCACAAGCTTCTGGATATTGAATTCGCCTCTTGCGGCCACGGCGGCAGCCACCATGCCCCCTGAACAAAGGCCACCGAGCACAAAGGGCTGATCGACGCCGACCTGCTCACGGATGGCGTCGCAGGCGGCCTCGACCCAGGCTTCCCAGCCGACGTACTGGCTGCGATTGGCCTCGGTGTAGCCCTTGATGATCGGAATCATCAGCGGGACGCCCCGCGACTGCAGCGGCAACGAGATCAGACCGAACTCGCGTGGGGTGCTCAGCAACCCGTGAATCAACACGACGGGCAGCAGAGCCTGCTCCGGCTCCGGAGCGACAGCGGAATTCTTCATGTTCTGTAACAACGCCTTCGCGTCCAAGGCGTTGACCCGGTCAGCGGGAGCGGGTTCGGGTTTTGCCTTCTCGAGGAGGGCCGGCGCCGATTGCAGCGAGGCTTTTTGCATGATTTTCGAGGATGTCAGGTGTAAGACACAGCACTGACCACCAGTCGAACGCCGTACGCAAGTTTAATCGGTGTAGGTTGACTGCACCTTAACGTCTTTCCCGGGACGCCAGCGGCGACGCGAGCGCCTGTCCGGCCATCACCCGATGGATGGGGGCGGACGCCCTCCCGGGAGCCGAAATGCAGGGCGAATGACGTGGTTCTCCAGCGATGCGACAGGACGGGTCGGTCGTGAAATAGATGGCAGTGAAGCGCTCCGACCCTGCCCCGACACCATGAAGCTTGACGCCCTGCTGATGCTGCAGCGCAGCGACATTGCGCATTTCGTGCGCGATCCTGCGCCCTACGCGGGGCTCGGACTCATCTTCATCGATCCGGGCGTGGTCGAGGAGGCGGTCAACCACGGGGTGGACTCCGCTCGCTTCGATTACCGGCCGATCGACGTCGGGCCGCACTTTCAGGCGCGCGTCAACGCCGAGGCGATGAACCGCGCGCAGGCGCTCGACCGCCTGCTGCACCGCGAACGCCGCAATCTGTTCGGCGACGGAGAGTTGCAAGGCTGGGATGACGCGGTGTCGCGCCTGTTCTTCGTGCGCGCCCTGATTGCGCGCGAACTCGGCGAACTGTGCGAGCGCAGCTTTTCCGAGTCGTCGATCGGCATCTTCCGGCCCACGCGTCCCCAGCAGTTCTATTTCGACTCCTTCGTCGCGACCGACCTGTTCACCGCCGGGTCGCCTCGCTGGAAGGTGGTCGACCACTACGACGCCACCTTGAACTGGGTCGACGACTCGAACGCCGCGTGCTTCGATTTCGAGCAGATCGAGCGGCGTGTCGCAGCCGGCACGGCGCAGGCCGTCACCCACATCCCGACGGTTTATGCCCAGTTGCGCCACTACGCCCGAGAGATGGCGCAGACCTTCGCATCCAACATCGACCTGCCGAGCCCGTTCTGGGACATCCCGCTGCAGCCCGACCGGTCTCCCCTGGTCCCGATCGAACGGGTGGCGCATCGGTTCTTCGGCGATGAATGCCGCGTCTACCGCGAGCGCGCGCGCCACATCATCGAATCGCAGCTCTCAGACCTGCTGACCCACCCGCATGCCCTGCAAGCGCAGGTCGGGCTGATGGCCGACCGCTGCTTCATGCAGGCGGTTAATTTCCAGGGGCTGTCGGTGGCGTTGGCCGGCTCGCGGCCCCATTTCGTGCTGACCGAGCACGACACCGGCAACATCGGCCCGCTGTTCTCTGTCGCGGCACGGCTGGGCAGTGACATCACCGTGCTGCCTCATTCTTCGTACCCGACCGAACTGCTTCCGCATTCGAAGTGTGTCGTCGCGATCGAGCGCGACGGATTCGACACACCGGTGCGTACCGTCTGGGGCGAGCCGGTGACCACCCGGCCGGTGCGCTTTTCGCCGCGCAAGGCCCCGCTGGAGCGGCCGCACGTCGCCACCGTCTGCCTGCTGCTCAACACCCTGTTCGGACAAGGAATTTCCCAGATCGATCTGGTCGGACTGGCGCGATTCCACGCGGCGTTGTCGGCGCTCTGCGCGAAGCGCGGCGTGCGACTGCTGGTTCGACTCAAGCCCAATGCGGCCGGCGTGATGATCGCTTCGGGCGCGCTCGGCGTGCCGGTGGCCGAGCTGCAGGCGGTGCTCGGCGCCTCGCTCGAGGAAATCGCGACGGCGTCCGACCTCTGCGTGGCCTACGGCGAGCCGACCACCGCCAGCATCGAATTCATGGAAGCCGGCAGTCACCTGATGCAGGTGTGCGATCAGTGCTGGCCAGCCGACTACCTGTCGTGCCCCCCGTACCTCACCGCCGACAGCGTCCCCTTCGTGACCGGTGTCGAGGCGCTGCCATTGATCGAACACCTGCTCGCCGACGTGACTCATTTCCGCTGCGTCGCCGAGCGCCAGCGCCGCGAGCTGGGATTGCGCTTCACGGCTGTCGACGGACGCATCTTCGACGCCCGCTGATCGACCCGGCACCACTGCTACCCACCCCTTCACTTCCGGACCGCCCCATGCTCGACAACCAATCCATCCTGATCACCGGTGGCACGGGCTCGTTCGGACGCGCCTTCGTCAAGACCGTGCTGGCGCGCTATCCCGGCGTCAAGCGCGTGGTCGTCTTTTCGCGCGACGAGCTGAAGCAGTACGAGATGTCGCAGCAGTTCTCGACCCGCGAGCACCCTGGCATGCGTTACTTCATCGGCGACGTGCGCGATGCCGACCGCTTGCGCCGCGCGCTCGAAGGCATCGACATCGTCGTGCATGCCGCCGCGCTCAAGCAGGTGCCGGCAGCCGAATACAACCCGTTCGAGTGCATCAAGACCAATGTGCTCGGAGCGCAGAACGTCATCGACGCCTGTCTCGACCAGCAGGTGCGTCGCGTGGTGGCGCTGTCGACCGACAAGGCCGCCGCGCCGATCAATCTTTATGGCGCGACCAAGCTGTGCTCGGACAAGCTGTTCGTCGCCGCCAACAACATCAAGGGCCACCGCGACCTGCGCTTCAGCGTGGTTCGCTACGGCAACGTGATGGGCAGCCGCGGTTCGGTGATCCCGTTCTTCCTGGCGCAGCGGCCGAGCGGCGTGCTGCCGATCACCGATCCGCAGATGACGCGCTTCAACATCTCGCTGCAGGAAGGCGTCGAGATGGTGCTGTGGTCGATCGAGCGTGCCTGGGGTGGCGAGATCCTGGTGCCCAAGATCCCGTCGTATCGCATCACCGACGTGGCCACCGCCATCGCGCCGGAGTGCACGCAGAAGATCGTCGGCATCCGCCCGGGTGAGAAGATCCACGAGGAAATGATCACTTCGAGCGACAGCCTGAACACCGCCGACCTCGGCGACTACTTCGCGATCCTGCCGACCAGTGGCGAGTACACCGTCGACGATTACGTGGCGCGCCATCACGCACGTCTGGTCGCGCCGGGTTTCGCCTACGACAGCGGCAGCAACCCGGACTTCCTCAGCGTGGCGCAACTGCGCCAGCTGATCGCCGCGCACGTCGACGGCGCGAAGACGGTCGAGCGCCGCCGCCGCGTGTCGGCCGTCGCGCACGCCTGAACCCCGCGAGGCGACGGTGATCCCCTACAGCCGGCAGGACATCGACGAGAGCGACATCGCCGCCGTGACGGCGGTGCTGCGCGCCGACTTCGTCACGCAGGGGCCGGTGGTCACGCAGTTCGAGGCCGCCTTTGCTGCGCGCCACCAGACTGCGCATGCGGTGGCGGTCAGCAATGCGACATCGGCTTTGCACCTGGCCTGCCTGGCGCTGGGTGTCGGTCCGGGTTCGCGGGTGTGGACCAGTCCGAACAGTTTTCTTGCTTCGGCCAACTGCGCGCTGTACTGCGGCGCGAGCGTCGATTTCGTCGACATCGATCCGGCCACGCGCAACCTGTCGGTGACCGCACTCGAACGCAAGCTGCGCGAGGCAGACGCGGCGGGCACGTTGCCGAAGGTGGTGATCCCGGTCGATTTCGCCGGGCTGCCTGCCGACCTGCGCGAGATGCGCGCGCTGGCCGATCGATACGGCTTCCGGCTGATCGAAGACGCGTCGCATGCCACCGGTGCCAGCTACCTGGGACAACCGGTCGGCAGCCGCTACGCTGATGCCACCGTGTTCAGCTTTCATGCCGTCAAGGTGCTCACCACCGCCGAAGGCGGCATGGTCACGACGAACAGCGCCTCGCTGGCCAACCGGGTGCAGATGCTGCGCTCGCACGGCGTCACGCGCGACGTGGCGCAGATGGAGCAGCCGCCCGAGGGCGCCTGGTGCTACGAGCAGCAGGTGCTCGGCTACAACCACCGGATGACCGATGTGCAGGCGGCGCTGGGCCTGTCGCAGCTCGTTCGGCTCGACGCGATGCACGCCCGCCGCTGCGCGCTGGCCGATCGCTACGACACCTTGCTGGCCGACCTGCCGGTGTGGCTGCCGCCGCGCGCGCCCGATCGCGTGTCGGCCTGGCACCTGTACGCGATCGAGATCGATGCCGAGCGTTGCCCACGGTCGCGCGCCGAGGTGTTCGACGCGATGCGCGCGGCCGACATCGGCGTCAACGTGCATTACATCCCGATCCACACGCAGCCCTTTTACGCACGACTCGGTTTCCGGCGCGGCGATTTCCCTGCGGCCGAGCGCTACTACGCCCGAACGCTGTCGCTGCCGCTGTTCCCGTCGATGACGCCGGCCGAGCAGGATCGCGTCGTCGAGTGCCTGAGCATGGCTCTGAAATGAAACCGAACTCTTCAATTCCTTGCCTGCTGGTTGATGCGGCGCGTGATCACGCCGACGGCGTGCGCTGCTCCGCGAATGTCACCCGGCCTGCGGCCTCCTTCTTTATTTCGCTGCGCAGCGCACGCCGCCGACGTGATCCAGCAGCACCGTGGCTGATCGACGAATACTTGGTGCCGTTGCCCGTGCCGGGGACGCTGGGTATCTCACGCAGCGAAATAAAGGAGGAG
>JAURWR010000042.1 GCA_030654805.1 Burkholderiaceae bacterium
CTCGCGATCGGCGAGCTGGCAATCTTCGAGGCGGCCGTCGAGATGCGCCGCCGCTACGGCCCCGACGCGCTGCGCCACTGCATCATTTCGCACACCGAGGAAGCCAGCGACCTGCTCGAAGTGCTGCTGCTGATGAAGGAGACCGGCCTGATGCGCGGCACGCTGGATGACGCAGCCGTCGCCGATCTGATCGTCGTGCCGCTGTTCGAGACCATCGGCGACCTGCGCAACGCCGAGCCCATCATGCGGGCGTTCTACGAGCTGCCGGGCATCACCGAACTGGTCAAACGATCCAAGCTCGGCGACTTCGCCGAGCAGGACATCATGCTGGGCTACAGCGACAGCAACAAGGACGGCGGCAGCTTCACCAGCAGCTGGGAGCTGTACCGCGCCGAGATCGCGCTGGTCGAGCTGTTCGCTGTGCTGGGCCGCGACCACGGCATCACGCTGCGGTTGTTCCACGGCCGGGGCGGCACCGTCGGTCGCGGCGGCGGCCCCAGCTACCAGGCGATCCTGGCGCAGCCACCCGGCACGGTGAACGGCCAGATCCGCTTGACCGAGCAGGGCGAAGTGATCGCGTCGAAGTACGCGCACCCCGAGATCGGTCGGCGCAACCTCGAAACACTGGTCGCCGCCACGCTGGAGGCGACGCTGCTGCATTCCGCCAAGACCAGCCGGCAAGGTGCGCCGAAGAGCTTTCTAGACGCCGCGTCCGCGATCAGCGACGCCAGCTACGCGGCCTACCGCAAGCTGGTCTACGAGACGCCCGGCTTCACCGAGTACTTCTTCAGCGCGACACCGATCCGCGAGATCGCCGGTCTGAACATCGGCTCGCGCCCGGCGGCCCGCAAGGCCACCAACGCGATCGAAGACCTGCGCGCGATTCCGTGGGGCTTCAGCTGGGGCCAGTGCCGCGTCGCGCTGCCCGGCTGGTGTGGCTTCGGCTCGGCGATCGAGGCTTTCCTGACCACCGACGCTGCCAAGCGCAAGGAACGCCTTGCGCTGCTGCAGCGCATGCACAAGCAGTGGCCGTTCTTCCAGACGCTGTTGTCCAACCTCGACATGGTGATCGCCAAGAGCGACCTGGCGATTGCGGCGCGCTACGTCGAGCTGGTCGAGGACAAGAAGCTCGGCAAGCGCATCTTCGCGCTGATCCAGGCCGAGTGGACGCGCACCAACGACGCGCTGACGCTGATCACCGGCCACAAGGATCGCCTGGCGTCGAACCCGTCGCTGGCGCGCTCGATCCAGCACCGCTTCCCGTACCTCGACCCGTTGAACCACCTGCAGGTCGAGCTGATGCGCCGCCACCGCCAACGCCGCGAGGGCGACCCGGGCAACGAGCGGATTCAGCGCGGCATCCACATCTCGATCAACGGTGTGGCTGCGGGCCTGCGCAACACGGGGTGAGCGATTCGCCGGGGTCCGACTCGTTCGAGGACTACAACCCGCTGGCGGCCAGTGCCTCGCGCACCGCGCTGGCCTGACGACGCGAAACCGCCAGCCATTCATCGACCGGTGCGACGCGAACTGCCCAGCATTCGCCGGGGCTGCTGCTTTCGTCGTGCGCTTCGCCCTCGGCGTCGATCATCGTGCGGCGTTCGAGCGCAATGATCACCGAGCGGGCCACCAGCGCGTTGCGATGCACGCGCAGGAAACGATCGCCGAGCCGCTGCTCCAGGTCGCTCAACGCGTCGTCGAGCACGTAGGTGTGATTGGCGGTGCGCAGGGTCACGTACTTCAGTTCGGACTTCAGGTACAGCACCTCGCCGACCGGCACCCGCACCACGCGGCCGCGCTCGCTGACCACCAGCACCGGCTCGGGCTGCACGGACAGATCTCCCGGCACCGTGATCGGTTGACCGAGGCGCGCGGATACCCGCTGCAAGGCCAGTTGCAGTCGTTCGCGGCGCACAGGTTTGGTCAGATAGTCGACCGCGTCCAGATCGAAGGCTTTCAGCGCATGGCCGGCATGTGCCGTGACGAACACGATGGCAGGCGGCAGCGGCAGCGTACGCAGTTCCTCGGCCAATTGCGTCCCGTCACGTCCGGGCATCTGGATGTCGAGCAGCACCAGATCGCAGGCTCGCTCCGATCCCGGCGCCGTCGGCCCCTGACCGTGCCGTTGCAGCCAGACCAGCGCCTGCGCCGCATTGGCCGCCTCACCGACCACCCTCGCGCGAGGTTCCGCGCATTCATCGATCAGCGCACGCATCCGCAGACGGGCCAGCTCCTCGTCATCGACGATCAGCACGCGCAACGGGTCGGCAGCGTTCGTCACAACGGCACCACGATCTGTACGCGAAAGGCATCGACGTCGCGGCGGCTTTCGAACTGCGCATTGACGTCGTGCATCAGCCGCAGCCGATCCTTCACGTTGCGCAGCGCCATGCCCTGACCGGGCCGGGAGGCCGTTCCGGTGACGCTGTTGACGATAGAAATCACGACACGGGCGCCCTTGACCCGGGTGCGGACCCGGATCGCGCCACCGTCATCCGCCGTCTCGATGCCGTGGCGCACCGCGTTCTCGACCAGCGGTTGCAACAACAACGGGGGTACCCGTGCCGAGCCGGCGTCGGGATCGAGCTCCCAGGTCACGGCAAGGCGGCTACCGAAGCGGATCTGCTCGATCGCGAGGTAGCGTTTCGCCAGTTCGACTTCTTCATCCAGCGTCACTGAGTCACCGGTTTCCGTCAGTGCGACACGAAACAACTCGGCCAGGTCTTCGAGTACGTGCTCGGCGCGCTGGGGGTCGACTCGCACCAGGGCGAGTGCCGAATTCAAGGTGTTGAACAGGAAATGGGGACGGATGCGCGACTGCAGCTCGGCGAGCTGGGCGGTGGTGTCGGCGGGCGTGCGGGCGAGTGCTCGCATCCGCAGCCACTGGTGCATCACCAGGGCCAAGCCGGCACCGGCCGCTGCCGGGCCGCCGGGACCGATCCGGTCAAAGTCTCCTGGTCCGGCCTGCATCGCCAGTGCCCAGCCCGCGCTGCCGCAAGCCGCCCCGAGTGCGGCGGATACCGCCGCCTGTGCCGCCACGGACATGCGTGACAGCGGGGCCTTCAGCGCGCAGGCCGAGATCAACCAGGCGAGCACGGCGGGCATCGCGATGCCCGCGCCGAGGGCGAACTCCAGCGCCCAGGCACGCAGCGTCGGCGCGACGAACAGAACGCCGACAGCCAGCACAGCGTGCACGAACAGCGTGGCGCGCAACACCACGCCGACATGGCACACATCGAACAGCGTCGGGTGAGGCCGTGCGACTTCGCCAGTCGTCGTCGGCGTACCGAACCCGGACAGGTTCGTCGACGTGGGGTCGTCAAGGGGGGAGGAGGGGGGCATCGATAGAATCGACAGAGCTTCGGCGCATTGTCTACAAACCCTTCATCACCCCGGCAACAACGCCACCGTCGTTCGCCGCAAGCCCATGTCGTCCAACCAACTCGACAAGAAATCCGAAGCGTGGTCGGCGCTGTTCTCCGAGCCGATGAGCGAACTCGTCAAGCGCTACACGGCCAGCGTCTTCTTCGACCAGAGGCTCTGGCAAGCCGACATCGCCGGTTCGCTGGCGCATGCCGAGATGCTGTGTCATCAGGGGATCATCAGCCCCGATGACCGATCCAGCATTGAGCGTGGCATGGCGCAGATCACCGAAGACATCGAGGCGGGTCGCTTCGAATGGAAGCTCGACCTCGAGGACGTGCACCTGAACATCGAGGCGCGCCTGACGCAGCTGGTTGGCGATGCTGGCAAGCGGCTGCACACCGGCCGTTCGCGCAACGACCAGGTGGCGACCGACGTGCGGCTGTGGCTGCGCGGCGAGATCGACACGCTGCTGCCTTTGCTGAAGGCGATGCAAACCGCGCTGGTCGATGTGGCCGACAAGAACGTCGACACCATCCTGCCCGGATTCACCCACATGCAGGTGGCGCAGCCGGTCAGCTTCGCGCACCACCTGCTGGCCTACGTCGAGATGTTCGCGCGCGATGCCGATCGTCTGGCCGATGTGCGCAAGCGGGTGAACCAGTTGCCGCTGGGTGCCGCCGCACTGGCCGGCACCAGCTACCCGCTGGACCGTGAACGGGTGGCGCGCACGCTGGGCTTCGATGGCGTCTGCCAGAACAGCCTGGATGCGGTCAGCGACCGCGACTTCGCGCTCGAATTCAGCGCCTTCGCGGCCATCGCGATGGTGCACATCTCGCGTCTGGCCGAAGAGCTGGTGTTGTGGATGAGCCAGAACTTCGGCTTCATCGACTTGGCTGATCGCTACTGCACCGGCTCGTCGATCATGCCGCAGAAGCGCAACCCCGATGTCGCCGAACTGGCGCGCGGCAAGAGCGGCCGCGTGGTCGGGCACCTGATGGGCCTGATCACGCTGATGAAGGGCCAGCCGCTGACCTACAACAAGGACAACCAGGAAGACAAGGAGCCGCTGTTCGACACCGTCGACACGCTGCGCGACACGCTGCGCATCATGGCCGAGATGGTCGCCGGCATCCTCGTCAAGCCCGAGGCGATGGAGCGTGCCGCGCTGAAGGGCTATGCCACCGCCACCGATCTGGCCGACTACCTGGTCAAGAAGGGCCTGCCGTTCCGCGACGCGCACGAGACGGTCGCGCATGCCGTCAAGCACGCGATCGGGCAGGGCGTCGACCTGAGCGCGCTGCCGCTGGCGACGCTGCAGGGCTTCAACGCAACGATCTCCGACGACGTCTTCGAGGTGCTGACGCTGCGCGGCTCGTTGAACGCGCGCAACGTGTTGGGCGGCACCGCGCCGGCCCAGGTGCGCACCCAGATCGCCCGTCACCGCGGGCGTCTCGGTTGAAACCCGCGCTTAAATTTTCTTAATTCTTCCGGGTTCGCGCCGAAACACCAGGTGCGTGACCCACCTTGCCGAATCCGTTGATGAGGTGTGGGTGGAGTCTCGTTCACCGCTCGTCGGAACAGCAGTTTCACTCCCGAACGATGATTCATCGGGGAAGTCCGCGCATCGCTTGGCTGCGGTGGCGTCGGAGTCGAAGGAGAAGGCATGTTCACTTTGCTCAACTTCCGCCTGACCACTCGCATTGCTGCGGCGTTCGGGTTGATCGGCTTGCTGTTCATCCTGCAGGCTGGAACCAGTCTGATGCTGCTGTCCAACATGCACCGATTGGCGTCAGCCCGGGTCGCCGAACTGTCGAATGGCGGCGCCGCTCTGGAAGCATTGGACGCGATCACCACCCAGGCCTACTGGACGTTGGGCATCATGGTCGCCATCACTCTGATACTGGTGTGGGGACTGGCCACCTTGACGGAGCGCGGCATCCGCATCCCGGTGGAGGCGCTGGTCGAATCGGTGACGCGCATCGCCAAGGGCGATCTGGCGACGTCGGTGAAGTCGATCGGCAAGGACGAATTCGCTTGGCTCAACCACGAACTCAACTCGATGCGGAAGAAGCTGCAGTCGACCATCGCCGAGGTTCGTTCGTCGGCGGAAGAGGTGCAGGTCGCAGCCTGCGAGATTGCGTCAGGCAACACCGACCTGTCGGTGCGAACCGAGACGCAGGCCAGCAACCTGCAGCTAACCGCCAGCTCGATGGAGCAACTCACCACGACCGTCAAGCAGAACGCCGACAGCGCCCGCGAGGCCAATCAGCTGGTCGTCAGCGCCAGCACCGTGGCGAGCCGCGGCGGCCGACTGATGAATGAAGTCGTCAGCACGATGGACGGTATCCGCACGTCGGCGACCAAGATTGCCGACATCATTGGGGTGATTGACGACATCGCTTTCCTGACCAACATCCTGGCGCTGAATGCCGCAGTGGAAGCGGCCCGAGCCGGCGAGCCAGGCCGCGGCTTCGCGGTGGTCGCCAGCGAGGTGCGCAGCCTCGCGCAGCGAAGCGCGCAGGCCGCCAAGGAAATCAAGACACTGATCACCAGTTCGGTCGAGCAGGTCGGTGCCGGCGCCACGCTGGTCGACAGCGCTGGTGCGACGATGAAGGAAATCCTGGCGAGCGTCGAGCACGTCACCACCATCATGAGCGAGATCAGTCATGCCAGCGAGGACCAGAGCACCGGCATCCAGCAGGTCAATCACAGCATCGATGAGATGGACAGCATGACGCAGCAGAACGCCGCGCTGGTCGAGCAGGCCGCTGCCGCCTCGCAGTCGCTGCAGGCGCAGTCGAAGCGGCTGGCCGATGCGGTGGGCGTGTTCCGGGTCGTCGCGATGGCCTGATCCGGCGGCCTGCCATGAAGCGCTGAAGTATCGCCTCGCGTTTCGCGACGGCGCAACGCCCCGCATTGCCCGCGCGATCCGGGGCGTTGTCGTTACAGTGGGTCGCATCCAGATGCCTTTCGCGCATCTGGCATGGCGCCCGCTGCGTACTGCGTTCATGCGACTTCCTTCCCTGTCACGTTCGTGGCTGGCCTCCGGCCTGATCCTGGCCGCCGGTATCGGTGTGGTCGCCTGCGCGCCGACCACCGCCCTCAACGCGCTGGTTGCCCACGACACCCATGTGCTGATCCCATCGATCGCGTACGGCAGCCTGCCGCGCCAGCAGCTCGACGTGTATCGCCCGACCGTTGCCGCGCCGCCGAACGGCTACCCGGTCGCCGTGTTCTTCTACGGCGGCTCATGGAACCGGGGTGAGCGTGCCGACTACAAGTTCGTCGCTGCGGCGCTGGCCTCGCGCGGCGTGCTGACGCTGGTCGCCGATTACCGGCTGTACCCGCAGGTCCGCTACCCCGAATTCCTGGAGGACTGCGCGCAGGCCGTGGCCTACGGCCTGCGTGAGGCCGCCGCGCTGGGCGGGGACCCGAAGCGGGTGTTCGTCGTCGGCCACAGCGCCGGCGCCTACAACGCGGCGATGCTCGCGCTCGACGCACGCTGGTTGCGCGGCGCCGGCCACGACCCGTCCGAACTGGCCGGCTGGGTCGGGCTGGCCGGGCCGTACGATTTCCTGCCCATCGTCAATCCCGACGTGCGTCCGGTGTTCTTCCACCCCGACTACCCGAGCGGAACCCGGGTGTTCGAACACATCAGCGCTGGTTCACCCCGAGCCTTTCTCGGCGCCGCCCGCACCGACGACCTCGTCGATCCGCAACGCAACACCGTGGGACTGGCCGCGCGGCTGAAAGCGGCCGGCGGCCTGGTGACGCTGCGCCTGTACGACCGCGTCAACCATGTGACGATGGCGGCGGCTTTTGCCGCGCCGCTGCGCTGGATGGCCCCGGTGCTCGACGATGTGAGTGCATTTCTCCTCGAGCCTTGAAACCTCACGGCAGAGATCTGCATCCTGGGTGATCTTCACAGGCTTTTGGTGTGTTTCTCGGCGGGTAAATCAGGTCGAACAGATCGTCGCTCTGGTCGACCCAACCCCATCCGCAAGGTGCTCGAGTATTTCCCGTTGAACGCCGCGCCCAGCGTGGCGTTCCGGTACAAGCTCGAACAGGCGAGTCCGGTGCGCGTTGCAGCCCGCACGCTGGACGGCACCTGTCATGTCGGCCGGTGCCCTGGGTCGACTCAGGCTGCGGCGGGGGCTGCACCGCCGCACCTACAGCCACGCGCAAGGGTGGCATCTGGCCGCGCACCCTCGGCAACGTCAGCCGCGCCTCTTCCTCAACAGCCTGGCGCGCGTGTGCTCCCGCCCGGCCTTTCTCGCCTGCGAGCATGTCTATCAAATGCGGGCTTCACCACCACCGGTGCGGGTGTGGTCGTGATCAACACCGGACCGTCGCCGCGCTACGGCGAGTAGCTGCGTGCTTTGATCGCCAGTACGACGGCCAAGCCGGTGGGGCAAGTTGTGCACCTGACCTGCACTCAGATACTTTCTCGGCAACTGGACTTTGCCGATGTGCTGGGCCGTGCCACCGCGCTGACGCAGGTCGGTATGCAGTGCGAGGCGGCCGGCTACGCGAACAACCTCTACCGCCTGAGCGGTGACTGGATGAAGGGCGCCGAGAGGTGCTGCTGCCCAATGCGACGATCGGCCCCGGCCCGTGGCGCATCGGCACGCGGGTTTTCGAGTTGTCCGAACTGTGCGCCACGCCGATTCGGAGCTGGTGCTCGTTGACACCTCAAGCGGGGTCGCATTCGCCGGTGGGCTGGTGTTTGCCAACAGACTCGCTGCTCCCTGATCTGGCTGGACAGTTCATTTCGTGATGCGGGCCCGCGCGGTCTCGATATGAACGAACTGCTGCGAGCATCGGTGCCTGCCGAGTTTCGCGACGGGGCGGCCTTCAACACCGAGTACATGCGCAACGTGGCCGACTTGTATCCCCGCTACGAGTTGATCCCTCTTCACGGTTCGACGGTGCGCTGAACAGTGACCTGGCTGATTAAATCGGTACGATTGCAGCGGTCGACTGTTCGAGTCTGTGACACCGACTACGGGAAAACCTCCCGAGGTTGTCCCGGTTTACTTAGTATTTTCCGTTCTGGCGAGCGTTTGAGAAATGGCATGCGTATTGCCGGGAAAGGTTCCTGGCTACAAATCGTGTGCCGGTTTGCCACACACCCACAAGAGGAGACATCAGATGAAGTTGAAACTTTCGTGCCTGCTGATCGCGACGGCCCTGGCCTCGATGACAGCGCAGGCGGTCGTGACCACGCAGATGATCGACAACGATGCGGCCTCGACCGGTGACGTCCTGTCGAACGGCATGGGGACGCAAGGTCAGCGCTATTCGCCGCTGAAGAAGGTCAATGCCTCCAACGTCGCCAGCCTGGCACCCGCCTGGGCGTTCTCGTTCGGTGGTGAAAAGCAGCGTGGCCAGGAGGCCCAGCCTGTCATCCACAACGGCAAGATGTTCATCACCAGCTCCTACTCGCGGATCTATGCGCTCGACGCGGCGACCGGCAAGAAGCTGTGGAAGTACGAATACCGCCTGCCTGAAGGCATCATGCCTTGCTGCGACGTTATCAACCGCGGTGCGGCGCTTTACGACAACCTCGTGATCTACGCGACGCTTGATGCCAACCTGATCGCGCTGAACCAGGATACCGGTGAAGTCGTCTGGAAGGAAAAGATCGACGAATACACAGCCGGCTATTCGATGTCGGCCGCTCCGCTGATCGCTGGCGGTCTGCTGCTGACCGGCGTGTCTGGTGGCGAGTTCGGCATCATCGGCCGCGTTGAGGCCCGCGATCCGAAGACCGGCAAGCTGGTGTGGGTGCGCCCGACCATCGAAGGTCACATGGGCAAGAAGTACGACAAGGACGGCAACGCCACCGACAACGGCATTTCCGGCACTGTCAACAAGAGCTGGCCGGGTGATCTGTGGAAGACCGGCGGTGCGGCCCCGTGGCTCGGCGGCACCTACAACGCCAAGACCGGTCTGGCCTACTTCGGTACCGGCAACCCCGCCCCATGGAACAGCCACATCCGTCAGGGTGACAACCTGTTCTCTTGCTCGACGGTCGCCATCGACATCAAGACCGGCCAGATCGTCTGGCA
>JAURWR010000051.1 GCA_030654805.1 Burkholderiaceae bacterium
GTACTGGAGGCTCAACGTTTCGCTCGCCACGCCAGCGGAGAGTTGCAGCGTGCGACTGTCGTCGACGCTGCGCCTGAGGAACGCGATCTCGCCCTGGGTCAGCAGGCCCTCGCCCGCCCGCGCGAAGACCGGAGCGGCCGAATCCACGTCGATGACGCCGCCGATGTTGTCGCCGCCGAGGCTGACGGGAGAAATGCCGGCAATCACCCGCGCCTTGCTGACCAGGCCGGCGTCGATGTACGAGAGGGGCGCATTCATGTGATTCGCGCATGCCGATGTGGTCTCGGCACCATCGATGCGGATCTTCAGGCGGTCGTCGGCCAGGCCGCGCAGGGCGGGCAGACCGGAGACGCCTCCCCCGCTGTATGCGGCGGCGCCTGACTGATTGCTCAGAAGGGTGGCGCTGTCGCTGGTGGACAAGCTGCGGGCAGCAGGAGGGTTGGAAGCCACGGGGCCTCGCACGACCACGGGCTGGAGCACGGTTTCCCCGGCAGCCATCGTCACGAAGGGTTGCAGACCGAGGGCCAGAAAGATGAAGCCTTGGCGTTTCATAAGGGTGTTTGATCCAGGAAGACGATAAGAAGCAGATGTCCTGCACGCCGCAGCAGCACGTCGTTCGGGCGAGGAGCGAAGCCCGACAGGGCAAAGCGGCTCGCCCACGGCGGCAGGCAAACCGAGCGTTTGGGAGCTGGGAAGGGCGTTGAGCGGCTGACGCAAGGTGCGGGGCGCGCATCTCTGGCCGGCGGGCTTGGAAGGACAAGAGGCGCCGCATGGCGCCCCAGCACTTACGTCAAGTCATCCGGGCGGTCAGCCGGACTTTGGAGGGGCGCGCGGCTGCGCGCTGGTCCATGCGTGAAGGGTGTGGGTCGCCTGCAGGAAAAGACGAGGCAACTCGACACGCAGGCCACCGGGCATCGAAAGCGCCAGCGGCTGGCTGGGCAAAGCGCTGTCATGGCCTTGCAGGAAGCAGAAAGGGCAGTGCGCAAGACCATCCGCGACGGGCCCGGGGACCGACTTGTCGGCAGGTTCCCAGGTGGGGGTGTTGGCCCCGTTGAGTTTTGCCGACAGAAATGCGTTGCTGGTGCAGATGGCGCCCAGCGTCGGCAACCCCAGGTCGCGCATCGCGTGAGAAACGGTGGGCGCCAGGCAAGCAAACCAGACGACGAAGATCGTCATCCAGCGCACATGGAGATGGGTGGTGAAGCGCGAACGCATCGCAAAATTTTATCCCGGCACGCAGCGGACCCTGGCGGGTCCCGGTGCCGCGCACGCACGCGCACGAACCCCGGCGTTTTTGATCTTCCAGGTCGTCGCTGCCATCCACATTGACAGTAGCAATGGCAGTGTTCATGCCAATGTGGCAGTAACGACTGCCTTCCAACGGGTGGCTTTCCGTCACTGCGTTCTATTAAGTTGTTGATGGGTTGAGTTTTTTTAGAAATCCTATCGATGGCACGGAACTTGGATTGATCAGGGCATGACACCCGATGAACGCCGCCTGTTGCGCCACCTGGTCACTGCCGTGGTCGTCAAGCTGGCGGTGCTGGTCGGGCTGTGGTGGGGATTCGTGCGCGATCAGCGCGTGAACGCGGATACCGCACAGACCGCGGCGCACATCGGTGGCACAACCCCTGTTCCCGGAGCAACCCCGTGATATCCGAACAACTCGTCGACCTGTCGCGCCTGCAGTTCGCGGCCACCGCGATGTACCACTTCCTGTTCGTGCCGCTCACGCTCGGCATGGTGTGGCTGCTCGTCATCATGGAAAGCGTCTATGTGATGACTGGCAAGGTGGTCTGGAAGGACATGACGCGCTTCTGGGGCAAGCTGTTCGGTATCAACTTCGCGCTGGGCGTCACCACCGGCATCACGCTCGAGTTCCAGTTCGGCACCAACTGGGCCTATTACTCGCACTACGTGGGCGACATCTTCGGCGCGCCGCTGGCCATCGAAGGGCTGATGGCCTTCTTCCTCGAATCGACCTTCATCGGCCTGTTCTTCTTCGGCTGGGACCGCCTCACGCGCACCCAGCACCTGATGGTGACGATGCTGATGGCGGTGGGCACCAACCTGAGCGCGCTGTGGATCCTGATCGCCAATGGCTGGATGCAGAACCCGGTGGGTGCCGAGTTCAGCTACCAGACGATGAGGATGGAAATGGTCGACTTCTGGGCCATCGTGTTCAACCCGGACGCGCAGGCCAAGTTCGTCCACACCGTGTCGGCCGGCTACGTGACGGGCGCGATGTTCGTGCTGTCGGTGTCGAGCTGGTACCTGCTCAAGGGGCGTGACATCGAGTTCGCCAAGCGCAGCTTCCGCGTGGCTTCGGCCTTCGGGCTGGCGTCGGTGCTGAGCGTGATCGTGCTCGGCGACGAGTCCGGCTACACGGTCGGGGAAGCGCAGCAGACCAAGATGGCCGCCATCGAGGCGATGTGGGAGACCGAACCCGCGCCGGCCCCGTTCACCGCACTCGCCTGGCCCAATGAGGCGCAGCAGAAGAACGACTGGGCGGTTCAGATCCCCTGGCTGATGGGCCTGATCGGCACCCGTTCGATCACGAAGGAGATCCCAGGCATCCGCGAGATCAAGGCGAAGAACCGCGAACGCATCATCCGCGGCATCGTCGCGGTGACCGCGCTCGAGGCCCTGCGCAAGCACCGCGACGACCCGGTGGCCAGGCAGGTCTTCGAGGCGCACAAGATCGACCTGGGTTTCGGCCTGCTGCTCAAGAAGTACGTGGTCGACGTGCGCCAGGCGACGCCCGAGATCATCGACCGCGCGGTCAACGACACCGTGCCGCGGGTGATGCCGATGTTCTGGAGCTTCCGCATCATGGTCGGCCTGGGCGTGGCGATGCTGCTGCTGTTCGGCCTGTCGTTCTGGGCCACGATCAAGAACGAGTGGACGCGCAGGCCGTGGCTGCTGAAGTGGGCGCTGTGGATGCTGCCGGCGCCCTGGATCGCCTGCGAGCTCGGCTGGGTGGTGGCCGAGTACGGTCGCCAGCCGTGGACGATCTACGGCGTGCTGCCGACCCACCTGAGCGTCTCGACGCTGACCGTGAACAGCCTCTACGGCTCGCTTGCCGGATTCGTCGGCTTCTACACCGTGCTGCTGGTGGTCGAGGTCTACCTGATGCAGAAGTTCGCGCGGCAGGGACCGGGCAGTCTCGGCACGGGACGCTACTCGCAGGAGCCTTTCCACCACGCGGCCCCGGCCATCGCCTGAAGGATCGAATCGTGATCGACTATCCAACCCTCAAGGTGATCTGGTGGCTGTTCGTCGGCGTGCTGCTGGTGGGCTTCGCCATCATGGACGGCCACGACATGGGCGTGGGCACGCTGCTGCCCTTCGTCGGCCAGGGCGACGAAGAGCGCCGCGTCGTCATCAACACCGTCGGCCCGCACTGGGACGGCAACCAGGTCTGGTTCATCACCGGCGGCGGCGCGATCTTCGCGGCCTGGCCGGTGGTCTATGCCACCGCCTTCAGCGGTTTCTACTGGGCCATGATGGCCGTGCTGTGGGCGCTGTTCTTCAGGCCGGTCGGCTTCGACTACCGCAGCAAGATCCACAACGCCACCTGGCGCAGTACCTGGGACTGGGGGTTGTTCATCGGCGGGGCGGTGCCACCCCTGATCTTCGGCGTGGCCTTCGGCAACCTGCTGCAGGGCGTGCCGTTCGGGTTCGACGATTTCATGGTCTCGACCTACACCGGCAGCTTCTGGCAACTGCTGAATCCGTTTGCACTGCTGGTCGGGGTCGTCAGCAGCACCATGATCACCATGCACGGCGGCATGTACCTGGCGCACCGCACCGAAGGCGCGATCCAGCAGCGTGCGGCGCGCGGCGCCGTGAGCGCGGCGTTGGTGATGGTCGTGACCTTCATCGCGGCCGGCATCTGGCTGCGCGTGGGCGGCATCGAGGGCTACGTGATCACCTCGGTGATCGATCCCGGAGCCCTGCCCGACCCACTGGGCAAGACCGTGGTGCGCAGCGCGGATGCATGGTGGGGCAACTACGGCCGGCAGCCGCTGCTGTGGTTGCTGCCGGTGATGGGCATCGGCGGCGCGCTGCTGGCCGCCGGGCTGGTCACGGTGCGTCGCACGCTGGCTGCGTTCGCTGCGTCGGCCCTGTCCATCGTCGGCGTCATCGGCACGGCGGGCGGCGCGATGTTCCCGTTCGTGATGCCTTCTTCGACACAGCCCGACGCCAGCCTGACGGTCTGGGACAGCGTCTCGAGTCACATGACGCTGGGGCTGATGTTCTGGGCCACGCTGGTTTTCCTGCCGCTGATCGTTCTCTACACCTCCTGGGCCTATCGCGTGATGCGCGGCAAGGTCACGGTCGCGCACATCCGCGCCAACGAACACACCGCCTACTGAGGCCGAAGGACACCCGATGTCTGAACACACCCTGAATGCTCCGGCACCCCTGCTGCCGCCGGATGCCGACAAACGCACCTGGCTGCTCGCCACCGCCGCAGCCGCCAGCGTGGGGGTTGTCGCCACGGCCATCCCTTTCATCGAGACACTGACCCCGAGCGAGCGGGCCAAGGCGCTCGGCGCCTCGGTCGAGGTCGACATCGCCGACCTGCGACCCGGCGACATGAAGACGGTCGAATGGCGGGGCAAGCCGGTCTGGGTGGTGCGCCGGACGCCCGAAATGCTGGACGCGCTTCAGGGCCACGACGCGCAACTCGTCGACCCGCAATCTCTGCGTGACCAGCAGCCGGTCCTGGCGCAAAACGCCGCCCGGTCGATCCGGCCGGAGATCTTCGTTGCGGTGGGCATCTGCACCCACCTCGGATGCTCTCCCAACAATGCACCGAAGGGCGGCAACAACCCCAGCTTGCCCAGCGACTGGCCTGGCGGCTTCTTCTGTCCGTGCCATGGCTCTACCTTCGACGGTGCAGGCCGTGTCTACAAGAACAAGCCGGCGCCGACAAACCTGGAGATTCCGGCGCATCGCTACGCGAGCGACACGCGCATCCTGATCGGCGACGACGCCGCGGCCTGAGGAGGCACGACATGTGGTATTTCGCCTGGGTCCTGGGGGTCGGCTTTGCCGTGCTGCTGGCGGTGATGAACGCGATGTGGGGCGAGAACGAGGCGGCCCGACAGGCTGCGGGCGAGGACGAGACCGCGACATGAAGCCGACAGTCGCCAACGGCTCGCCGGTCGCTCGCGGCGCGGCTTCCGCGCCGCCACGCATGCACCTTCCGAGCCTCATCGCAGCGCTGGTCATCATGCTGGCGGGCACGCTGTATCCGCCGCTGATGACCGACGCGTCCGGACGCGCCGACCACGGCCTGGCGATGTCGCTGTTCTGGGCCATGAGTGCCGGCTTCGTACGCGGCGTGGGGTTTGTGCCGCGGGCGGCCGCCTGGCGATGGCTGTTCTCGGGCCGGGCCTGCGCGCTGGCGCTGCTCGCCGCGCTGGCGCTCAAATGGATGCACTGAAGCCGAATGGAGAAGCACACATGAACCTCGTCTGCCCCGCCTGCGGCGTCACCAACCGTGTCCCCGACGAGCGGATGCACGACGAGCCGGTGTGCGGTCGCTGCAAGGGCGCGCTGATGGCCGCCCAGCCTGTCGCGCTCGGTGATGCGCGGCTGGCTGGCTTCATTGCCGGCAGCGGGCTGCCGGTGCTGGTTGATTTCTGGGCTGAGTGGTGCGGGCCCTGCAAGATGATGGCGCCGCACTTCGCCCAGGCAGCCGCGCAGTTGCCGGACGTGCGCTTCGTCAAGGTCGACACCGAGGCCAACCCGCAGGCCAGCGCGCTCAACCAGATCCGCAGCATCCCGACGCTGATCCTGTATCGCGCCGGCAAGGAGCTGGCCAGGCAGTCTGGCGCCATGTCGTCCGCCGATCTGGTCCGCTGGGTGCAATCGCAGCTTTCCCGTGGGGCCTGAGCCGATTCCATGATCCTCGAGACAGCGACCCTGCTGGCAGGCGCATGGGGGGTGCACCAGCTGCTGCATCGCGCCATCCTGAGCGGACTGCGTGCACCGCGCATGCCGCATCCGTCCGCACCCGCCGATCCGGGGGTGTCGCGAGATGCCTGGCGCGACGTGGACATTCCCGGCCCACGCGGCAGGCGACTGTTCGGCTGGATGGTCTCGCCTTCGACGGGCACGCACCGGCGCGCACCGGCGGCGCTGGTGATGCACGGCTGGGGCGCCAACGCGGAGACGATGTGGCCGCTGGTCGCGCCACTGCACGCCGCCGGATTCGCGGTGTTGCTGATCGATGCGCGCTGCCACGGGCGCAGCGGCGACGAAGCCTTCACCTCGATGCCGCGCTTTGCCGAGGACATCGCCACCGGCCTCGCCTGGCTGCGCGAGCAACCCGGCGTCGCAGCCGACCGGCTGGCGCTGATCGGTCATTCGGTGGGCGCCGCTGCTGCGCTGCTGCACGCCTCGCACCACCACGACGTGTGCGCCGTGGTCAGCCTGTCGGCCTTCGCTCACCCGCGAGAAGTGATGCGCCGCTTGATGGCCGCCAACCACGTGCCGTATCCGTTGCTGGGCTGGTACGTGCTGCACCACGTGCAGCGGGTGATCGGCACGTCGTTCGACGCCATCGCACCGCTGACCACGCTGGCCCGCGTGCATTGCCCGGTGCTGCTGGTGCACGGAAGAGGAGACACCACGGTGCCGTTCGCCGACGCCGAGCGGTTGCTGGCCGCGTCGAACCAGGCACGCCTGCTGGCGGTGGACGGCGACCACGACCTGCGCGACACGCTGGCGCTGCATGCGCCGGTGCTGGTCGATTTCCTGCGCTCGGCATGCGGTACGCCTCCGATCCGTGGGGCGGCCTGCGCACGCCACGACGATGCGAAGGCTGAACAATGGCAGCTGTCATGCGCCTCCCACTGATTTCCTGAAAGCGATGCCATGAACCCGAGTCACTCCTGCCGCCCGCTGATCGACGACGAACTGGACGTTCTGGCCGAGCTGGTGCCGCTGGCCGGCCTGCGCATCGTCGAAGCGGGCTGCGGCGCAGCGGCGCTGGCGCGTGCGCTGCTGGTCCGGCACCCCGACTGCGACGTGACGGGACTGGAGGTCGATGCGCGCCAGCAGGCGAAGAACCTGGCGGCACCGGCACCGGGACTCCATTTCATCACCGCCGGCGCCGAATCGATCCCCTTGCCAGACGCCAGTTTCGACCTCGCGCTGATGCTGAAGTCGCTGCACCACGTGCCGATGGGTTCGATGGCGCAGGCCCTGGACGAAGTCGCCCGAGTGCTGCGCGCAGGCGGGCACCTGTATGTCTCGGAGCCGGTCTACGACGGGCCGCTGAACGATGTGGTCCGACTGTTCAACGACGAAGGCACGGTGCGCGCCGCAGCGCAGGCGGCGCTGGACACCGCACTGCGCACGGGGACCTGGGTCCAGGTGGGCGAACGCAGTTTCGAGATGCCGGTGCGGTTCGCGGACTTCGCCGATTTCGAGCGGCGAATGATGCGTCCCACGTTCGCCGACCACCGCATCGACGATGCGAAGCTGGCCGAGGTGCGCGCCGCGTTCGAGCCGCATGCATCAGCGGGCGAAGCCCGCTTCACGCGGCCGATGCGTGTGCGGCTGCTGCAAAAGCGAGCCGATGCGCCCTGATCCCGCCCCCACACGCAGCCGCCTCGGCGTCGTTCTGGTGGCGCTGCAGTTCTCCTTGATCGCGGTCCTGGGCACGCTGGCGGCACCCGCTTTCATCGCGGGCCGAGCCACCGCAGTGGCCTGGATCCTGTTTCCGGCAGGCCTGATGCTGATGCTGTGGTCACTGCACGCCAATCGCCCGGGCAATTTCAACATTCATCCTGCCCCGCGAGCCGGCGGACACCTGGTGCAGCAAGGCCCCTACCGCTGGGTGCGGCACCCGATGTACACGGCGGTCTTCACCTGTGCGCTGGGGTGCTGGTCGGCTCGCCCGTCACTCGCGGTCGGGGTTGCTGCGGCCGCGCTGGTGGTTGTGCTCGCCACCAAGGCCGCGCTGGAAGAGCGCTGGATGCTGTCGGCTCACCCCGGCTACGCCGACTACCAAGCCCGCACGCGGCGCTTTGTGCCGGGCCTGTACTGAATCGGCAACGCTCGCGTGCGATCAGCGCTTCCGGCGGTCAGCGGCTTCGTCTTCGCGCACGTGCTTGAGCGTGTAGCGAATGAAGAAGCCACCCATGCCCAGCATGAAGGCGATGACCGCCATGCTCATCAGGCCGGCGTCCGAAGTGAAAAGGTCTCTGAGTGCGTGCATTGGAAGCTCCTTGTGGTCAACCTCGTTTCATTGGGAGCCTGGATCGGCGCACGGACCTTGTCGTGGGTCAAAGCAACGACACGACGCTCACCCGGAACGACACCG
>JAURWR010000055.1 GCA_030654805.1 Burkholderiaceae bacterium
CGTGAACTTGTGTCGAGGGTGCTGCTTGACGTGCGTGACGAAGGTGATGCCGTCCATGTTGGGCATGTTCACGTCGCTGATGATCAGGTGCACCTTGCCTGCCTTGTCGAGCTGGGTCAGACCTTCTTTTCCGTCACCGGCTTCGAGCACCTCGTAACCTGCGCGCGCCAGCGCCAGCTTGACGACCGTGCGCAGGGAGGTGGAGTCGTCGACGATGAGGATGGTTTTGGCCATGGTGGGATGGACGTGAGTCAGAAGAAGGTGGTGTCGTTGCTGGACGGTGACGCGGCAGTCTGTGCGCCGGGTTCGGATGCCAGTCGTTGTTCATGGGTCGTGTAACCGGCCCGGAGCAAGGCGCTCCATTCCTCGGCGTTCGGAGTCGTGCCGTCGATCAGTGATTGCTGGAGCCGTGCGACCGCCGTGGTGATCGACGAGTTGACCTGGTCCACGATCTGCTGGACCCGGTCCTGAAACTGGAAGGCGATCATCAGTTGCTCGACCTGCGCGCGCACCGCTTCGCCGCGCGCGCTGAGTTCAGTGGCGCGTTCGTTCAGCTGGGTCACGGCGGCGTCGACCTGCTCAACGACCTCGTGGATGGTCTGCTCAGACGCCTGAATCACCTGCGCGTCGTGCGTGGTGTGCTCCGAGGCCTGCTTCAGCGCGGCATTCATGCGCTGGCCGAACGCCTTGACGTGATCACCGATGCGCTTGCCGGTGTCGCCCGACTCGGTGGACAGGCGACGCACCTCGGTGGCGACCACCGCGAAACCGCGCCCGCTCGGGCCAGCCCGGGCCGCCTCGATGGCTGCGTTGAGGGACAGCAGGTTGGTCTGCCGTGCGATCTTGGCCACGTCCTCGGCCATGCCGCCCAGACTCACGGACTCGCCAGCGAGCATCCGCACCGACTGCATGACCTCGTCGCGGGACTGGACGAAGCCCTGGAAGTTTTGGATCAGGCCACGCAGTCGCGACTCGCAGGTTTCGAGCACCCGAGCGCGGCTGTCGAGTCCGCTGGCGGTGATCGGATGACCGGCGGTGCCGCGTCCATCGGGGTCGATGATGGCGTCAAGCTGCTCCAGGATCTGGGTGAAGCCCGACAGCAGTTGCTCGGTGGCTTCGCGCATCTGTGCCTGCGCGGTGCCCAGGTGGGTGGTCCAGGTGCGCGCTGCTTCGTCGAGCCGCGCACCCATCGCCTCGGCGGCAGAGATCGTGGTCGGCGCATCACGCCGACCACCGAGGCTGCGCATCACGGTCTCGGCGAACGTGGCCACGAAGCCGTTTGTCGCGCTGCCGCTGAGGCTGGGTGAGGTGATCGTCGATGCGTTCATGGGGGGTGATATCAGGGGTGGTCTCGGGTGGCGGGCAGGACCTGGGCGAAGCGACGCACGGGGGCTGCGCTACAAGGCTTATCGACCAGCCTCGGGAGGGCTGAAGGCCTCAGTAATTGCCTTGGCATGGATGCACCTAATCTGTGCTGATCGCAGTAAAGGGACCCTCGGATGAGCCGCTGTTTTCCGGTGCTAATCGCACACCGCCTTGAGCAGCAGGCTTGCGCCAGATCAAACCTCAGGGGCGTGTCTGGTGTAGGCGGCGTGGAAGCGCGACATCGGCGCGGCGGAGTGCGCCCCCCGGTTCTCGAGCGTTGCCGCACCGCAGATGCACCGGTGTCAGGTGGAGGCGCCCACGTTGGCGCACATCGGCATGGCGCTGCCTTGGCCGGGAGGTCGGCCCTGGAACCGAGGTACCCGGCGAGCAATCCGGGCGCTGTCGCGCGGTTTCGCTGGAAGGCGGAAGGCGCGCCGGGTCAGCGCTTGGGCAGACCAAGCTTGTCGAGCAGCCCGTTGAGTTCGTCGAGCGAGCCGAAGGCGATCGAGATCTCGCCTTGTTCGCCGCGTGCGGTGCGCTTCTTCACGCGCACTTCGACACGCGCGGTCAGCGCATCCGACAGTTCCTGCTCGATGCGCAGCAGGTCGCGTGACTTGGCGTCAGCCGCCCGCGCGGCCGGCTTCTGGCGGCCGCTGTCATCGGCACGCGCGACCAGCCGTTCGGCCTCGCGCACGCTGAGCTTCTTCGCGACGATCTCGCCGGCCGCGAGGATCTGGCGCGCGCCGTCGAGCGGCAGCAGCGCGCGCGCGTGGCCCATGTCGAGGTCGCCGGCCATCAGCATCTGCTGCACGGGCTCGACCAGGTTCAACAGGCGCAGCAGGTTGCTGGCCGCGCTGCGCGAGCGACCCACGGCCTGCGCGGCCTGTTCGTGCGTCAGGCCGAATTCATCGGTGAGCCGCTTCAGGCCTTGTGCTTCTTCGAGCGGGTTGAGGTCTTCTCGCTGGATGTTCTCGATCAGCGACATCGCCGCAGCGGCTTCGTCGGGCACGTCCTTGACCAGCACCGGCACCTCGTCGAGGCCGGCCAGTTTGGCCGCACGTGTGCGGCGCTCGCCGGCGATGATTTCGTACTGCGGTTGATCGGTCGACGACCCGGTTGCCACGTCATGCACGCGGCGCACGAGGATCGGCTGCATGATTCCCTGCGCCTTGATGCTTTCGGCCAGCTCGTAGAGCGAGCCTTCGTCCATGCGCGTTCGCGGCTGGTACTTGCCAGGCCGCAGCTGCGTCAGCTTCAGGCTGCGCGGTGTGCGGTCGGCATCGGATGCCGGAGCGTCGGTGGGTTCCTTGACGCGGGGGCCGAGCAGCGCTTCGAGGCCGAGGCCGAGGCCCTTGGGTTTCTTGGTGACCATCGGCGGATTGTCCGGCATCGAATCCGGGATGCCGTTGGGGTGTTGCCCCCTTCTCGACATCGAACTTACTTCAGCGACTGCAGCAAGGCGCGGCCCGCGTCCCAATCGCCCAGTTGCGATTCGCCGTTGATGTGCCCATGCGCGCCGAGCAGGCACCAGGCGCTGCCCCAGTCGGCGGCCAGGCCCGCCGCCCGCGCGATGCTGCAGTACGGGTCGTCGCTGCTGGCCACCACCAGCGAGGCGAACGGCAGGCGCTGTCGCACGATCGGCCGCCAGTTGTACAGGTTGGGCGGTGTGTCGTCGCGCTCCGTATCGGGCGGTGCGACCAGCAAGGCGGCGCGCACGCGCGCGGTGTGCTGCGAGTGCGCCGCCCAGGCCGCGACCAGGTGACAGCCCAGGCTGTGGGCGACCAGCACGACCGGCGTGTCATCGCCCTGCATCACCTCGTCGAGCCGAGCCATCCAGTCGCCACGACGCGGCCACAGCCAGTCGTCTTGTTCGACGCGCTGATACCCGTGCAATGCCTCCCAGCGGCTTTGCCAATGGGTCGGGCCGGAGTCTTGCCAGCCGGGCAGCAACAGAACGCGCTGGCGCGGTCCTGCCGCAGAGGGATCCCGACTGCGGGTGGTTGAGGCTGCGGCGCTTTCGTCGTTCGTCATCTCGCTCGCTTATCCTCGCAGGCCAGTTTGTTGAGGGGAAACACCATGAAGCACCGCGTGTTCGTTGATGGCCAGGAGGGCACCACCGGCCTGCGCATCCACGAGTATCTCGCCCAGCGTGACGACATCGACGTGCTGCGCATCGATCCGGAGCTGCGCAAGGACGCGGCCGAGCGCGCCCGCCTGCTGAACGCCGCCGATGTTGCTTTCCTGTGCCTGCCGGATGCTGCATCGCGCGAGGCTGCGGCGCTGGTCACCAACCCGGCCACCTGCCTGATCGACGCCAGCACCGCGCATCGCACCGCGCCGGGCTGGGTGTTCGGGTTGCCCGAACTGGCGCCGGAACAGCGGGCCGCGATCCGCGCGAGCAAGCGCATCGCGAACCCCGGCTGCCACGCCAGCGCCTTCATCCTGCTGATCCGGCCCCTGGTCGACGCCGGGCTGCTGGCATCGACCACGCCGGTGACGGCCACGTCGATCACCGGCTACTCGGGTGGCGGCAAAAGCATGATCCGCGACTACGAGGCGGCTCCGCTGTCCACCGCATGCGGCAGTGATGCGTCGATCCCGTATGTGGCGCTTGCCGCGCCACGCCCATATGCGCTGGCGCTGGCTCACAAGCACCTGCCCGAGATGAAAACGCACACTGGCCTGTCCGTACCCCCGGTGTTCATGCCGATCGTTGGTCCGTTTTACAAGGGCTTGACTGTCAGTGTGCCCTTACATCTTGCGCAACTGAGTGGAAGTATCGGCGCCGCTGATCTGCGCGAGGCGCTGGCGCGCCGTTATGCGGGCGAGCGCTTCATCCGTGTGATGCCGCTGAGTGATGAGGCGACTCTGGCGGAAGGCTTCTTCGACGTGCAGGCATCCAACGACACCAACCGGGTCGACCTGTTCGTGTTCGCCAGCGACACGCAGGTGCTGCTGATGGCGCGGCTGGACAATCTTGGCAAGGGGGCCAGCGGCGCGGCGGTGCAATCGATGAACGTCCACCTGGGCATCGACGAAGGTCTGGGCCTTTGATCTTGGATCGATAAAACACTGATCGAAAGCAAACACTCACATCGATCCGATGCGGCGAACCATTTCCTGTGCAAAGGCGACGAAAGCCTGCGCGCCCTTCGACGCCGGATCGAAAATCACCCCCGGCAAGCCATAGCTCGGCGCTTCGGCCAGCCGCACGTTGCGCGGGATCACCGTATCGAACACCTTGTCGCCGAAATGCGATTTGAGTTGCTCGCTGACCTGCTGCTGAAGCGTGATGCGCGGGTCGAACATCACCCGCAGCAGACCGATGATCTGCAGATCCGGGTTCAAGTTGGCGTGCACCTGCTTGATGGTGTTGACCAGATCCGACAGGCCTTCGAGCGCGAAGTACTCGCACTGCATCGGCACGATGACGCCGTGCGCGCTGCACAGGCCGTTCAGGGTCAGCATGCTCAATGACGGTGGGCAGTCGATCAGCACGAAGTCGTACTGGTCGGCCACGGCCTCCAGCGCGGCCTTGAGCCGCTTGTCGCGACGATCGAGTTCGACCAGTTCGACTTCGGCTCCCGCCAGTTCGCGGTTGGCGCCGATCAGGTCGTAGCCGACTTTGTCGTTGCGTTGGCGAACTTCGACGACCGAAGCGTTTTCGAGCAGCACGTCGTAGACGCTCAGTTCGAGCGCTCGCTTGTCGATGCCCGAGCCCATCGTTGCATTGCCTTGCGGATCGAGATCGACCACCAGCACGCGTTGGCCGACCAGCGCCAATCCAGCCGCCAGGTTCACGGTCGTCGTGGTTTTGCCGACCCCGCCTTTTTGGTTGGCGATGCAGAAGATTCGGGCCATGGGGGCTGGGGTTCAGGTCGGAGGCAGAGAGGAGACGTCTCAGACGGCACGGAAATTCGCTCTTCCCCGCCTGATGTGCTGACTTTGATTATAGGAACCGGGTTGGCTCCGCTCGCGCTGCTCTGGGGTGGGTGAGCGCCCGTGAAAACCGAATCGGCAACGGTCAGTGGTCGACTGCCACCACCGACGGCGCCACGGCCCGGCGCATCCAGACCAGGCAGCGCTCGGCGTTCAGGCCGGGAACGATCAAGGGTTCCACGTGAAACACCTCGATCTCGTCAGGCAGGGCCGAGAGCTCGGCGGCTGGAGCCTTGCCTTTCATGGCCATCCACACGCCCTGCGTTGCGAGCAGATTTCGGGTCAGTCGGGTGAAATCCACCAGCGAGGAGAAGGCTCGCGAGGTGATCACATCGAATGGTTCGGCGCGCAGGGTTTCGACACGCGCGTGCTCGGCACCGAGATTTCCCAATCCGAGTTCCACCGCCGCCTGTCGGATGAACGCCGCCTTCTTGCCGACGGTATCGACACACACGACCTGCCAACTCGGAAACATAGCGGCCAGGATGACGCCGGGCAACCCGCCGCCGCTGCCCACATCGAGGATGCGCAGCGGTCTGGATACTTCCCCTTTTGCGGCTGGCACTTGAGCGAGCTGCCGAGACATCGGCCCGACCACCGCGAGGCAATCTGCCAGGTGCTGCGTCAGCATCTGCTGTGGATCGCGTACCGCTGTGAGGTTGTAGGTGGCATTCCAGCGCTGAAGCAGGTCGAGGTACGCGAGCAGCTGGTCGATCGGAGTCGATGCCGAATCCAACCCCAACGCGGAGACGATCTGGGCCAGCGCTTCGTGCAGTGGATGCATCGGGATGTCAGGCAGCATCGGCCAGGGTCGGTGTGCTCAGTTCATTGAACCCGGCAAAGCGCCCTTTCTTCAGGTGTACCAACAGCAAGGACATGGCTGCGGGGGTGACGCCTGACATTCGCGAAGCTTGCCCCAGTGTCTGCGGGCGATGGCGGCTCAGCGTCTGCCGCACCTCGAAGCTGAGGGCGGACACCTGCGAGTAGTCCAAATCGGCGGGCAAGGCCAGATGCTCGTAGCGGGCGGCCCGTTCGACCTCATCGTTCTGTTTGACGATGTACCCAGCGTATTTGGCGCTGATCTCCACCTGCTCGATCACCGCATCGGCCAACGTGGAGCCCAGTTCCGAACGCAGTGTTTCACGTGAAACCACCGGTCCGAGGCAAGCGATGGCCGCCACCGCGCTCAATATGTCGTGATTGACCTCAGGCCGACGCAGCAGCTCCGACAGGCTGTATTCGTGCTCAAGTGCCTTGCCCAGCAAGCGCTCGGCGTCTGCGGCGGGCAATGTCTGCGGCCGCACCCAGGTCGCCCTCAGTCGTTGCGTTTCACGTGAAACAGCATCACGCTTGCGGCTGAAGGCGGTCCAACGCACGTCATCGACCAAGCCGAGGCGGCGGCCGTGCTCGGTCAGGCGCAGATCGGCGTTGTCCTCGCGCAGTTGCAAGCGGAACTCGGCTCGGCTGGTGAACATGCGGTAGGGTTCGGTCACGCCCTTGGTGATCAGATCGTCGACCAGCACGCCCAGATAGGCTTCGTCGCGACCGGGCGTCCATGCAGGTTCGCCGCGCACCTGCAAAGCGGCGTTCAGGCCTGCGAACAAGCCCTGAGCTGCGGCCTCTTCGTAACCGGTGGTGCCGTTGATCTGTCCGGCGAAGAACAGGCCCTGGATCGACTTCGTCTCGAAACTCGCCTTCAAGGCACGCGGGTCGAAGTAGTCGTACTCGATCGCATAACCAGGACGCAGGATGTGCGCGTGCTCCAGCCCTTGCATCGAATGCACGGCGGCCAGCTGGATGTCGAAGGGCAGCGAGGTCGAGATGCCGTTCGGATAGAACTCGTGCGTGGTCAAGCCCTCGGGTTCCAGGTAGATCTGGTGCGAGGTCTTGTCGGCAAAGCGGTTCACCTTGTCCTCAATGCTGGGGCAGTAGCGCGGCCCCACCCCTTCGATCACGCCGGTGAACATCGGACTGCGGTCGAAGCCTGAGCGGATGATCTCGTGCGTTCGTTCGTTGGTGTGGGTGATCCAGCACGGCACCTGAGCTGGGTGCTGCGATGCTTCGCCCAGGTAGCTGAACACTGGCATCGGTGTTTCCGGCGGGCTGCCGTCGGTGCCGGGGACGCCATCGCCGAACTGCGGCGTCAACCGGCTGAAATCGATGCTGCGGCCGTCGATACGTGGTGGTGTGCCGGTTTTCAGGCGCCCTTGCGGCAGCTTCAGTTCCTTCAGGCGCGACGACAACGTGATCGCTGGCGGGTCGCCGGCTCGGCCGGCGGCATGGTTGTCGAGGCCGACATGGATCTTGCCGTTCAGGAAGGTCCCGGCCGTCAGCACCACGGCCCGGGAACGAAAGCGAACGCCCACTTGCGTTACCACCCCAGTCACTGCGTCACCTTCGACGATCAAGTCATCACAGGCACCCTGGAACAGCCACAGATTCAATTGATTCTCGAGCCGGCGTCGGATCGCGGCGCGGTACAGCACGCGGTCGGCCTGCGCGCGGGTCGCACGTACCGCAGGGCCCTTCGAACCGTTGAGGATGCGGAACTGGATGCCCGCCTCGTCGGTCGCAGCCGCCATCGCGCCGCCCAGCGCGTCGATCTCCTTGACCAGGTGGCCCTTGCCGATGCCGCCGATCGACGGGTTGCAACTCATCTGCCCCAGCGTCTCGATGTTGTGCGTCAGCAGCAAGGTGGCGCAGCCCAGCCGTGCCGAGGCGAGCGCCGCCTCGGTGCCGGCGTGGCCGCCACCGATCACAATGACATCGAAGACTTGGGGGAACCACATGGCGGTGCCTGTTTTTTGAGCAATCCGGGATTGTAGGGAGCGCCCCCTGTGAAGTCACCCCAAGGCGTCTGAACACCCTTCCCGGCCGCACCCGATGCCACGCTCCACCCTTCCATCCAGCGGCGATCGAACCCGGACCGAGCTGGCCTGCCGCCCCGGCTGCGGCGCGTGCTGCACCGCGCCGTCGATCTCCAGCCCGATCCCCGGCATGCCGTTCGTCGACGGCGTCGGCAAGCCCGCCGGTGTGCCGTGCCTCCAGTTGACCGGTGACGGTCGCTGCGCGCTGTTCGGCTTGCCGCAGCGACCGGCGGTGTGCGTGTCGCTGCGCCCCAGCGCCGAGATGTGCGGCGAGACGCGGGAGCAAGCCATCGCTTGGCTCAGCGCGCTGGAGCGGGACACCGCGCCCACGCCGGTGCGGGGCCTGCGTCGCTCCGATTGAGTCGACTCGTCGCCCGAGCCGTCAGCGACCGGCCATCCAGCTGCCCGGAACGCTGCGCAGGTCCTGCGCGACGCGCCCTTCGTGCAGCACGATCACGCGGCCGGCGGTGGCTATCGTCTCCGTGCGGTGCGCAACGATCACGCGGGTCAGATCGAGTTGGCGCACCGCCTGGTTGACCAGCCGCTCGCGGTCGACATCGAGCGCGCTGGTTGCCTCGTCGAGGAACAAGATGCGGGGCCGCTTGTACAGCGCGCGGGCCAGCAGGATGCGCTGCTTCTGGCCGCCCGATACGCTGGTCCCCATGTCGCCGATCAGCGTTTGAAAGCCCATCGGCATCGCCTCGATCTCGTCGTGAACGGCCGCCAGCCGGGCACATTCCTCGACCCAGGCTGCATCAGGCGCGGCGTCGAAGAAGCTGATGTTGTCGATGATCGATCCGGCGAACAGCTGGTCGTCCTGCATCACCGTGCCGATCATGTCGCGCCACGCACGCAGACCCAACCGCGACAGCGGCAGGCCGCCTATCCGCAACTCGCCCGATTGCGGTTCGAGCGTGCCGAGCATCAGCTTCAGCAGCGTCGTCTTGCCGCAGCCCGACGGCCCGACGATCGCCACCGACTCGCCGGGCTCGATCGTCAGGTCGAGGCCGTCGATGACCGAGGGCTCGCCATCTGAATAGCGGAATCCGATGTTGCTGAGCTCAATCTGACCGCCGACCTTTTGAGTGTCGATCGGCATGGCTACCTCGGCTTCGGGCGCCGTCAGCACAATGTCGGCGAGCCGTTCACCCTGCAGCTTCAGCATCCGCAGTTCGACGACCTTGTCGATCAGCCCGCTGACCCGAAGCGCGAACTGTTCCTTGTAGGCGAAGAACGCGAACAGCATGCCGACCGAGAAGCTGCGGTCGAGCACCAGCAGCGCGCCGACCCAGATCACGGCCACACGCTCGAGCCCGAACACCAGCTTGTGCGACACCGCCAGCGTCAGGTCGAGCTTGCGCGTCAGGATGTGCGCGTTTAACGCGTCGACCGCGCGGTTCATGAACTGCGCCTGGCGATCTTCCTGGCGGTTGAACAGCTTGATCGACTGCACGCCGCGCAATGATTCGAGGAAGTGGGTGGCCATGCGCCCGTCATGCACGATGCCCTCTTCGGTCGCATCGCGCAGCGGCCGGAAGAAGGCCCAGCGCAGCAGCGCATACAGGGCCACGGCGCCGAGGGCGATCAGCGTCAGCTTGACGCTGTAGAAAGACATCATCGCCAGCGTCAGCACGACCAGCAGGCCATCGAGCACCACCTCGATGAAGCTGGTGGTCAGCGTCTGCTGGATCTTCTCGACCGCACCGAAGCGCGACATCACGTCGCCGGTCTGGCGCTTCTCGAACCAGACCACCGGCAGCCGCATCAGGTGCGCGAACACGTTCGACAGCCATTGCAGGTTCAAGGTCGACGACAGGTACAGAACGGCCCACGAACGGATCGCGCCGGTCGCCACCTGCACCAGCACCAGCAGCGTGAAGCCGAGCCCGAGCGTCACCAGCAGGTCGCGGTCGGCGCTGACCAGCACGCTGTCGACGACCCACTGCATGAAGAACGGCGACAGCAGCATGAACACTTCGAGCGCCAGCGCCAGCACCATGATCTGGAGCAGCGAGCGCTTCAGCCCGGTCACTCGGCCGAGCAGCTGCCGCACTGACACCGACTGCCGCTCTTCGCGGGGCCGGAAGTCAGGCGTCGGCGTCAATTCGAGCGCGACGCCGGTGAAGTGCTTCGACAGTTCGTCCATCGACACGCTTCGGATGCCGTGGGACGGATCGTGGATCACGGCCCTGTCGCCGCGCAAGGCCGTCAGCACGACGAAGTGATTCAGGTTCCAGTGCAGCACGCAGGGCAGCTGCAACTGCGGCAGGTGTTCGAGTTCGACACGGAGTGCGCGCGGTGTCAGCTGCAGCTGACCGGCCATGCGTGTCAGGTCCAACAGCGTTGCGCCTTTCAGCGACAACGAGAATCGACGGCGCAGCGTCGGCAGGTCGGTCTTCAGCCCGTGGTAGGTGGCGACCATGGCCAGGCAGGCGAGGCCGCATTCGGCTTCCTCGGTCTGCAGCAGCATCGGCATCCGGGGTCTGCCCCAGCCGAAGCGCAATGCCGACAGCGCGGTTGCACCCAATCCCGCGCCGGGTGCGTTCATCACAAACGCCCGGTGACGCTCAGCAACGGCTCGAAGATCCACTCGATCAGTCGCCGGCGGTCGAGCAGCACATCGGCTTCGAGTTGCATGCCGGCGACCAGCGGCTGCGCGATGCCGTACGCCTGCACCGTTTGCTGCTCGAGTGCCACGGTGATGCGGTAGAGCGGCTCGCCGGGCGACGCAGCGGTGCTCGAACCCGGGGTGGCACTGAACCCGGCGGACAACGGCAGACTGGCCAGTTCGGCGGCCTGCAATGGCGTTCGCGACACCTGCAACACCTGCCCCGGATGGTGACCGAACTTCTGAAACGGAAACGCCTGGTAGCGCAGCTGCACGGCCTGATCGGGACGCAGGAAACCCACCGCGCTGGATGGAGCGAACAGCTCCGCCTGCATCTTCGCCCCTTCGGGCAGCAGGCTCGCCAGGGCGGCTGCGGGCGATACGCTGTCGCCGGGTGCGGCGAGCACGGCCGTGACGACGCCGGCCTGCGGTGCGCGCACGACGATGCGTTGCAACGCGTCGCTCTGCGCCGACTCCTGGGCCAGCTCAGACAGGCCGCGCTCAATGGCGCCGCGCTGCGCCAGCGCCTGCAGCGGCTTTTCCCGGCGTTGGGCTTCGAGAACGCCGATTTCTCGCTGGTGCGCGGTGCGCTGGCGTGCGAGCGCCTGGGCCTGCGCGCGCAAGCCGAGGACTTCCTCGGCCTTGGTCTGCACATGGGCCGACGAAACGAAGTTATCGGCTTGCAACGATTCGAGCTTGGCCTGCGCTCTCAAAGCCAGGGCGAGGCGTTGTTGTTGCAACTCGGCCTCGGCGTCCATCTGCTGCAACTCGCGGCGCATGTCCTCGATCTGCCGGGTCAGCGCGGCGACCTGCGCTTGTTCGAGCGCCTTGCTCTGCAGATTGGCTTCCTGCAGGCTGTGCTGCCGGGACTGGAGGCTGCCTTGCACGGCAGATTGCGCATCGCCCTTGAGTGTCGACCGATCCACCGAGATGACGAAGAGAACGTCACCCGCGCGAACAGAATTACCTTCGTTGACACGCCGCTCGACGACTGTGCCGACTGCTGGTGACGGCAGGCGCAACAGGCCGCGGTCGGGGACGATGACCCCCAGCACATGTGCCTTGCGGGTGTATTCCCCTTGGTAAAGAAACAAACCGGTCGCGAGGGCCGTGCAGGCCACCAGACCGGTCAGTATGGCCAGCGGAACGGGACGGACGAGCTGAATGCCACCGAGCCACGAATGGCTCTGGTGCTCGACGGACTCGGGGCGAAACAACCCGGTCATCGCTCAGCGCACGGCCGATCCCGGACGCGCCGGGTGGGACTCACCAGGTGCGGTTCGGCAGTCGCGTGCCGGCGCCGCTGACATGGCGCAACTCCTCGGCTCCCAGCTCGCGGGGGGCCGCCAGCGTCGCACGGTGTGCATCGCGCTGAGCGTCGACGCGAGCAGGCGCAGGGGATTGACGAAGCACCGGGACGTTGAGGGGCAGTTGCCGCATGTGAAACTCCTGAAGAGGTGGATGCACACCGTGTGCACACCCAAATTTCAGCAGCGAGCCCGAACAGGCGTAACTGTCAACTCTTACAGCTTGTGTCTGTGCCGGCTTGTCGTTATTTGGTGCTGAGTGCCTGTCAGCGGATGAGTTTCAGCCGCAAGGCTTTCAGCACCGCCTGGTGCTTGTTGACGCAGTCGAGCTTGTGGGTGGCATTGTTCAAGTGCAGCACGGCGGTTCGCTCGGTGATGCCGAGGATGTTGCCCACCTCCCACGCCGTCTTGCCTTCCATCGTCCAGCGCAGGCTCTCGAGCTCACGTGGCGTCAGCGACACCGCAGTCGAATCGGGAACCGCCGGCAGCAGCACCCGCAGGGCCGCATCCTGAGCCAGCACGGCGAACAGTTGCAGGTCGGCCACCATCCGCGTGAGCTCCTGCGAGCCCGCTGGCAGTGGCCGATCGCGATCGACACCAAGCAGGAAATGGCGTCCCTCGGGCATGTGCAATGCCAGCGCAATGCCAGTGCGATAGCCGAAGTGCGCTTGTCGCTCCCATTTTTCTGCCTCGCCGGCGGAGATGTAGGTGGTCTGGTCCCAGATGATGGGGACGCTCTTCTTCTTGCAGTGCTGCATCACCGGGTCGCGGCGACCGTTGCTCTCGTCGTCGAAGGCGTCCCGGTACGCGGCTGGTGCGTTGTCGAGCGAAATGAACTCGGGTTGGCCGAGAAAATGGTCGATCACGGTGGTTGCCGACACCGTCTCAAACCCGAGGCCACGAGCGAATCGGACGATTTCCGACTGGAGATCGTCTCGGCTCTGGGCCTCGAACACCGATGAAAAGCCGCTCTGAAGCATCAGAAACCGATCACTCCCGAAAGCCTCGTTCTCGTTGTCTCACTCGCGCACACCTGCAAACATTGACAGGTGGCAAGCTCGACAAACCGGACCACACTGACATCCATGGCAGTTCGGTGACTGCCTTCTGGAAGGCGGTAATACCGATGTCTCCCCCGTGGACAGTGCGTGCATGGCCTCCCCTATTGTGGCAGGCGGACTCTACGATGGATTTACGTTTAATCCATATGCATACCCGTGTGGTCCAGTCAGGCCTGTACGACACCCCTTGCTGCGGGCAGACACTCTGGGCCCGGGTCAGCGACGACTCAACAGCGGGCGTTGCCTGGGACTGGATCCAACTTCATCAAGGCGTCGTCGCCATGGCCGACCCGATGGGCTTGGTTACCAACCTGATGCTGCTCGACGCCCAGGGCGAACCGATACCCACCTTGCAGGCGGCATTGCACTTGAACGGGATCGTTCATGCCCTCCCGTGGCAGACCGAGGTCGAGCGCGCACTGGCGCGCATTGCGGCCTGATCGGATGCAGCCATAGATTGACGGACAGCACCTGCGCGATCAGCCCGGACGCAACATCTCGATGTGCGGGATGCCATCTTCGAGGTAGCACTCGCCGACCCCTGCGAATCCGAACGACCGATAGAAGGCTTCGAGGTGGCTCTGCGCAGAGATGCGTATTCCCTGGCCCGGGAACGCCTCGATCGTCTGCGCCACCGCCCGCGCCACCAGTTCCCGCCCCAGACCCCTGCCGCGACCGGTCGCGGCAGTCAGGACGCGACCGATCGATGGTTCGGGGTACTTGAAACCCGGATCGACGACCCGTGCATAGGCGATGGGCGACGGTTGCCCTGGTGCCCGGGCTGCCAGATGGAACGCGTGCTCGTCGCAGCCATCGGCGTCGACGTAGGGGCACCGTTGTTCAACCACGAACACCTGCTGGCGCGCCCTGTGGATGAGTTGCAGTTCGTGCACCGTCAGATCGTCGAAGCGGCACCAGCGCCAACAGGTGGGCGAAAAGAAAGCGGACGTCGAGCTCATCGGTACATCATGCCGCGAAGCCCCTGCGGATCTCAGCGTACCGCCGCATCGTTCAATCGACGCGACACCCAGGCCAGGCCGAGCAGGGTCAGCAGCGCACACACCGCCAGCGGCACCGTCAGCTCGATGGCTCCGAGCGACTCGCCCTTCAGCACACGCGCCATCAGCGTCGATTGCGCCAGCCCGGGTACCCACAGGTGCCAGGGGGACTCACCGCTCTGGTCGAACACCGTCACCAGCGGCAGCAGCGACACGACGGCCAGCACCACCGTGCTGCTGGCCTGCGCCTCCTTGAAGGACTTGCAGCGGATCGCGATCGCCATCAGCAGCGCCGACATCGCCGCCGCGAACGGCAGCAGCACCGCGAGAAACGCCAGCGCCTCGCGCCAGCCGTACTGAAACATCGCCTGCAGCGTGTCGCTGCGCAGCAGCCACTGTGCCGAGATGAAGCTGAAGCAGCTCAAGGTCGCGATCAATACGGCCACGCTCGCGACCGCGCCCCATTTGCCCAGCACCAGCGATCCGCGCCGCGCCGGGTTCATCAGCAGCGGCTCCAGCGATCCGCGCTCGCGTTCGCCGGCCATCGTGTCGAGCGCCGCGTTCAGCGCGCCGTACAGCACCGCCATGATCACGAAGAACGGCAGCATGCCGGTGATCTGCGCGGCGCGCGTGCGCGAGCTGGCGAGGTCGCGCTCCTGCACGTCGAACGGTTCCAGCAACTCGGTCGCCACGCCGCGCAAGGCCAACGTCAGGGTCGTGCGTTCCTGCGCGTAGCCCGCCAGCAGCCGCTGCACGCGCGCGGCACCCGCCTGCGCCTGCGCGTTGCCGCTGTCGCTGACCACCTCGATCGCCGGCGTTTCGCCGCGCTGCACCGCCGCGTCAAAATCGGCCGGCACGACGACCACCGGATCGGCCCACTTGCGCGTGCGCAGTTGCGCCTCGTAGTCGGCGGGCGGCGGCTTGACGATGCGGCTCTGCCGTTCGAGGAAGTTGACCAGGCCGGGCGCGTGTTCGGCGCCGGCGATGTAGACGACGCGGTTTTCCGCGCGCGTCTCGAAGCTCGCCAGCAGCGCCGACAGCGCGACCAGCAGCAGCGGCCCCATCAGCACGCTGCTGAACAGCACGACCATCAAGGTCCGCCGGTCGCGCAAGGCGTCGACGATTTCCTTCGCGTAGACGGCCCAGGCGGCGCTCACGCAAGCACCCCGGCTTGTGAGGGGAACGCCAGCTGCACGAACGCTTCTTCGAAATCGGTTTGCCCGGTCTGCATCAGCAGTTCATCGACGGTGCCGTCGGCGACGCTGCGGCCCCGCGACACGACGACAACGTGATCGCACAGTCGCTCGACCTCCTGCATGATGTGCGTCGAAAACACGATGCACTTGCCGCCGCCTGCTGCCGTGCTCAGGAAGCGCAGCGATTCACGCAGACTGCGAGTCGCGGGCACGTCGAGGCCGTTGGTCGGCTCATCCAGCACGATGTTCGCCGGGTCGTGCACCAGCGCACGCGCCAGCGCCGTCTTCATCCGCTCGCCTTGGCTGAAGCCTTCGGTGCGGCGGTCGAGCAGCGGTTTCAGCTCCAGCATGTCGGCCAGCAACTCGGCCCGCGTCTCGGACCGTTCGCGCGACAAGCCTTGCAGCGCGCCGTAGTAGACGATGTTCTCGCGCGCGGTCAGCCGCGGGTACAGGCCGCGCGCGTCGCTGAGCACGCCCATGCGCGCCAGCGCTTCGCGCGGGCGCGACACCACGTCGATGCCGTCAACCGACATCCGCCCCGCGTCCGGCGCGATCAGCCCGGCCAGCATGCGCAGCGTGGTCGTCTTGCCGGCACCGTTCGGGCCCAGCAGCCCGGTGATGCAGCCGTCGGTGGCGGTGAAGCTGACGTGTTCGACGGCGCGCACGCCGGGCGTGGTCGGGCGGCGTGCCAACAGGTCGCTCAGGCTGCGCGACGGCGACGCGAACCGCTTGGCCAGGCCTTCGACGACGATCACCGGGCGCCCTTTTCGGTTGCGGTTGCGGTTGCGGTTGCGGTTGCGGTTGCGGTTGCGGTTGCGGTTGCGGTTGCGGTTGCGGTTGCGGTCGCAGACGCAGACGCAGACGCAGACGCAGACGCAGACGCAGACGCAGACGGATCGACCGGCTCGAATGCTGGTGGCCGCGGAATGCCGGTCACGCACGATGCATCGGTGGCCCGTGCTGCGGCATCGTCCTCCGCATCGATGAAGCGGAACATCAGGTCGCGCACGCAGCCGACGCCCAGCAGGCCGTGGCCCGCGTTCGGCACGATCACCTGCCGTGCCTTCGGTCCGAGCGCGCGCGCGACCCGCTCGGCGTGGCGCGGCGGCGTCGCCGGGTCCAGCCCGCCGCTCAGCAGCAGCGCTGCGGTCGACGTGGTCGGCAGGCGGTAGAACGCCGCGGGCACCGCACCGCGCGGCCAGAAGGCACAGGCGCGCTGGTACAGCCGCGCCGCGTGATCGATGAAGGGCGCCGCGGTCGAAGTCGGCCTGGCGTCGGACGGGGCCGCGGGTACCTCGGACGGCAGGCGCGGTCCGTCCTCCGCGCACAGCACGCTGAAATGCATCCCCATCGCCAGCGTGCCGCCGCGTCGATTCGACAGCGCTGCCGACAGGCCCAGCAACGCCTCGTAGCGTCCCTGTGCGGCCTCGCCGATCGCCTGCGGCAGCCCGGCCGCCAGCGACGGCGCATACAGCGGCCCGCGCACGGCGCCGAGCAGGCGGTCGCGGTCGAGCGTGAAGCTTTCGCGGTGACCGGTCAACGGGTGAGCGGCGCTCACCTCCTTCGGCAGGCTGGCGAGCAGGCCGGCCCAATCGGCGCGCAGCGTCGGGTGCGCGCGGCGGCACGCGGGGTTGCGCTCGCAATCGGCCAACATCGCGTCGAACGCGGCCTGGGTGTCGGTGCCGCCGCTCGCCGGCAACCCCATGTCGGGCGGTGCCACGCCGTCGAGCACGCTGCGCCGCAGCCGGTCGGGAAACTGGCGCGCGTACTCCAGCGCTGCCCGCGTGCCGTACGACGCGCCGACCAGGTTGATGCGTTCGGCGCCGAGCCGGGTGCGCACCGCATCGAGGTCCTGCATCGCGATCGGGGTGGTGAAGAACTTCAGGTCGTCCGCCGAGGTCAGCGGCGCGGTGGTCGCCAGCCGGGCCAGGCAGCTTTGCAGCTGCGCCAGCTGGGCGTCGGTGTCTGCCGGCTTGGACAACGGCGCGTGGCGGTCGTCATCGCATTCCAGCGGCGCCGAGCGGCCGGTGCCGCGCTGGTCGACGAAGACGATGTCGCGCCGGTTGTTCAGCCGCGCGAACAGCGGCAGCACCGCCGGTGCCAGCGCGATCGCGCTCTGCCCCGGGCCACCGGCCAGCAGGAACACCGGGTCGGGCAGGCGGCGGCGCGCGACCGCCGGCACGACCATGAACTGGATGTCGAGCTGGGGCCCGCTCGGTCGCGCCGGGTCCAGCGGTCGCCGGACCGCGCCGCAGCGCACCTCGTGGGCCCAGCCCGGCACGCGGCATGGCGTTGTGACCTCGTCGGTCTGCGCCCGCAAGGCCGGAGCGCAGACGGTCATCAGCACGGCGAGCGCTGCCGTCCGCCGATGCATGCCCCGTCGTCCTCGACTCAAGCGAGCAACCGCTTCAACTCGCCGCTGGCGATCAGCGTCGCCAGGTCGTCGGCGCCACCGATCAGCACGCCCTTGACGAATACCATCGGCAAGGTCGGCCAGCCGGTCCACATCTTCAGCGCCAGTCGCTCGCGCCAGCGGCTGAAGTAGCTGCCGTACTCGAGGTACTGGTGCGGCACGCCCGCAGCATCGAGCGCCTTGCGCGCGCGCTTGCAGAACGGGTTGCCAACCATGCCGACGACCAGCACCGCGTTCGACATCGCCGCGGCCTGCACGTTGTGCACCACCTCGGCGTGCAGGTGCTCGACCGTGTCGCGGATGGCCGGGTGCAGGCGGGATTCGTCGAGCAGGGGGCGGGACATGAGCGGCTCCATCGGTGGGGTCCGTCGCGAGGGGCCACGACAGGAGGCAAGCGTAGCCGAGTGCGCGTCGGTCATCGAAACGGCGCGGCGCTTCGTTACGTCGGTTCTCGTACAGAATTTTGGCGCCGCGACGTCGGCTCGGTTCCTGCTGAATCGAAAGTCGCCGTCCGTTGTTGCCCTGGATCTCCACCCGAAACGACAAGGATCACATCGCCATGCGCAGTCACTTCAAGAAACTCAGCGTCGCCTTGGTCGGCTTGACCTGCCTGGCCGCGCTCACCAGCGCGGTCGCGGCCGACTCGAAGGTGCTCAACATCTACAACTGGTCCGACTACATCGCCGACGACACGATCAAGAACTTCGAGAAAGAGACCGGCATCAAGGTCAACTACGACAACTACGACAACAACGAGGTGCTGCACGCGAAGCTGGTCGCGGGCAAGACCGGCTACGACATCGTCGTGCCGGGCGCGCACTTCGCCAAGGCACAGATCGAGGGCGGCCTGCTGCAGAAGCTGGACCGCAGCAAGCTGACGAACTGGGGCAACCTCGACAAGGGGCTGCTGGAGCAGCTGGCCAAGGTCGATCCGGGCAACGAGCACCTGGTCGACTGGCTGTGGGGCTACATCGCGGTGGGCATCAACACCGCCAAGGTCAAGGCCGCACTGGGCGACCTGCCGATGCCGGACAACGCCTGGAGCCTGCTGTTCGATCCCAAGTACGCCAGCAAGCTGAAGGGCTGCGGCATCAACTTCCTCGACTCCGCCTCCGAGGTGCTGCCGATCGCGATGCTGTACGCCGGCAAGCCCCCGTTCAGCAAGGAGAAAGCCGACTATGACGAAGCCGCCAAGGTGCTGAAGGCCGTGCGCCCCTACGTCACGCGCTTTTCGTCGTCGGGCTACATCAACGACCTGGCGGCGGGCTCGGTCTGTGCGGTGATGGGTTATTCGGGTGACATCAACATCGCTCGCGCTCGGGCGATCGAGGCGAAAGCCAAGTTCGAGATCCAGGCGCTGGTGCCGAAGGGCGGTTCGACGCTGTTCTTCGACACGATGGCGATCCCGAAGGACGCCAAAAACGTCGAGAACGCGCACCTGTTCATCAACTACATCCTGCGCCCCGAGGTGCACGCGTCGCTGACCAACAAGGTGTTCTATGCCAATCCGAATGCGGCATCCTTGAAGTTCGTCAAGCCGGACGTGGCGCAGAACACCACGATCTTCCTGAGCGATGCGGACAAGAAGCTGATGACGGCGCCGGACAGCGTGCCGCAGCCGATTCGGCGGGTGCAGACGAGGGTGTTTACTTCCTTTAAGGCGGGGAAGTAACGCCTTCCATGCCGTGTACCCGGCGTGCGAGGTTTGCCGCTCGCAGCACCGCGCCGGGTCTCGGCCCGGCGGCCGAGTAACTTTCATTTGCGGGCCCAAATGAAAGTCACCAAAGCAAAGGGCCTGAACACCAGCCGATTTGGTGACCACGCTGCGGCTACAAGGCTGACTGCATCGGCTCTGGCACGAGAACACCCACCGGACCCCGGCCACGGTTTCCTTGCTAACGCCAATCCGCTTGTTCTCGTTTCGGCTCGACCCTGCGGGTCATCGCTGCGATGACCCGCAGGGTCGAGCCGTAGCGATACCGAATCGTCTGAATGTGAGTGAGGTA
>JAURWR010000056.1 GCA_030654805.1 Burkholderiaceae bacterium
AGGTGCGCGTTGTAGTTGCCGACCGCGCCGTTCATCTTCGCCAGCAGCTCGACCTCGCCGATGCGCTTGCGGGCCTGGTGCAGGCGGGCAACGACGTTGGCGACTTCCTTGCCCAGCGTGGTCGGGCTCGCGGTCTGGCCGTGGGTGCGGCTCAACATCGACAACGGCGCGAGCTTGTGCGCCAACCCGGTCATCACCGCGATCAGCTGGTCCAGCGTCGGCAGCAGCACTTCGGCGCGCGCGGCCTGCAGCATCAGCGCGTGGCTGGTGTTGTTGATGTCCTCGCTGGTGCAGGCGAAGTGGACGAACTCGCTGGCGGCCAGCAGTTCGGGGGTCCCGGCGAACTGCGCCTTCAACCAGTATTCGACCGCCTTCACGTCGTGGTTGGTCGTGCGCTCGATGTCCTTGATCGCCTGCGCGTCGGCTTCGGAAAAGCCGGCCACCTTCGCTCGCAGCTGCGAGCGGGCGGCGGCCGACAGTGGCGCAAATTCGGGCAGGCCGGCGTCGGACAGCGCGATGAACCACTCGACCTCGACCTGCACGCGGCGGTGCATCAGGCCGTATTCACTGAGCAGCGCGCGCAGCGGCGCGACTTTGGCGGCGTAGCGGCCGTCGAGCGGCGACAGGGCGGTGAGCGGGGACAGGTTCATCGGGTGGCGGGCACACGGCCGCGAGAGCAAAGAGGATGGGGGACGAGCAGCCGTGAAGTTTAGGACCTGCGCTGCCGCTGATCGGTAGATCGCGGCGACCCGCAGCCGCTTATCCTCGGTCTCGTTCGATCGCTGGCCCGCAGGATCAGCGCCGATCCCCGCCGACGCCTCGCGCCGCACTCCCCCGAAGGATCGCCCCATGGCCGCTGACCTCCCTGCCCACACCGCTTCCAGCAGCGCTGCCCCCAGCAAGCACATCCGGCTGACCTCGCACCCGGGCCAGCAGGGCGTGGGCGGCGCACCGACGATCCGCTGGGGCGCCGCCACCGCGGCCGAGCGCGGGCCGGTCGTCGGCACCACCATCAACCGCAGCCAGCGCAACGTGATCGGCACGCACAGCGGCAGCTACGGCGTCTACCGCGCGCTGGCGGTGGCAGCGGGCAACCTGGTCAAGGGCCACCGGGCCGACCTGACCGACACCTCGCCCACCGACCTGATCGGCCCGTATCCGCAGTGGGGCGACGCCGACCGGATCGTCTCGATCGACCCCTGGGGTGCATCGGTCGCCGACGTGTTCAGCAGCCAGATCGCCGACGGATTCGACATCCGCCCCAGCATCGCGGTGACCAAGGCCCGCATCCACCTGCCGGAGATACGCCAGGCGCTGGCGTTTCAGCGCCTGCAGGTCGACGGCAAGGTGCTGCTCGAAGACAGCTCGGCGGTGGTGACCAAGGTCGCGATCGAGCCGGTGTGGTGGCTGCCCGGCGTGGCGCGCCGCTTCAAGGTCGCCGAGGCCGACCTGCGGCGCGCGCTGTTCGAGGAAACCGGCGGCATGTACCCCGAGTTGGTGACGCGCAGCGACCTCGAGGTCTTCCTGCCGCCGATCGGCGGGCAGACGCTGTACATCCTGGGCGACCCGCGCGCGCTGGCCGATCCGTCGATCACGCTGACGGCGCGGGTGCACGACGAATGCAACGGCAGCGACGTGTTCGGCTCCGACATCTGCACCTGCCGACCGTACCTGACGCACGCGATCGAGGAGTGCATCCGCGGCGCACAAGCCGGTGGCGTCGGCCTGATCGCCTACAGCCGCAAGGAGGGCCGTGCGCTCGGCGAGGTGACCAAGTTCCTCGTCTACAACGCGCGCAAGCGGCAGGTCGGCGGCGACAGCGCCGACAAATACTTCCTGCGCACCGAGTGCGTCGCCGGCGTGCAGGACATGCGCTTCCAAGAGCTGATGCCCGACGTGCTGCATTGGCTGGGCATCCGAAAAATCCACAGATTGGTCAGCATGAGCAACGACAAGTACGACGCGATCACCGGCAGCGGCATCGAGGTGGGGGAACGCATCAAGATTCCGGACGAGCTGGTGCCGGCCGACGCCCGCGTCGAGATCGACGCGAAGATCGCTGCCGGCTATTTCACCGACGGTGCGGTGCCGACCGCCGCCGACCTGGCCGGCACCAAGGGGCGCAGTCTTGAGTGAGATCGTGGTGGCCGCGCCGCACGGCCGAGATGCCGTCAGCGTGCTGCGCGACCCGGCGACCATCCGCCGCCGCTGCGCCGCGATCACGCGGGCGGTCAGCGAAGGCCGGTCGGCCAACTTCAAGCTCGACCGCAGTCGGCTCGACGAGGTCGCCGCGCGGATCGAGCGGGTGACGCGCGCCGCCTACCCCGATTTGCAGATTCCGTTTCACAGCCGCTGGCGGCATTTCGAATCGGGCGGCGTCGATCGCAAGGCGTCGATGGATGCGCAGCTGGCCGACCGCAGCGTCGAAGAGCAGGCGCGCGCGCGCTTCGACCTGACGGTGGTCAGCGTGCTGCTCGACGCCGGCGCCGGCCCGGACTGGCGCTACGTCGAAGCCGACAGCGGACAGACGTACAGCCGCTCGGAAGGGCTGGGCGTGGCGAGCTGGCATGCGTTCCAGCAAGGATTGTTCTCGGGCACGCCGGGCGATCCGTTGCGGGCCGATGCGGCCGCGTTGCAGCGGCTCGACGTGGACGCGCTGCGCCACAGCTTCCAGGTGACGGCGAGCAACCCGCTGGTCGGTCTCGAAGGCCGCGTCGCGCTGCTCAATCGACTGGGTTCGGCGCTGGCTGCCGACCACGGCGTGGCGGGCCGGCCCGGCACCTTGTTCGATCGACTGACACGCCCCGACCGGGAAGAGGTCGCCCGCCGCGAGGTCGGCGCGGGCCAGGTGCTGCGTGCCGTGCTCGACGCGTTCTCGTCGATCTGGCTCACCGGCGGCATGCTCCAAGGCATTCCGCTGGGCGATGTGTGGCACCACCGCTGGGCCGGCGGCGAATCGAAGTCGGACGGCGGCCACGGCACGACCGACGACTGGGTGCCGTTCCACAAGCTCAGCCAGTGGCTCAGCTATTCGCTGCTGGAGCCGCTGATGTGGGCGGGTGTGCGCGTGACCGGCCTGGATGCGCTGACCGGCCTGCCCGAGTACCGCAACGGCGGGCTGCTGATCGACGGCGGCGTGATCGTGCCGCGCGATCCTCGCAACATGGAAAGACGCTGGAAGCCGGGCGACGAGTTCATCGTCGAATGGCGCGCGCTGACGGTGTCGCTGATCGACGAGCTGGCGCCGCTGGTGCGCGCGCGCCTTGGCAAATCGATCGACGAGATGCCGCTGGCCTGCATCCTCGAAGGCGGCACCTGGGCAGCGGGCCGGGAGATTGCTAGAGAACTGCGCGACGGCTCGCCGCCGCTGTTGATCGACAGCGACGGCACGGTTTTCTGATTCACAGTAAAGGGGTTTCAATGGCTGCACCTGTCCACCACGTCACCCACCCGCTGATCCAGCACAAGCTCACGCTGATGCGGCAGAAGGATTGCAGCACCAACAGCTTCCGGCGGCTGATGAGCGAGATCAGCATGCTGATGGCGTACGAGGTCACGCGCGACATGCCGACGCAGCTGATCGACATCGAAACGCCGCTGGAGACGATGAAGTCGCCGGTGATCGACGGCAAGAAGACCGTGTTCGTCAGCATCATGCGGGCCGGCGCCGGCTTCCTGGACGGCATGCTGACAGTGGTGCCGGGCGCGCGCATCGGCCACATCGGCCTGTACCGCGACCCGAAGACGCTGGTCGCGGTCGAGTACTACTTCAAGATGCCGTCGGACATGCACGAGCGCGACGCGATCGTGCTAGACCCGATGCTGGCCACCGGCAATTCGGCGGTGGCCGCAGTCGACCGGCTGAAGGAAACGAAGCCGCGATCGATCCGCTTCGTCTGCCTGCTGGCCGCGCCGGAGGGCTTGAAGGCGCTGCAGGCTGCGCACCCGGACGTGCCGATCTACACCGCCGCCATCGACCGCGAGCTGAACGACCACGGCTACATCCTGCCGGGGCTGGGCGACGCGGGCGACCGGCTGTTCGGGACCAAGTAGCCCATGCTGATCCGCAACGCCACGCTGCCCGACGGCCGCAGCGGCATCGACGTGCTGGTGCGCGACGGGCGCATCGCGGCGATCGATCACGGCATCGCGGCGGCCGAGAGCACCCGCGAGGTGGATGCGCGCGGCCAGTTGCTGGCGCCGTCGTTCGTCGACGCGCACTTCCACCTGGATTCGACGCTCAGCTACGGCCTGCCACGCGTCAACGCCAGCGGCACGCTGCTCGAAGGGATCGCCGTGTGGGGCGAACTCAAGCCGCAGTTGACGCAAGACGCGCTGGTCGCACGGGCACTTCAGTACTGCGACTGGGCGGTGGCGAAAGGCCTGCTCGCGATCCGCTCGCATGTCGATGTGTGCGACGACCGGCTGCTGGCGGTCGAGGCACTGCTGCAGGTCAAGCGACAGGTTGCGCCCTACCTCGACCTGCAGCTGGTCGCGTTTCCGCAGGACGGGTTGCTGCGCTCGCCGAACGCGCTGGCCAACCTGAAGCGAGCGCTCGACCTCGGTGTCGACGTGGTCGGCGGCATCCCGCACTTCGAGCGCACGATGGCCGACGGTGCCGAGAGCATCCGCCTGCTGTGCGAGCTGGCCGCCGAGCGCGGGCTGCGCGTCGACATGCATTGCGACGAAAGCGACGATCCGCTGTCGCGCCACATCGAGACGCTGGCCTTCCACACGCAGCGACTCGGCCTGCACGGCCGCGTCACCGGCTCGCACCTGACATCGATGCATTCGATGGACAACTACTACGTGTCGAAGCTGATCGCGCTGATGGCCGAAGCGCAGGTGCACGTCGTCGCCAACCCGCTGATCAACATCACGCTGCAGGGCCGCCACGACACCTACCCGAAGCGCCGCGGCATGACGCGCGTGCCCGAGCTGATGGCGGCCGGCCTGAACGTCGCGTTCGGCCACGACTGCGTGATGGACCCGTGGTACCCGCTGGGCTCGGCCGACATGCTGGAAGTCGCTCACATGGGTCTGCACGTCGCGCAGATGACCGCGCCCCGGCAGATGACGGCCTGCTTCGATGCGGTGACCGTCAACAGCGCCCGGGTGCTGGGTCTCGATCACCACGGCATCGAAGTCGGCTGCGATGCCGACCTGGTGCTGCTGCAGGCGCGCTCGGTGATTGAGGCCATGCGCTTGCGGCCGAACCGGCTGCTGGTGCTGCGCAAGGGAAAGATGGTGGCGTGCAGCGCGCCCGCCATGTCGCAACTCGACCTGCCGGGACGCCCGGCCAGCGTCGACTGGACGCTGCAGCGCTGAGGCCCCGAAGCCTGGTCCGATCGATCCGAACCGGCCCATTCGAGAGCCCTGAAGCGACATGTCGCGTCGTTAGAATGAAATTTGCATCTGTCTGTACAGACCCACTCTCACTGCGGCGATCCCCTCGGCGCCCCTCGACATGAAACTCATCGGCTCACTGACCAGCCCCTACGTGCGCAAGGTTCGCATCGTGCTGGCCGAAAAGAAGCTGGACTACCACCTCGAAGTCGAGGATGTCTGGGGCAACGACCGCATCCTCGCGTCGAACCCGCTGGGCAAGGTGCCCTGCCTGGTGATGGAAGGCGGCGAAGCGGTGTTCGATTCACGCGTCATCGTCGAATACGTCGACACGCTGTCGCCGGTGGGGCGGTTGATCCCGGAGCGCGGACGCGAACGCGCCGAAGTGCGGACCTGGGAGGCGCTGGCCGATGGCGTGCTCGACGCGGCGATCTTGGCCCGGCTGGAGCAGACCTGGACAGGCCGTGCGGAAACCGAACGCAGCGCGGACTGGATCGACCGGCAAATGGGCAAGGTGCACACCTCGGTCGCGGCGATGAGCAAGGGCCTGGCCGATAAGCCCTGGTGCTGCAACGGCAACCATTTGACGCTGGCCGACATCGCGGTGGGTTGTGCCTTGTCCTACATCGACTTCCGCTTCCCGCAGATCGACTGGCGCAGCCCGCACGCCAACCTGGTGCGTTTGTCCGAAAAGCTGGTCAACCGCCCGAGCTTCATCGACACCCAACCGCCAGCGGCTTGAACCGGCTGCGCCGCCTCGGCGCAAAACGCATCGTCACATCGCGACGGCGAAGCTTTCCGCCTGCGCCATCGGCCAGTAGAGTCGATAGACGCTGTGCGACAGGTCGCCGGCCAGCAACGCGCCGGGTTTCACGAACGGCAGCAGGTTGCTCAGCAGCTTGACCTCGTGGTCATTGGTGCGCCGCACGATGTGGGCCGCAGTGATCGCACCGGGGTGGTCCAGCCCGGCGGCCTGCACCAGTTCCTTCAGCGCCTTCAGCGTGCTCTGGTGGAAATTGAAGACGCGGTCGGCCTTGGTCGGCACCACCAATGCGTTCTGGCGATGTGGATCCTGCGTGCTGACGCCGGTCGGGCACTCTCCGGTGTGGCATGACTGCGACTGGATGCAGCCGAGCGCGAACATGAAGCCGCGCGCGGAATTGCACCAGTCGGCGCCCAGCGCCATGTTGCGCGCGATGTCGAAGGCGCTGACCACCTTGCCCGCGCAGCCGATCTTGACCCGGTGCCGCAGGTTCAGGCCGACCAGCGTGTTGTGAACCAGCAGCAGCCCTTCCTGCAGCGGTGCGCCGACATGGTCCGTGAACTCGAGCGGCGCCGCCCCGGTGCCACCCTCGCCGCCATCGACAACGATGAAATCGGGCGTGATGCCGGTTGCGAGCATGGCCTTGCAGATCGCAAACCACTCCCAGGGGTGGCCGATGCACAGCTTGAAGCCCACCGGCTTGCCGCCGGACAGCGCGCGCAGGCGGTCGATGAACTGCATCATCTCGATCGGCGTCGAGAAGGCGCTGTGGCTGGCCGGGCTGACGCAATCGACCCACGGCGGCACACCGCGCGCCTCGGCGATCTCCAGCGTCACCTTCGGACCCGGCAGCACGCCGCCATGTCCGGGCTTGGCACCCTGGCTGAGCTTGATCTCGATCATCTTGACCTGCTCCAGCCGCGCGTTGGTCGCGAACAGCTCGGGGTTGAAGCTGCCGTCGGGGTGACGGCAACCGAAGTAGCCGGAACCGATCTCCCAGATCAGGTCGCCGCCGCCATCGGGATCGGGGCCGCGGTGGTGGCGGCTGATCGAGCCCTCGCCGGTGTCGTGCGCGAAGCCGCCGCGCTTGGCGCCGGCGTTCAGTGCCAGGATCGCGTTGGCCGACAGCGCGCCGAAGCTCATCGCCGAGATGTTGAAGACGCTGGCGGCGTAGGGCTGCGTGCAGGGCGTTCCATGGGTGCCCTGGCTGTGCGCCGCGTCGCCCGCTGGCGCCTGAGACGCGCCGCCGATGACGACCCGGAAATCATGCGTCGGCAGTTGGGTCGGGTGCATCGAATGGTTGATCCACTCATAACCCTGGGCGTTGACGTCCTTCTGCGTGCCGAAGGGCCGCTTGTCCGGGGCGCCCTTGGCACGCTGGTAGACCAGCGAGCGCTGCTGGCGCGAGAACGGTGCCGATTCGTTGTCGCCCTCGATGAAGTACTGGCGGATCTCGGGCCGGATGAACTCGAACAGGTAGCGCATGTGCCCGATGACCGGGTAGTTGCGCAGGACAGAGTGCGTGCCCTGGCGCGTATCGCGCACCCCGAGCAGCACCAATGCCGCGAAGATCGACGGCAGCACCCAGGCCCAACCGGTGGGCATCCGCATCAGCAACGACAGAGACAAGCTGACGACCAGACCCACCGCACAAAGGAACCACGCCGAATAGCGCAGCGGGAAGTGGTGGTTGAGCTTTTCGAGCCAGGTGTGCATCGCGCGTCCTCGGAGCGAGCCGCAGGCGCGGCGCGCCCATCGTCGGGGAGTCATCGTAGCGGCCGGCAAAGTCGCTCGATGCGATGAAAAGACCCGGTTCGTCGCACCGTATGCAGGGACCTGACTGCGGGTGTTCCCCACCGAAGCGCGACGAGGCGGCGCCAGCAAGCGCTCGCTATACTGCCGCCCAGCGCTGATTTGCTCCGGCTTGCGGGCGCTCTACAAACCCAGCTAAATACAGGACCGACGGGCCCGTCCCGTCACACCACCACGATGCTTCACCCCACCACGCCGACGGCCTGTGCGGCCTGCCGACGCATTCATCGATGAGTGCGCTGGGGCCCGTGAGGCCGCAATCGATGGCGTTCGCAGCGCCGTTGCCACTGCGCTGCGGCGCGGTGCTGCGCGACTACACGCTGGTCTACGAAACCTATGGCACGCTGAACGCCGATCGCAGCAATGCGGTGCTGGTGTGCCACGCGCTGAACGCCAGCCACCACGTCGCCGGCATCTACGAAGGCGACGCGAAAAGTGTCGGCTGGTGGGACAACCTGATCGGCCCGGGCCAACCGCTGGACACCGACCGCTTCTTCGTCATCGGCGTCAACAACCCCGGTTCGTGTTTCGGCTCGACCGGCCCGACGCACATCAACCCGGCGACACAACAGCCCTGGGGGGCCGACTTTCCGGTGGTCACGGTCGAGGACTGGGTCGATGCGCAGGCGCGGCTGTGCGACGCGCTCGGCATCGCGCAGCTCGCGGCGGTGATCGGCGGCAGCCTGGGCGGCATGCAGGCGCTGTGCTGGGCCACGCGCTATCCGCAGCGGCTGCGGCACTGCATCGCGATCGCCACCGCACCGAACCTGTCGGCGCAGAACATCGCCTTCAACGAGGTCGCCCGGCGCGCCATCGTCACCGACCCCGATTTCCACGACGGCCACTACCTGGCCTGCGGCACGGTGCCGAAGCGCGGGCTGCGGGTGGCGCGGATGATCGGCCACATCACCTACCTCAGCGACGACACGATGGACGCGAAGTTCGGCCGCAACCTGCGCGCCGCGATCGGCGCTGCGGCGTCCCTGCCGTCCGATGCGCCGCGCTACACGACGCTGGACATCGAGTTCGAGATCGAGAGCTACCTGCGCCACCAGGGCGACAAGTTCAGCGAGTACTTCGACGCCAACAGCTACCTGCTGATCACCCGCGTGCTGGACTACTTCGACCCGGCGCGCGAGCACGGCGGCGACCTGTCGGCGGCGTTCGCGGCGGCGTCGGCGAAGTTCCAGCTGATCAGCTTCACGACTGACTGGCGCTTCTCGCCGGCGCGCTCGCGCGAGATCGTCAAGGCGCTGCTCGACAACCGGCTCGATGTCAGCTACGCCGAGATCGCCGCGCCGCACGGGCACGACGCGTTCCTGCTCGACGACGCGCGTTACCACGGCGTGCTGCGCGCGCGCTTCGAGCGCATCGCGCGCGAGATGGGTGGGCCAGGCGCATGAAGGTGTTCGTGCCCCAGCCACTTGGGTGCCCTCGCCCCTTTGGGGAGAGGGCGGGGGTGAGGGGCTGCCTGTCAACGGGGTGCCCGTTCGCCGCACTCACCCCCGACCCTCTCCCAGCGGGAGAGGGAGCGACGTCAGCATGAGCGATCGCCAAAGCCTCGAACTGATCGCCGGACTGGTGCCCACCGGCTCGCGCGTGCTCGACCTCGGCTGCGGCTCGGGCGAGACGCTGGCCTACCTGCGCGACCGCCGCCAGTGCAGCGGCTACGGCATCGAGATCGCCGATGCCAACGTGCTGGCCTGCGAGCAGCGTGGCGTCAACGTGATCCAGCTCAACCTCGAGGAAGGCCTCGCGATCTTCGAAGACCAGAGCTTCGACGTCGTGCTGCAAATCGACACGCTGCAGCACCTGCGCAACACCGAACGCATGCTGATGGAAACCGCACGCGTCGGACGCATCGGCATCGTCAGCTTCCCGAACTTCGCGCACTGGCCGAACCGGCTCAGCGTGGTCAGCGGCCGCATGCCGGTGACCAAGGCGCTGCCCTACGAGTGGTACGACACGCCGAACATCCGCGTCAGCACCTACGCCGATTTCGAGGTGCTGGCGCGCCGCTGCGGGCTGCGCATCCTCGATGCGTTCGGCATTCAGCGCGGTGCGCCCGTGCGGCGCTGCCCGAACCTGATGGCCAGCGTCGCGGTGTTCAAGTTCGAGCGCGCGTAGTCGCTGGGGCGGGAGACCCTGGCTTGGGCAGCGCGAGCCCGGCCAGGTAGGCGTCGAGCGCCTGCTCGCCGACCTTCACCAGATCGAAGGCGCTCGGGTCGAGCAGCCAGTTCTCGATCAGCCCCGAGGTCAGCGCATGCAGGCCGATCGCGGTGGCGCGCGCCGGCACGCGGCGGTCGAGCCGGCCCTCGGCCATCGCGCGCTTCAGGCCGACCGCCACCTGATCGATCAGGCCGACGCGGGTGTTGACGCGACGATCGCGCACCGCCAGCAACTCGTCGACGTACTCGACCTTCTGCATCTTGATCACGAACACCCGCTGCACCTGCGGGCAGGCCACCGTCTTGCGCAACGCGTTCAGCAGGCTGTTGCGCACCTCCAGCACCGGATCGAGGGCGTTCGGATCGGCCGATCGGTTGATCACCTCCTCCAGCGGCAGCGTCACCCGCTCGAACATCGCGTTGACCAGATCGGCCTTGTTCTCGAAGTGCCAGTAGATGGCGCCGCGCGTCACGCCGGCGGCCTGCGCGATCTCGTGCAGCGAGCAGCGCGACACGCCGCGCTGCTCGAAAACGACTTCCGCCGCATCCAGGATGCGATCCCGGGTGACCAGCGCGTCGTCCTTGGTTCTGCGTGCCATCAAGACTCTCCGGTGTTCACATACATACAAACACGTATGTATGTAGACTAGCTGCTTTTCGTTCGGACGCGATCCGAATCAACCCGCCCGCTGCCGACTTGTTGCGCAGAAGGCACTCTCAGGATGACTTCGCATGTGCGCGCAGAAAAGATCCGGCTTCCTCCTCACCCTGCTGATGGCTTCGGTACTCGCAGTTGCTGCGGTGGCCGGTCTCTCAGGCTGTGGCGCGAAGTCCGGCGAAGCCGCTTCTGCGCCGGCCGGCAATGCACCGCCCCCGCCCTCGGTCGGCGTGATCACGGTGACACCGCAGTCGGTCGGCCTGGCCAGCGAGTTGCCCGGCCGACTCGAAGCGACGCGCATCGCCCAGGTGCGCGCCCGCGCGGCGGGCATTCTGCAGAAGCGCCTGTTCCGCGAAGGCAGCGATGTCAAAGCCGGCCAGTTGCTGTTCCAAATCGATGCGGCGCCGTACCGCGCACAACTGCAAAGCGCGCAGGCTGCCCAGGCGCGCGCCGAAGCCAACCGCGAACAGGCCGGCGCGCAGGCCGAGCGCTACAAGCCGCTGCTCGAAGCCAACGCGATCAGCAAGCAGGACTACGTCAACGCGGTCGCGTCGTTCAAGCAGGCCGACGCCGATGTGGCCTCGGCCCGGGCGGCAGTGACCACCGCGCAGATCAACCTCGGCTATGCCGCCGTCGTGGCGCCGATCTCGGGACGCATCGGCCGCGCGCTGGTCACCGAAGGCGCACTGGTCGGTCAGGGCGAGGCGACCCAGCTCGCGGTGGTGCAGCAGATCGACCCGATGTACGTGAATTTCACGCAGTCGACCACCGAGGTGCTGCGGCTGCGCAAGGCGATCGACGCGGGCAAGCTGCAGCGCAGCGGTGCGGCTGCCGCGACGACCGTGCAAGTGGTGCTCGAAGACGGCAGCGTCTACGACGCGCCGGGCAAGCTGCTGTTCTCGGACCTGACGGTGGACGCCACTTCAGGTCAGATCACGCTGCGCGCCGAGGTGCCGAACCCGGGGGGGCTGCTGCTGCCCGGCACCTACGTGCGTGTGCGGCTGCAACAGGCGCAAGCCAGCAATGCCGTTCTGCTGCCGCAGCAGGCGGTGACCCGCTCGCCGCTGGGAGACAGCGTGCTGGTCGTCGCGCCCGACGGCACATTCGGTCCGCGCTCCGTCAAGATCGGCGGAGTGCAGGCCGGCCAGTGGGTCGTTCTCGACGGGCTGAAGGCCGGTGATCAGGTGATGATCGACGGCTTCCAGAAGCTGCGTGGTCTGACGGTGGTGAAACCCGTGCCATGGCAGCCGGCCGCATCGGGCGCAGCGAGCCCCCCGCCAGCGCCGGCCGCATCGTCGGCCTCGGCAGCAAACTGACGGCCGCGCCATGGCCCAGTTCTTCATCAACCGTCCCATCTTCGCGTGGGTGATCGCGCTGTTCATTCTGGTCATCGGCGGCGTCGCGGTCACACAACTGCCCGTCGCCCAATACCCGCCGGTGGCGCCACCGTCGATCGTCGTCAACGTAACCTACCCCGGCGCGTCCGCGCAAACGCTGGAGGACAGCGTCATCCGCGTCATCGAGCGCGAGATGAACGGCTCGCCGGGCCTGATCTACATGGAATCGGTCAGCCAGGCCGACGGCACCGGCGCGATCACGCTGTACTTCGAGCCGGGCACCAGTCCCGATCTGGCCCAAGTCGACGTGCAGAACCGCCTCAGCCGTGCCAACCCGCGCCTGCCGCAGGCGGTCACGCAGCAGGGCGTGCGCGTCGACAAGGCGAACCCGAACTTCCTGCTGTTCACCATCCTGTCGAGCGAAACCGCCGCCTACGACCCGGTGGCGCTGGGCGACTACGCCTCGCGCAACGTGCTGCCCGAGATCCAGCGCGTGCCCGGCGTCGGTCAGGCGCAATTGTTCGGCACCGAGCGCGCGATGCGCATCTGGATCGACCCGGCCAAGCTGGTCGGCCTGCGACTGTCGTCAAGCGACGTGACCGCCGCAATCGCCGCGCAGAACGCGCAGGTCGCCTCGGGGACGATCGGTGACCTGCCGAACACAGCCGGTCAGGCGGTGTTCGCCACCGTGGTCGTCAAAGGCCAGCTGACGTCGCCCGAGCAGTTCGGCAACATCATCCTTCGAGCCAACGCCGACGGCTCCAGCGTGCGGTTGAAGGACGTGGCGCGCATCGAGCTGGGCGCGCAAAGCTACGGCACGCGCATCCGGCTGAACGGCGAGCCGTCGACCGGCATCGGCGTGCAACTGTCGCCGACCGCCAATGCGGTCGCCACCGCCACGGCCGTCAAGAAGCGCATCGACGAGCTGTCGCGCTACTTCCCGCCAGGCGTGAAGGCGAGCATCCCGTACGACAGCTCGAAGTTCGTCAGCATCTCGATCAGCCAGGTGGTCGAGACGCTGGTCGAGGCGGTGATCCTGGTGTTCCTGGTGATGTACCTGTTCCTGCAGAACATCCGCTACACGCTGATCCCGACGCTGGTGGTGCCGATCGCGCTGATGGGCAGCTTCGCAGCGCTGCTGGCGCTGGGCTTCTCGATCAACGTGCTGACGATGTTCGGCATGGTGCTGGTGATCGGCATCGTGGTCGACGACGCGATCGTCGTCGTCGAGAACGTCGAACGCATCATGAGCGAGGAAGGCCTGTCGCCGCTGGAGGCCACCCGCAAGGCGATGGGCCAGATCTCGGGCGCCATCGTCGGCGTGACGGTGGTGCTGATTTCGGTGTTCGTGCCGCTGGCGTTCTTCAGCGGCGCGGTGGGCAACATCTACCGCCAGTTCTCGGCGGTGATGGTCAGCGCCATCGCGTTCTCGGCGTTCCTCGCGCTGTCGCTGACGCCTGCCCTGTGCGCCACGTTGCTGAAACCGGTCGAGGCGGGCCATCACCACGCCAAGGGCGGATTCTTCGGTTGGTTCAACCGCAGCTTCTCGCGAACGGCAAAAGGCTACGAGGGTGTGGTCGCACGCATCCTGAAACGCGCCGCACGCTACCTCGTCATCTACGCCGCGATCATCGGCGCGGTCGTGGTGCTGTTCGGGCGCCTGCCGACCTCGTTCATCCCCAATGAAGACCAAGGCAACATCCTCGTCAACGTGCAATTGCCGCCGGGTGCCACGCAGAACCGCACGACCGAAGTGATGAAGCAGGTCGAGGCATTCATGCTCAAGCAGCCCGACGTGCAGAGCATGGTCAGCGTGCTCGGCTTCAGCTTCTCGGGCACCGGTCAGAACGCCGGCCTCGGTTTCGTGACGCTGAAGGACTGGGATCTCCGGAAAGGACCGGAACACACCGCGCAGGCGCTGGTCGGCAGGGCCTTCGGCGCGCTCGGGCAGATCCGCGATGCGTTCATCTTCCCGGTCAGCCCGCCGGCGATCCGCGAGCTGGGCCGCTCCAACGGCTTCGCGATGCGACTGCAGGATCGCGGCGGCAACGGCCACGACGCGCTGCTCGCGGCGCGCAACCAGTTGATCGGCATGGCGGCGAAGAGCCCGCTGCTGGTGTCGGTGCGGCCCGACGGCCTGGAGGACGCGCCGCAGTTGCAGCTCGACGTCGACCGCGACAAGGCCGGTGCGCTGGGGGTGACCTTCAGCGCGATCAACACGACGCTGTCGACCGCCCTGGGCTCGTCGTACGTCAACGACTTCCCGAACGCCGGCCGCCTGCAGCGCGTGATCGTGCAGGCCGACGCCCCGGCACGCATGCAGGCCGAGGACCTGCTGCAGCTCAACGCACTGAACACCGCCGGCCAGCCGGTGCCGCTGGCCGCCTTCGCGACCACGCAGTGGATCAACGCTCCGATGCAGACGGTGCGCTACAACGGCTACCCGGCGATGCGCATCCAGGGCGAGCCGGCCAAGGGCGTCAGCAGCGGTGCGGCGATCGCCGAAATGGAGAAACTCGCGTCGCAGCTGCCGGCGGGCTTCGCCTACGAATGGTCCGGCCAGGCGCGCGAGGAAAAGCTGTCGGGCTCGACCGCGCTGTTCCTGTTCGGCTTCTCGCTGCTGGCCGTCTTCCTGTGCCTGGCCGCGCTGTACGAGAGCTGGTCGATCCCGCTGGCGGTGATCCTGGTCGTGCCGTTGGGCGTGCTGGGTGTCGTGCTCGGCATCGGCTGGCGCGGCATGGAGAACGATGTGTTTTTCAAGGTCGGGCTGATCACCATCATCGGCCTGTCGGCGAAGAACGCGGTGCTGATCATCGAGTTCGCGAAGGATCTCCACGCTCAGGGCAAGGGCGTCATCGAGTCGGTGCTCGAAGCGGCCCATCTGCGCTTTCGCCCGATCCTGATGACCTCGCTCGCCTTCATCCTCGGGGTGATGCCGCTGGTCATCGCCAGCGGTGCCGGCTCGGCCAGCCAGCGCGCCATCGGCACCGGCGTGATGGGCGGGATGATCACCGCGACCGCGCTGGCGGTGTTCTTCGTGCCGGTGTTCTACGTCGTCGTGATGCGCGTGTTCGGTCGGCGCACGCCGCCGCCGGCAAGGGTTCCCATCGCAGACGAAGGCGTGACGGATGCAGGAGACGTGACATGACGGCCCGACGCCCCTTCCCGTTGGCACTGCGGGCCACCACGCTGGTGCTCGTGGCGGCAGGTGTCACCGGCTGCGGCACGATGATTCCGGAGTTCATGCGCCCCGCCGCACCGGTGCCGGCGTCGTACCCCGGCACGGCATCGACGGCCGCACCCGACAGCCAGTCCGCCGCCGACATCGAGTGGCAACGCTATTTCGGCGACCCGCGCCTGCAGCGGCTCATCGAGACCGCGTTGAACAACAACCGCGACCTGCGGGTCGCGGTGCTGAACATCGAGCAGGCCCGCGCGCAGTACCAGGTGCGGCGCGCCGACGAGTTCCCCACCGTCAACGGTGGCATCACCGGATCGCGCCAGCCGAAGGTCGGCGACAACGGCTCCGGCAGCAGCATCAGCAGCACCTACACGGCAGGGCTGTCGATCACCTCGTACGAGTTCGATTTCTTCGGCCGCGTGCGCAGCCTGAGCGCCGCCCAGCTGGCGCAATTCGCGGGCACCGAGGAAGCGCGCAAGACGGTGCAGATCAGCCTGGTCGCGTCGGTCGCCAACGCCTGGCTCGGCCTGCTCGCCGACGGCGAACTGCTGGCGGTGACCCGCCGCACGCTGACCTCGCGCGAAGAGTCGATGAAGCTGACGCAACTGAAGTTCGACCACGGTGCGTCTTCCGAACTCGATGTGCGGCAGGCCGAGTCGCTGCTCGAAGGTGCGCGCGTCGCGCTGGCGCAGCAGACACGTCAGCGGGCACTGGATGAGAACGCGCTGGCGCTGCTGCTCGGCCAGCCGGTACCGGCCGATGCGCTGCCGCCGGTGACACCGGTGGCCGTACCCGCAGCCGCAACGACAGCGATGTCGAGTTCGACGGTGCCGCTGCTGTCCGCGCCGTCGGACAGCACCGAGCTCGCCCAGACCGTGCTGGCCGACCTGCCGGCCGGCCTGCCGTCGGAGCTGCTGAACCGCCGACCCGACATCCGGCAGGCCGAGCAGCAACTGATCGCGGCCAACGCCAACATCGGTGCGGCGCGCGCGGCGTTCTTCCCGCGCATCACGCTGAGCACCAGCGTCGGCATCGCGAGCACCGAGCTGTCGGACCTGTTCAAGGGCGGCACGCTGGCGTGGAGCTTCGCGCCGCAACTGGTGCTGCCGATCTTCGATGCGGGCCGCAACCAGGCCAACCTCGACGCGGCGCAGGTCAACCGCGACATCGCCGTCGCGCAGTACGAGAAGGCGGTGCAAAGCGCGTTCCGCGAGGTCGCCGATGCACTGGCCGGCCGCGCGACGCTGGGCGACCAACTTCGGGCGCAGCAGGCGCAGGCCCGCGCCGAGGAAACACGCACGAAGCTGGCCGATCTGCGCTACCGCAACGGCGCGTCGAGCTACCTCGACGTGCTCGATGCGCAGCGCTCGCTGTTCACCGCGCAGCAGGCGGTGGTGCAGGCGCAGGCGGCCGAACGGCAGAACCGCGTCACGCTGTACAAGGTGCTGGGCGGAGGGTGGAAGGACGCTGCGACGCAGTGATGCCAGGTCGCGCTTGAACGTGTCAACTCATCCGAGTTCGGCGCGTGAGGGCTGCACCGGGGCACTGTGTTGCGTTCATGTCCCCCGGGCCGGAAAAGACCGGCCCTCCCCTCTACTTCACTCCACACAGTGCCCCGGTGCAGCGCTCCTGCCACCACAGAGGCTGTCGGGGATTGAATGCCTTCGCATGCGACAGTAGTACCGGCTGCCGATGGCGTCGGGCGACCGGCGCAGTGAAGTAAAGGCGGAGGTGACGGCCGCAGGCCGACACCGGGGGACATGAACGAAGCCGCTCACCCGACGCCATCGGCAGCACCGCGCGGGAGGTTGCATGAAGACCGTCGTTAAACACGGTCGAGGTGCAGCGAATTTGGGACAATCCACGCCATGAACGCACCCGACCTGCAAGCCGTGATCGCCCGCATGGGCGCTTCCGCCCGCGCCGCCAGCGCGCACATGGCGGCGGCACCAACCGCCGCCAAGAATCGCGCGCTGATCGCGCTCGCCCGGCTGCTGCGCGCCGATGTCGATGCGCTGGTTCGTGCCAATGCGCTCGACCTGGACGCCGCAACCGCAGCAGGCACCGCCGGACCACTGCTCGATCGCCTGAAGCTGACGCCGAAGATCATCGAGACGGTGGCCGAAGGCTGCGAGCAGATCGCGGCGATGCCCGATCCGATCGGCGAGATCACGCACCTGCGGCAGCGGCCGAGTGGCATTTCGGTGGGCCAGATGCGGGTGCCGCTGGGCGTCTTCGGCATGATCTACGAGAGCCGGCCGAACGTGACGATCGAGGCGGCGTCGCTGGCGATCAAGAGCGGCAACGCCTGCATCCTGCGCGGCGGCTCGGAGGCGATCCATTCAAACTTGGCGCTGTGGAAACTCGTGCAGGCCGCACTGGCTGAAGCAGGTCTGCCGCGCGATGCGGTTCAGCTCGTCGAGACGACCGACCGCGCCGCGGTGGGTCACCTGATCACCTCGCCCGAATCGGTCGACGTGATCATCCCGCGCGGCGGCAAGGGGCTGATCGAGCGCATCTCGCGCGAATCCAAGGTGCCGGTCATCAAGCACCTCGACGGCAACTGCCATGTGTATGTCGACGCCAGCGCCGACATCGCATTGGCCCTGAAGGTCACCGACAACGCGAAGACGCAAAAGTACAGCCCGTGCAATGCGGCCGAGTCACTGCTGGTGCATGCGGCGATCGCCGCTGAATTCTTGCCACGCATCGGCGCGGTGTTCGCCGCCAAGGGCGTCGAGATGCGCGGCGATGCGGCCAGCCTCGCGCTGTTGTCGCACGTGCCGGGCGCGCGCCGGGTGCCGGCGACCGAGCAGGACTGGTTCGAGGAGTACCTGGCACCGATCATCAGCATCGCGGTGGTGGCCGACCTCGATGCGGCCATCGCCCACATCAACCGCTACAGCTCGCACCACACCGACGCGATCCTGACCGAGCACCACCCGAGCGCGATGCGCTTCCTGCGCGAGGTCGATTCGTCGAGCGTGATGGTCAACGCCAGCACGCGCTTCGCCGACGGCTTCGAGTACGGCCTCGGTGCCGAGATCGGCATCAGCACCGACAAGCTGCACGCGCGCGGGCCGGTGGGGCTGGAAGGTCTGACCTCGCTGAAGTGGATCGTTCTGGGGCAGGGCGAGGTTCGCACTTGATGCGGTGCGCCGTGCACGTTCCCAGGCCTCCTGCATGAACGGCACGCAGATCGCCACGCTGGTGGGCTGCGCGGTGCTGATGTTCTGGGCGGTCGGCGCCTACAACCGACTGATGGCCTTGCGTGACGGCATCTCCAAGGCGTTCACCCCCGTCGATGCGCAGCTTCAGCACCGTCACGCGCTGCTGTTGCAGTGGGCCGAGGGCCTGCGCGAATTACTCGACCAGGCACCGGCCCTGCATGACGCCCTGCTCGCCGCCTGCGGCCAGTTGCAGTCCTCGTGCGACAGCCTGCGCGCCAAACCCAGCGCGCGCAGCGCCGCAACCAGCCTGCGCCTGGCCGAAGAGACCTTGTCCTCGACACGCGCACGCTTGCAGGCCGAGTTGCCGGCCCGGCAGGAGCGCCTCAGCGGTCTCGAAATCGAGGTGAACTCCGACCAACTCGCGGCTGCCGACAACACGCTGGCCTTCGCACGGGCACAGTTCAATGTGGCCGCGCAGACCTACAACGACGCGATCCGTCAGATCCCGACGCGGCTGGTGGCCAGCGTCTTTGGCTTCCAGGCCGCAGGGACGCTTTGACGCCCGCCCCTTCGGTCGAAGAGCACGACGCGCTCGCGCGGCTGTCGCGCACCCACGGCGCGGCCAGTCTGAGCGTTGCGGTGCTCTCGCTCATTGCGCAATGGCAGACCGGCTCGCCCACCTTGCCAGCAGTGCGCGCCGTCTGGTCCACGGAAACGAAGGACACGCCCAGCGCCGAGGCGATCGACGCCGATATCGCCCTGCTGTGCGCTGCGTCGCGCCTGCCTTGTCTCGAAGCGATGCTTCAGCGCGTGCGCGCGGGGTCCAAGGACGACCGCCGGGCGCTGCTGCAGGCCACGCGGCGCGTGATGGCGGCGCGCTCGCCCATGCCGCCGATCGACCGGCTGCTGTGGCTCGCGATGCGACGTCGGCTCGGCGAGCGCCCGCCAGCGGCCGACTTGCCCGCAGCAAGCAACGACCTGGCCGGCTTGTCAAAGCCGATGCGCGAGCAGATCGCGAAGGTGACCGCGCACCTGTCCCGCCTGGTCCCAGGCGTCGAGAGTGGGGCTGACGGCGGCGGATCCGCCTGGTACGCCGTCGTGCTGGGTCGCCTGCTGCCAGAGGCGCCCTCGGCCGGCCCGGTCTGGCCCGACGGCGACGCGCTGGCGCACGCATTGCTCGTGGTCCAGACCCTGCCGTGGATGCTGCGGCCCGTGCTGGTGCGAGCCTGGGTCGATGCGGCCGGCCAGGTCGGGCCGCGCGTTGGGCTGTCGCCCACAGCGGCCGACGCGCTGCGACTGGTCGCCGGTCTGCTCGATTCGCCCTTGCCGCCTGAGCTGGCGCGGCGCCATGCCGAACTGAACTGGGACACACAGCGGTACGCATGAGCACATTCGATTCGGGCCCGATTTGACGCCCGGGGATGCCCTACAGTGCAGCGTCTTCGATGGCTGGAGTGGAGCGATGTCGAACAGCTGGCAGTGGGTGGGCGGCGGATTGATATCGATGGCTGCAGTCGCTGCGGCCCAGGCGCAGGACTCGCCATCGCTGCGCGCGAGCAGCCTGGCCGCCACCTGCGCGAATTGCCACGGCACCGGTGGCCACGCGGTCGAGGATGCCTCGGTCCCCGGGCTGGCCGGCATGCCGGCCAGCTACACGGCCGATCAGATGAAAGCCTTCAAGAGCGGCGCCCGTCCGGCCACGGTGATGCACCAGATCGCGAAAGGCTATTCAGACGCACAGATCGAACAGATCGCGGCCTATTTCGCCGCGCAGAAGAAGTGAGTGCCGCGTGATGAGCGTGAATCCACACCGCCGCAGTCTTCTGAAGCTGGCCTCTGCCGCCAGCGCGATGGGCTCGCTGGGCCTGGTCGGCTGCGCGAGCGGCCCGGGAGCGATTCCCGCCAAGACCCGCGTGCTGGTGGTCGGCGGCGGCTACGGCGGTGCGACGGCCGCCAAGTACCTGCGGCTGTTCTCCGAACAAAAGATCGATGTGGTGCTGATCGAACCCGAAGCGGCGTTCGTGTCGTGCCCACTGTCAAACCTGGTGATCGGCGGCAGCAAGCAGCTCGGTGACCTCACCGTGTCGTATGCGAACCTGAGCCGGGCGCACGGCATCACCGTCGTTCAGGACACCGTCGCCGGCATCGACGCGAGCCGGAAGATCGCGGTGCTGAGTTCGGGGTCGAGCATCCGCTACGACAAGCTGGTGCTGTCGCCCGGTATCGAACTGATGTGGGACAGCGTGGCCGGACTGAAAGCTGCGCATGCCAGCGGCCGGGTTCTACAGGCCTGGAAGGCCGGGCCGGAAACGACCGCGTTGCGCCGGCAGCTCGAAGCGATGCCCGACGGTGGCGTCTACGCGCTGACGATCCCCGAGGCACCGTACCGCTGCCCGCCCGGGCCGTACGAGCGCGCCTGCCAGGTCGCCAGCTACTTCCAGGCCGCGAAGCCGAAATCGAAGGTGCTGGTGCTCGACGCCAACGCCGACGTGACCTCGAAGGCCGCGCTGTTCAAGAAGGTGTGGTCCGAGCAGTACCCGGGCATCGTCGAGTACCGGCCGCAGCACAAGGCAGTGGCCGTCGATGCCGGCGCCGCCAGCGACATCCACACCGTCAAGTTCGAGGTGCAGGACGACGTGCAGGCCCATGTGCTCAACGTGCTGCCGCCGATGCGCGCCGGCGCGATCGCGGTGCAGACCGGCCTCGCCAACAGCAACGCGCGCTGGTGCGGGGTCCACTACCTGAACTTCGAGTCGACGGTTGCGAAGGACATCCATGTGCTGGGCGATTCGATCCAGCTTGCGCCCCTGATGCCGAAGAGCGCGCACATGGCGAACAGCCACGCCAAGGTAGCAGCAGCGGCGATCGTGGCCGAGCTGGCCGGTTGGGAAATCAACCCGGCGCCGATGCTGACCAACACCTGCTACAGCTTCGTCGATGACAAGACGGTGGTGCACGTCGCCAGCGTGCACGAGTACGTCGCCTCCGAGAAGACCTTCAAGACGGTCGCCGGCTCCGGGGGGCTCTCGGCCGGACCAAACGCACTGGAAGGCCGCTATGCGTGGAACTGGGCGAGAACGATCTGGGCCGACAGCCTGGGTTGAGCCCAGCAGGCGAGGGCCCGTTCCCGCTCAGCTTTCACAGATGATCGCGGCCGAGGCCACCAGTTCGTTGAACAGGGCCATCGACATCTTGCCCGACACCGCATACGGGTTGAGCAGCGCAGATTCCGAGTACTTCATCACCAGCGCCGGGTTCAGGCGCGACAGGTTGGCTCGGCCCATCGACCAGCCCGCAAAACGGCGCTCATCGACCTCTTCGTAACTGAGCAGCACCACGTCGTGGTGCCGCTTGTCGTTGGCGATCCTGTTGTACAGCGCGCTGACCTGCGAGCGACCACCCTCGAGCACCTGCAGGAAGATGCCGGTCGAAAAGCACAGCACACCGGTCACGCCGACTTCGGCGTTGTTGGCCTTCGACTTCTTCAGGATGGCGACCAGCTCGTTCTGGTTCACCGAGTCGGCAGCGCGGCTGGCGTACATCAATCGCACGAGCATGGGTCTCTCCTGAGCGGCATGGGGTAGATCATTTCAACTGCCCTTCTTGTCGAGGAGAGACAGGAACTCGCGCCGCAGGTTGGCGTCCTTCAGGAACGAACCCCGCATCACGCTGTTGATCATCTTGGCGTCGGTGTCCTTGACACCGCGCCAGTGCATGCAGAAGTGATCGGCTTCCATCACGAGGGCCAGGCCATCGGGCTTGACCCGGTCCTGCAACTCGTTGGCCAGCATCGTCACCGCCTCTTCCTGGATCTGCGGGCGGCTCATGATCCAGTCGCAGATGCGCGCGTACTTCGACAGGCCGATCAGGTTGGAATGCTCGTTGGGCAGGATGCCGATCCAGACCCGGCCCATGATCGGACATAAGTGGTGCGAGCACGCGCTGCGTACGGTGATCGGGCCAACGATCATCAGCTCGTTGAGGCGTGAAAAATTAGGGAACTCGGTCACCGCCGGCATCGGCGTGTAGCGGCCCGCAAACACCTCGGTCAGGAACATCTTCGCCACGCGCTTGGCGGTGTCGTGGGTGTTGTGATCGCTCTCGGTGTCGATCACCAGCGCCTGCAGAACCTCCTGCATCTTGGCCTCCACTTCGACCTGAAGTTCCTCCATCTCGCCGCCCTCGATGAAGGCCGAGATGTTGTCGTTGGCGTGGTAGCGGCAGTCGGCGCCGACCAGCCGGTAACGGATGCGCTCGGACGCGCTCAGGCGCGCCAGTTGCTCTTCGCTCTTGAAGATCGCAGGGCTGGATTTGGCAGGCATGGTCGGCGTTCCTTGCTTCATGCAATCGAGGGTAACCCAGCTCGGGCGCCGCGTGAGGCGCGGGATGCGATGCCCGCACGAAACGCAAGCCCGACCAAGCTCGTAGACTCCGCGCGGTGAAAAGCCCCGCCCACACCACCGCTCCAGGCACGACCGCCGACAAGCCGACGCTTGCCCGGCTGCTCGACCACACCGCCGATGCCATCGAGTCTGTGCGCTCGGGCCGGTCGTTGACCGGCGCCCTGGCGCGCTGTCCGGCCGAGGTACGGCCGGGCGTCCATGCCCTCAGCTGCCACGTGCTGCGACGCCTCGGACAGGCGCTGGCCGCGCGGAATTTCCTGGTGCCCAAGGCGCCGCCGAAGGGCGTCGATGCGCTGCTGCTGAGCGCACTGGCACTGGCGTGGCCCGATGGCGAAGCCCCGTACGCGGATCACACGCTGGTCGACCATGCAGTCACCGCCGCACGCCGGCGCCACGCGGCAAGCGCCGCGTTCGTCAACGCCGTGCTTCGACGTTTTCTGCGCGAGCAACCCACCGTGCTCGAAGCAGCACGGCGCACGGTGTCGGGGCAATACAACCACCCCGACTGGTGGGTGGAACGGCTGCAGGCCGACTGGCCGGAACACTGGCAGGCCTTGCTGTGCGCGAACGACCGCCACCCGCCGATGACCCTGCGCGTCAACACCCGGCGCGGGAGCGTGTCCACCTACCTGGCTCGGCTGAGCGTCGCAGGCCTGCCAGGCCGGCCTGTCGGCACCCAGGGCGTGGTTCTCAACACGCCATGCCCGGTGAGTCGCCTCCCGGGCTTCTCCGACGGCGATGTGTCGGTGCAGGATGCGGCGGCTCAGCTGGCCGCGCGACTGCTGCTGGCCGGAGCCGCGTTGCCGCCGGGTGCCCGCGTGCTCGACGCCTGCGCCGCGCCAGGGGGCAAGACGGCTCACTTGCTGGAACTGGCCGACCTCGACGTGCTGGCGCTCGACCACGATGCAGAGCGCCTGTCGCGCGTCGGCGAAACGCTGTCCCGCCTGGGGCTGCACGCCCGGATGCAGACGGGCGATGCCAGCCAGCCCGAGACTTGGTGGGATGGCCGACCGTTCGACGCGATCTTGCTCGATGCACCGTGCACCGCCTCGGGCATCGTGCGCCGCCATCCCGACGTGCGCTGGCTGAGGCGACCGAGTGACGTACCGGCGCTGGCGGCCACGCAAGCCCGGCTGCTCGATGCGCTGTGGCCGCTGCTGGTCCCGGGCGGGCGGCTGCTGTACTGCACCTGTTCGGTCTTCAAGGCCGAGGGGCAGGACCAGATCGATGCTTTTTTGCAACGCCAGGCCGACGCAAGTCGGGTCGTCGACCCCCCATCTCCGGGCCACCTGCTGCCGCTGCCCGACAATCAATCACCTGCTGAAAACCCCGGGGCTGGCGCCTGGGCCGACGGCTTTTTCTACGCCCTGCTGCAAAAAACCCGAATCTGAGCCCCCTGTGCACCTCTGCGCGACGGATTGCTGCCCCTCGAGGCCCGGTGCGTTGTTCGCCCGGTGGATGTCGTCGTGGGCGGCGTGCCTGCTGGCCCTGGTACTGAGTGTCGGATCGGTGTCGATACGGGCAGAGACACAGGGACCCGAGCTGACCCAGTTCGCGGTGACTCGCAGCGACGATGGCCTGCTGCTCGACTTCGCCGTTCGGTTCGACCTGCCGCACAGCGTGGAAGATGCGTTGCTCAAGGGCGTGCCGCTGTACTTCGTCGCCGACGCCTCGCTGTTTCGGGAGCGCTGGTACTGGCGCGACCAGCGGGTCAATCGTGTGACCCGAACCTGGCGCCTCGCCTACCAACCGCTGACCCGCGCCTACCGGGTGAGCTTTGGCGGATTGAATCAAAGTTTCGACAGCGTCGCCGATGCCGTCGCCTCGGTGCGTCGCATGAGCCGCTGGAAACTCGCCGAGCCAGCCCAGGTCGAGGACGGCGAGCCGTACTACGTGGAGTTCAGCTACAAGCTCGACACCACCTTGTTGCCGCGGCCGATGCAGATCGGCATCGGCGGTCAGCCCGACTGGACCCTGCAGCTCGAAAAGACCCAGCGTGTCACCGCACCCTAGGGTGATCGAATGAGCACGTCGAGCTTCGCACTCGCACCCTCTCACCGGACGGGACCGCGCACCGAGCCCAGGCGCCTCTGATGACCAAGGCCAACCGCTGGGCGTGGATCGTTTCGCTGGTGGCCGCCACCGGCGCCGGCCTGGTTCTGACCTTCCTGTTGTCGATTGCCACCAACAACCGCACGTTCTACGAGCGCCACTACACGTGGTTGTTCTGGGTCAACATGGTGGTCGCCGGCCTGCTGCTGCTGGTCATCGGCATCGCCGCAGTGCGCTTGTTCGTGCGGGTGCAGCGCGGCAAGTTCGGCAGCCGGCTGCTGCTCAAACTGGCCGCCATCTTTGCGCTGGTCGGCGTGCTGCCGGGCGTGCTGATCTACACCGTCAGCTACCAGTTCGTGTCACGCGGCATCGAGAGCTGGTTCGACGTCAAGGTCGAGGGCGCCCTCGACGCCGGCCTGGCGCTCGGTCGCGGCACCCTTGACGCGCAGGTCAACGAGCTGGCCAACAAGACCCAATTTGCCGCCGAGCGCCTGGGAGAGGAACGCGGCGGCGAGGTGCAGCCGTTGGCACTGGAACGGCTGCGCGAACAGCTGGCCGCACAAGACGTGGCGATCGTCAACGGCATCGGTCAGGTGCTGCTGGCCGCCAATCGATCTGCTGCGTTCCAGATGCCAGATCGACCCTCGTTGTCGCTGCTGCGCAGTGCACACAACGGCCGCGTTGCGGCACAGCTCGAAGGCCTGGACGATGACGGCTCGGGCTCCGCCGCCGGTGTGCCGAGCGGCGGGCCGGCACGCATCCGTGCGCTGGCCTTCCTGCCCAGCGTTGACCTCACGCTGGCCTCGCAGGAGCGCTATCTGTTGGTCACCACGCTGTTGCCGGCAGCGCTGGCCACCAACGCGCTGGCAGTGCAAGCTGCCTACCGCGAGTACCAGCAGCGATCGCTGGCACGCGAGGGGCTGCGCAAGATGTACATCGGCACGCTGACCCTGACGCTGATCCTCGCGGTGGTCGGAGCGCTGCTGCTCGCGGTAACGCTGTCGAACCAGCTGGCGCGGCCGCTGCTGCTGCTTGCCGAAGGCGTGCGGCAGGTGGCCAAGGGCGACCTGGGCGTCAAGCAGGTGTTCGACTCACGCGACGAACTGGGCGGCCTGACCCGCTCATTCGCCGACATGACCGAACAACTCTCCGAAGCGCGGTCGCTGGTGCAGCGCAGCGTGTCGCAGGTCGAGGGCGCGCGCGCCAACCTGCAGACCATCCTCGACAACTTGACCGCCGGCGTGATCGTGTTCGACCGCAACGGCCACATCGACACCGTGAACCCGGGCGCCACGCGCATCCTGAAGCTGCCACTGTCGGCCTACCGGGGCCGCCGACTCGACGAGGTGGCAGGGCTGGAAGGATTTGCCGAGTCGGTATGGCAGCGCTTCGAGCTGCACGCAGACAGCCTCGAAGCCGGCGAGCGCGGCCACTGGCAAGAGGCCTTCGAACTGCAGACCGGCCCCAACCGCGACTCGCTGACGCTGTTGGTACGCGGCGCAGCGATGCCGCAGGGTGCGCGCCTGATGGTGTTCGACGACATCACAGAGGTCGTTTCCGCGCAGCGCATCGAGGCCTGGAGCGAGGTCGCGCGACGGTTGGCCCACGAGATCAAGAACCCGCTAACGCCGATCCAGCTGTCGGCCGAAAGACTGCAGCACAAGCTGTCGGCCAAGCTCGAAGGAGCCGACCAGGCGATGCTGGTGCGCTCGGTCGGCACCATCGTGACCCAGGTGCAGGCGATGAAGACGCTGGTCAACGAGTTCCGCGACTACGCTCGGCTTCCAGCAGCACAGCTCAAGCCGCTCGACCTCAACGCCCTGGTCAACGAGGTGCTCACGCTGTACGCCACCGCGCAGGAGGCCGGCACACTGGGCTTTGTGCCGGCGGGCGACCTGCCACTGATCATTGGCGACCCGACCCAGTTGCGACAGGTCATCCACAACCTGGTACAGAACGCCCTCGACGCTGCAACCGATCCGACTAATCCGCACTCGCCGCCCCAGGTACGGGTGAAAACCGAAGCCGGGCGCACCGACCAAGGAGCGGTGCGTGTCGTGCGGATGCACGTCATCGACAATGGCGCAGGCTTCCCCGACAAGGTGCTCAAACGGGCGTTCGAACCCTACGTCACCACCAAGTCGAAAGGCACCGGCCTTGGCCTGGCCGTCGTCAAGAAAATCGCCGACGAACACGGTGCCCGAGTGCGCCTCAGCAACCTCGTTTCGAACGACGGAGACGACGCCACGGCTGAGGATGCGATTCACGGGGCCCAAGTTTCGTTATCATTTTCCAAATTCGCGCCGGGAGACGCGCACACTGCGGCAGCGGCGATCGATACCGCCCCCGCACACTGAGAGTTCATGGCCACCATTCTTGTTGTTGACGACGAGCTCGGCATCCGGGCGCTGTTGTCAGAGATATTGACCGACGAAGGTCACTCCATCGAGCTCGCGGAGAACGCCGCGCAAGCACGAGCAGCGCGTGAACGCAATCGACCGGATCTCGTGCTGCTCGACATCTGGATGCCCGATGTGGATGGCATCACGTTGCTCAAGGAATGGAATTCCAGCGCCCTGTTAACGATGCCGGTCATCATGATGAGCGGTCACGGCACGATCGATACCGCCGTCGAAGCGACCAAGAACGGCGCGGTGGCCTTCCTTGAAAAACCAATCACGCTGCAAAAACTGCTGCGCGCAGTCGAGCAGGGTCTGGCCAAGCCTGCGGCCGCTCGCACATCGATGAATGTGACGGCGTTGCGTGGCGACGCGCATATTTCGGTTACGACCCATTCCGGCCACGTGGCCATGACCAGCGTGTCGATGATTGCCGGACCGCAACCGGAGCAGAGCTTCGATCTCGACCGCCCTTTACGCGAGGCACGCGACGCGTTCGAGAAAAGTTATTTCGAGTTTCACCTGGCTCAGGAGAACGGCAGCATGACCCGCGTGGCCGAAAAGACCGGGCTTGAGCGAACTCACCTGTACCGCAAGCTCAAGCAGCTCGGCGTCGACCTCTCTCGCAGCAAGCGCGGCGGCATGTGAAGGCAGGCGGTCGCGGCGCTGATATAGTTATGGGCTTGGCCTGGTAGCTCAGTTGGTAGAGCAGCGGATTGAAAATCCGCGTGTCGGTGGTTCGATTCCGCCCCAGGCCACCAGTTAGATCAAGGAGTTAGCGATTTATTCGCTAGCTCCTTTTTCTTTGGGCGTAGCGGCAACGTAACCAGCTATCGCATCGAGCCGATTGGCGGCCCCCTGGAGCGCTTCGGGTGCCACGTGAGCGTAGCGCTCGACCATGGCACCGGTTTTCCAGCCTCCGAGCCGTTGAAGCTCATGCGTAGGCGTCCCGGCTTGGCGATGCCAGGTGGCGAAGGTATGGCGCAGGTCGTGCCACTTGAAGTTTTCGATTCCTGCTCTTGCCAATGCCGCGTTCCACGCTTTCGTGTTGACGTTGGAAACCGGTTCACCCTTGTAGGTGAACACGTAGAGGGGATGCTTGCCGATCTGCTTGCGAAGCGCCGTCAGTGCCATCTCGTTGAGCGGCACCGAGTGGGGCTGTCCATTCTTGTGCTGGCTCCCTGGGATCCAGGCGTGGCGCAAGTCAAGGTCGACGCACTGCCATTGGAGGCCCTTTACGTTGGCCTGGCGCAGCCCTGAAGCTACGGCGAATATCGCCATGTCGGCCAGGTGCTCCGGTAGCTCGGAGATGAGTCTTTCGAACTCTGCGCGGGTGAGTGACCGAATGCGCCCTTCGGCCTCCCTGAAGAGTTTGAACTTGGGCACGCGCTCGATCCACTCCCATTCATCGCACGCCCGCCGAAGGATGGAGCGGATCAAGGCGAGGTAGCGATTCGTTGTGCCCGAACTGGCGATTTTTTCCCGAGCGAACTTGATGTTGTCGATCAGCGTGCGGTCGATCTCATCGAGGTACTTGCCGCCCAGGTAGCTATCGAGCCAGCGCAGCTTTGCCTTGTCGTCCGCATGGGTTGCCTTGTGCTTTGACTCGAGGAGCCATCGTAGGACCGCCTCCTCCCACGTGTGGCGAGGCTTCACGCCGAGTCGGTCTTGCTCCCATCTGGAGGCTGCGAGGCGATCATGGACCTGCTGCGCCTGGCGCTTGTCGGTAGTCCCAGTGCTTTGCTGTAGAGGTCTCGATTCGCCAGCGATGGGCGATAGCTTGATCCACCAGAAGGGCGAATCTTTGCGCCGGTAGAGGGGCATTGGAAATTCTCCTCGCCGCTTAACGCGACGCGAACAGCCGAAAGTTTTGTGAGGTGATCGAGCAGCATCGATTCGACAAAGACCCAGGCGCGGCCAATCTTGCAAGCCGGTATGCAGCCTGCCCGCGCAAGCCCTTGAAGCGTCTTTGGGTGAACCTTCAGTAGCCGGGCCGCTTCGGTGATGTCTAGGGTCGGCACGGCGATCCCCTTTGATCAACGAGCCCGACGTCGGCAAAGCTGCCCGGCGCATCCGGGTCGAGCAGCTCGGGTGACTTGGCCAGGTGGTAGCTGTAGGGCTCGATGCGTGCCGGAACGCCATCGCGTCGAAGCCGCTTGATGACCTCGCCCTCGTCACCCCCGTAGACCTGCAGCATCAGGTTCACCAGCTTGCCTGCCAGCTGCTTGCCGTTCGTCTCGGCGACGTTCAAGGAGATGGTCGCGCTGTTGGCAATCGTCTTGATGCGCACCTGCTCGACGTCAAGGTGTGTCAGGCAGGGATACGCACCGGCAAGGTACTTCCCGGGCGCTGTGAGCAGCTCGAACGGGATCAGGCGGTCCTTGCCGTGCCACTCGACTTCAACGCGCGTCCAAGGGCTTGTGGGGTCGCCCAGCTGCTTGCCCTTCTCGTAGATCCGGCAGTACTTGCCGTTGGCCCGGTTGCCGATCCCGAGCGTGCGGCCCTTGTCTGATCCCTCACCGGAGAGCCAGTCGCCGAAGACCTGGTGCCGTGGCTTGCGACCACCGGCATTGAAGCCGTCGTTGCGGTACTGCTCGATGGCCCAGGCGATGCTGGCGGTCTCGCCCTTGAAGTCGTCATAGGCAACGTCGGCGCGCTTCATCTTGGCCTGGTGCGTACTCAGCCAGGTGGCGAGCGCGGACCAGGCTTGAACCAAGGCGCATCCCTTGCCTTGAATGCTGAAGTACACACGCCCGCGCTGACTGGCACCACCCCAGGCGACCAGCCCGGCACCATCCCCGAATCGAATCGACTGCTTGAACCCGAAGCAACCGTTGCGCTGTTCGAGGTGATCGATGGGCAGGAACTGCCGCATCTGCTCCATCACCCACCGCACCGACTCGCCAGCAGGCGGAACGAGGGAGAAGGCAAGGGCATCGATCTGGGCAGCAGTCGGTGAAGCCGAAGCAACAGGGCTGAGCTGGCGCACGATCTGGACGCCACGATTTCCAAGGCAGATGTCCACCTGCTCGCCGGTATCGCTGTCGATGCCTTTCATCCCGGACCAAGGGATACCGACATCGTCGGCTGTGATCTTTCCCCCCGTAGTTACTGTACGGGGGGCTTCTGCGGCGGCGTCCGTGCCGTCGAGGCGCGGCGGCAAAGCCGCTCGCTGCTCGCCGTCGCACACACCGCTGCAATGGATCCTCGGCGCATCACTGGCCACTGGGACGGCAAGCGCGCCTGGCGTTGTCGGTGGCGACACCAACGCCGCAAAAGAGTCTTGAAGGAAAGAAGGGGATTCCATGTCCCCCAATATATAGGGGACTCCAAAGCCCTGTCAAGGGATTTGAAAGCCCCTAGTCGAAAACGCGCTTGTTCTCGATTTTCTCTTCGCCGGACACCGCTTTCCAGAAATTGGAGAGGTTCTTGGCGAGCTTGTAGCCGATGGACCTGTCGACGTCGGGGCCTTCATCCGGGAACTCGTCGCGGACTTTGATGCCGAGGATCTCCTCGTACTTGGCGATGGTCTTCTTGCTGTGAATCAGCACCAGAACTCGCCAGCCAACGTGACGACCGATCATGTACATGCCAATCGCCCCCTCAAGCTCGTCGGCACCGCCGTGGAAGTTGCGAATGGCGTTGTCTACAACGTCGGACATCCGCTTCGCCTCATCCGGTGTGAGGTGCTGAGTCTTAGCTTTTTTTCCTGAGGGCATCCGGTCAGGATATCAGGCAAGGGGACTTCATGCACCCGCCTGCACACGCACACATACCCACCGCCCCCCGCCCGCCTGCGTGGCGTGCGCCACGGGCGGGGGGCCGTGGATATGTGCGAAACAGCGAGTCAGAAACGCACCCTGGAAAGGTGCGGTCAGTCCGTATGAGCAGGGCTTCGCTGAGGACGTTGCGCAGCGGGAGCGATCTTGGTGGGGCCAGTTCCACTCTTGGGAAACGATGCTGTAGCTACCGCAGCAGATTTACGCATCCATTCAGGCCACTCCTCTACGCTTCGGCGCGAGGTTTCGAATTGCGAAAGGAACCCAGTTTTTGACTCATTCTTCATTGCGTGTCTCCTACGATGCTGGCCTGCTGGGGAACTCGGACAGTTTCTTCGACCATCTTCTCTTCAATGTACAAATATGTAAAGACAAGTCTTTTTATGCGCGGCCGTGACGCGATAGCGTCCGCGTCAAGGATCTCCCCTTTCTTATTCTTTCTCTCTCCGTCCATCGCGAAGAAATCCATATACCTTCGCGGCGCAACACCAACAAACGAACGGAAGTTCGCGCGCTTTGGTGACGGCTCGTGCGGCTCTACGCTTATAGAGTCTCCAAATAGTTCGTTAGTTCTACTTTTTTCATATGGCTCTATAAAAACAACTTCTGATATTCCACTAGCTACGATGTGTCTCGCACATATATGGCAAGGGAATGTGGTGCAAAAAAGCCTGGCCTGCTGCAGTGGCACTCCTAGTTTTGCCGCTTGAGTTATCGCCGCCATCTCTGCATGAACCGCCCGTCCGAACTCTATTACATCAAAAAGCCGAGAATCTCGAAAGAAATCTTTAGTTCCATACAACGTCATTTTCGCCAAGTCCGCCGCGCTCCGCGAAGCCAAACCAGGTGAAAGCCATCCATTTTCTCGAAGTCTGTGTACGGCATCCTCGACAAGCTCAGCCTTAATCGTTGCGTTGGAATCTCGTCCCAGTTCGAAATCTCTTGCTAGATCCTCATCGCCATCCCAGTACAAACCGCCACCAAATTTTGGAACCTCATTGCATCCGGTAGCGAGGATGTCGCCGTCCAAATTAATAATTGCCGCACCAACCTGGCGAGATAGATCCAATGAACGTAGCGCCGAAGCTTGAGCAAAGAACATTCCCTGTTCGTCGCGCGATGGAGATATATACGGATCTCCGAACGTTAGCCGCACAAGCCGGCGCATTTGAGAATCTAATTGATTTCTTGAGTCGCTGCTAACGAAAAAATCGGCCAGAGGGAACGTTCTTCCCATTTTCTGGCCAAGCTCACCGTCCTCTTCATAATCTCTAGTTATGAGCCGAACGGCCAGCTCTTCCGGGTTCTTCGTGTCCCCAGTCTCACACCCTTGAAACAATTTCGTAAGATGACTCTGTCTCGCCTGCCGCGGAGAATATACAGATATTAGAGTGAAAGCCTTACCGTAGGTGTCCCTGTACAACGACACCTCTTCAGGACGCTTAAATGATCTGACGATGTACGCTACACGCTTGGTTGCACGCGCTTTTTCATCTCCAAACAACTTCTTTCTAATATCCCTAATCTCAGCGAGGCCCAATCTTCCGACTATGTCGGCCTGATTTGTAGCGCGCCTTAGAGCGGTTCCCTCCGTCATCAACCGCTCGATTCTTTCGTATTCATTTTTGGCGGTTAGCTGCCTGCCAATATATGGCCCGATTAATTCACTCAGCCTGACAATTTTTGTCTCGTAGTTAACCGCTTTTAATTGAGACTGTAGAGATGCGCAAACTTTCGTTAAATCCACACCCGTAGGCCCAACAAATCCGAACACCAACTCAATCGGATTTTCCGAGCCATTTTCAGTTGTGCTGGTATTTGCGGATTCAACAGGTTCAGCGGACTGCAATTGCTCGGCAGGTTTGGCTTTTCTTGATCGCGGTGTTTTCTTTCCCGTTGCCATCAGAGCCCTTTGAGGATGTGCTTGAACTCTAATTCCTCCAGCGGATCTGGTGACCCGAGGAAACGCACCTGTTCGGACGGTGGGTTCGTCATCTTTAAAAGCCTCGCCAGTCGTAGCTACTTCGTAGCTGAATGCTCGGGGTTAGCTGTTCTGGCTCGACCTCAGGGCTACTCTGCGTCCGCGAGAACATGACCGAAGCCGTACGTCCGGACGCTCCGCAGCCCCTTGAAAATCCGCGTGTCGGTGGTTCGATTCCGCCCCAGGCCACCAGTCATCCCCGTCGAAGCCCGTCCATCGTGATGGGCTTTGTCGTTTCCGGGGTGGGCGCATAGGGGCCGCAGGGGGCTTCCAAGGGTCGGCTGAAGTTCGGTGCCGGACCTGCCTGTTGGACTGGCGGCCGCCCGGCCAGTTCCTGACGTAGGCGTCAGGAAGCGCTCACGGACCTCGGGTGAAAACTTGCTCGACTTGTTCATCGCTCCATCCTCTCAAAGATTGGAGCCTCCTCAAAATCCGGGGCGGTTCACATCGCTTACATAGCGGTCGCGGCCTGACTCCTTGAACCCCTTAACCCCTTGGCACGGGTTCGGCGCGTCGGTGTAACCCCACTCCCTCGCCTTGTTGAACAGGTGGCTCAGCAGAGCCTTTTCTCGGTTCGCTCGCGCCTTTGCTTGCTCGCCGCGCTTGTCGAGATACCCGCGCACGTGGTGCGGCTTGATGTTGCCGATCAGCATCTTTCCGAACACGGCGCGCAGTCGGTCCAGCTCGATCAGGTTGTCTTTCTGGGTTCGGGCCGCCTTGCCGGGGATGACATCGCGTTCGTACCTGAGCGCGATCACATCGAATGTTCGAACGCTGGGGTCCGCTTCGCTGCCTTCGATCCGTGCCCATTCCAAAAGCGCCCGCGCTCGATCCTTGCCAAGCGCGGTCCACTTTCGGGGGGCGGTGCTGGTGACGTGGTAATACCGATCGCCCTTCATGTGAAGGCTGCGTGGCAAGTCTTTGCCTTTGTTGAGGGTGCGGCGTCGGCCCGTGACCGTAGTGTTCGGTCATGTCGCGGTTTTTGTGCCCGAGAAGCCGCTGTGAGTGCCCAAGGTCTCCCGTATCACTCGCCGTCTTGGCGCGAATACGCGGAACTGAAAGCTCACCCCGGCGGCTTTCCGCGCCTTTGCAACCCGCCCACGTAGGGCAAGCATAGTCAGTGGCCGAGACCACTCAACAATCCCTTCACCGGCCGAGAAGCTCGCCTCTATTTTTCGGGTCGCAACTCTGGTGGAAGCACGACAGCACTTGCACCTGGTCATCGTCGATCACGTAGAACAGCGAGTACGGGAAGCGTCGCAAGCTGGCGCGTCGCATGTCTTCATCGATGCGGGGATAGAGCAGGGGGTTGAAGCGGATGAAGCGCTCAATCCGGTCGAGTTCATCGAGGAACTCGCCGCCCATGCCGATGTCCGGCTGGGAGTACCACGCGAACGCTTCCGCGACTTCCGCTTCGGCCAGCGGCTTGAAGATGAGCGTGAAGCTCATGCAGCCGACGCCAGCAGCTTTGCCTTGAGTTCCTGGAAGGTGACACCGGGTTCGTCCGGATGGGCTCGGTGGTGAGCGAGCCGCGCGCGCAACTCGGCGCGCTGCGCATCGGTGACGATGGCGGACGACGACTCGGAATCGGCGCTGGCGATCAGGGCTTCGCCCAGCTCGCGCTTCTCAGCCGGGCTCAGGTCGATCAGCTCTTCAACGATCTGCGCTTTCATGCGGGAAAGCGTAGCACGGCCAAGCGAACCCTCACCAGCGATCCATAGTTCTGGAGTCCACTCAGCTTGCTGACTTGTGCTGACTGACCATTGCGTCAATCAGCGCGTTGACGACCTTCAGAACGTATTCCTTCTGATTGCTCTTGAGCGCTTTTACCTCGCCGGCCGCAGTATTGAGCTTCACGAAGTGCATCGGTCGCCCCATCCAAAACAGACCGGCGGCAATCAGCAGCAAGAACAAGCCAAACCCGACGCCATCTTTTCCACCTGACCCTTTTTGCTTCTGACGTAGCTGCAGCGTAGCCGCCGAAAACATCGAGCCGATTCGCCGCCCTGCAATGCCTCTGGGGCCAAATGCGCGCAGAACTCGACCGTCGCCCCGGTCAGCCAGGCTCTCATCTGGGCACGTGCACGATCTCCTGGGCCGGCTGCGCCTGGGCGCTTGCGGTCGGAGCCAACGAGGCAGGCGTCGAATTCCGAAGGAAAACCGTGATGGTTCCGTGAGGACATGTCAGGGACATGGCCCAAGACTCGTTGATGCGTTGCAGTGGCAACGCAGCCCCATCAATCGTTCAACGGAGCCTCACCATGAACCAAACCCGACGCAATGCGTTCAAGATTCTCGGCCTGACCCTGGCCCTGAGCGGCCTCAGCCTGCCCGCAATGGCACATGGCCAAGACGATGACGATGGCTACCGTGCCGGCCGAGTCTTCACCAGCACCAACGCGGTGGCCGGCAACGAATTGCTGGTCTATGCAGCACCTCGTGACGGTGCGCTCAGCCTGCAGGCCCGACTGGCGACTCAAGGCCAAGGCACAGGCACCGGCCTGGGCAACCAGGGTGCCGTGACGCTCAGTGGCAATGGCCGCTTCCTGTTCGTTGTCAATTCGCTGAGCAACAGCGTCTCCACTTTCGTTGTCCGTCGCAACGGCCTGGAACTGCGCTCCACCGTGGACTCCGGAGGCCAGCGGCCGATCAGCGTGACCGAGCATGATGGCGTTGTCTACGTGCTCAATGCCGAGGGCGCAGGCAACGTCACAGGCTTTCGCAATCTCGCCGGCACGCTGAAGCCGCTGGCGGGCAGCACCCAGCCGCTTTCTGCGGCGGGCGGAACAGGAGCAGCCCAGGTCGGGTTCAGCCCCGATGGCGAGGTACTGCTCGTCACCGAGAAAGCCACCAACAAACTCACCAGCTACCGCGTGCGCAACAGTGGCCGCATCGACGCGCCGGTGGTGACGGCATCGGCGGGCGCCACTCCGTTCGGCTTCGCCTTCGACCGCCGCGGCCATGCGCTGGTTTCAGAAGCCTTTGGCGGCGCGGCCAATGCCAGCGCGGTGTCGTCTTATGGATTCGAAGATTGGGCGTCTGCCAAGCCCATGTTGATCAGCCCCACCGTCGGCACGACACAGACCGCCGCATGCTGGGTGGTGGTGACACCCAGTGGTCGCCATGCCTATGTGACGAACACAGGCAGCGGCACGATCAGTCGCTACAGCGTGCAAAAGTCCGGCAAGGTCGAGCTGGCGCAAGGGATTGCTGCAACGTCCGGTGCCGGCCCGATCGATGCAGCGATTTCGGCCGACGGTCGCGGCCTGTTCGTGCTGAATTCGGGCAGCAACAGCATCAGCTCTTTTGCGATCGCCCATGACGGCACGTTGACAGCCGCCAGCAGCGCACCCGGCTTGCCTGCAGGCAGCAACGGCCTCGCCGCGAACTGACCCCTTACTGAGGTGCCGCTCCGACACCCCTGCGCAACGGCAGTGAGGTGTCGGGGCTCAGCATCGCAGGCAACCAGCGTAGTCGCCCCGCCCCGGTTGTGCGGGTCAGTTTGCTTGACGCAGCAGGAACTCGAAGCGCGTGCCACGCCTGAGCTCTGAATGAACGCGCACCACCGTGCCGTGCAGATCCAGGATCCGCTTCACGATGGCCAAGCCCAGCCCTGAACTTGTCGATGTGGCCGACTCCACGGCGTCAGTGGCTCGCCAGTAACGCTCGAAGATGTGCGGCAGGTGGCGCGTCTCGATGCCGCAGCCGGTGTCACTCACGCTGATCTGCATGAACGCGCCGCAGTGCTCTATGGCCAGCACCACGGTGCCGCCAGATGCGGTGTATCGCAGCGCGTTGTCGATCAGGTTCTGCAGCACGCGCTCGATCATCGCGATGTCAGCAAGCACCTTGGCCTGCACGTGGCTGCCGGCCGCCAGGCTGAGCAACACGCCCCGCTGCTGCGCGGCCAGCCGATAGGCTTGAACCACGTCCTGCAGCAGCTCGGCCAGACAAAAGACTTCCTGCCTGGGTTCGACCTGGCCGGCATCGAGCTTGGACAATTCGAACAGATCAGCGATGCGCTTGCCCAGCAGCTCGACATGGCGCAGCGCCGTGCGCAGATGGGTGGCGCGCGTCGGCGCGTCAAGCGCCTCGCCGCGCAGCAGCACCGTCTCGACATAGCCCTGAATGCTGGACAAGGGCGTGCGCAGGTCGTGCGATATGTTGCTCACCAGTTCCCGGCGCTGGCGGTCGCTGTCCTCGAGCCGCTGGAATTGCTGGGCAATGCGTTGCTGCATCGCGTGCACCGCTTTGCGCAACACGCCGATTTCGTCGCCAGACTCGCTCTGCGCGGGCACACCGCCATCGTCGCGGAACGACTTCAGCTCGTCCGTGAGCTGGTGCAGCGGGCGGGTCAGTTGCTGCCACGCGAGCCAAAGCACTGCCGCCGCCAGCAGCGTGGACAGCGTGGCACCGATGGCCATCGCACGCAGTGCACCGGAATTGGCCAGACTGGCCGAGACACCCTGAGCCATGCTGCCGTTGAGCACGATGTAGAGGTAGCCCATGCTGCCGCCCGGTGGCGAGATGGCCGACGCCGAAAAGGTGTTGGCGTGCGCCGGGTCGCGCGGGTCGGTGCCCAGCACCGGCAGGAGGACGGTGGCATCGTTCGAGGAGCTCAAAAGTCGGCGCATCGGCGCCATGTCGACCTGCGCACCCACCGGGTCCGGCCCCTGCAAACCTTCCAGCGCGTGCGCCAGGACCCGGCCATTGGCGTCAAGCAGATAGACCTCGACGGCCGGGTTGATCATCATCACGTGATGCGCGATCTCTTTCATGCGCCCTGGATCCGGCTGACCACCGATGGTCAACAAGCCCGGCGGCTGGTGCTCGACGACGTAGCGCGCCAGCCCCAGGTTCATGCGCTGATCGGCTTCAAGCGCCGTCTGCGCGCTGTAGCGCTGCAGCAGGAAGTACATCAACAGGCCCAGGCCCAGCAGGAGGGGTCCGGCCACGAGAGCCGCGCGCACGTGCAGCCGCCGCCAAATTGCAACGCCCCGTGCGTGCTTGAGCGATGGCTTCACTTCGCCACCTCGAAGCGGTAGCCGACGCCCCACACCGTGTGAATGAATGCAGCCTCCGCGCGCTCGTCACCGAGTTTGCTTCGCAGCCGATTGATGTGGCTGTTGACGGTGTGGTCGTACCCGTCATGGCCGTGCCCCCAGACATCGGCGAGCAGCTCGGTGCGAGTGAACACCCGGCCGGGGTGCTGTACGAAGTGCCACAGCAGATCGAACTCGCGCGGTGTCAGCACAACCTCGACGCCGGAAAGCCAGGCACGCCGCTGCACGCGGTCGACCGTCAAGGTGCCTTGCTCGACGAGCGTTGGTTTCTGCGCCATCGCCTCGGTGGTGCGTGCGGCCGTCACGGCCGAGCGGCGCAGCAAGGCCTTCACTCGTGCCTGCAGTTCCGGCACGCTGAAAGGCTTGGTCAGGTAGTCGTCGGCTCCCAGCTCGAGCCCCAGCACGCGGTCGAGTTCCCCGCTGCGCGCGGTGAGCATCAGGATCGGCACATGGGAGGTTTGTGCCCGCACCCTGCGGCACAGGTCCAGTCCGTTCAGACCGGGAAGGCGAATGTCGAGCACGATGGCATCCCACGCCTGCTGCAGCGCAAGTTGCAGGCCGCCCGGGCCGTCATTGGCCAAGGTGACGTGGGCCGGCAGGTCTGACAGATGCAACGCGATCAGTTCGGCGATGTCGCGCTCGTCCTCGATCACGAGGATGCTGTGCGGGGCATGCCCCACCACGACAGGCATCGGGCGGGTTGCCGGATCAAGGTAAGTCATGTTGGTCATGGAACAGTTGAGAGACTGTGGGACCTGGATGCGCCGGTGAGGCGAGCACGGGTTTGCACAAGCACACGAACACCGTCGACGCACGCGCATGAGTCGGCGTGGATGTCGATTCCTTTCACTTCGACGCTCCGAAGCCTCCCGATGGGGAGTCCCGGGAATCGAACGCGTGGCCGTCGGCCGACAAGCGCTCCACTTCACTACAGTCAGGGAGATGAATAGCCACCGCTCCAGCCAGCCAAATGTCCGCCTGCACAGCCCCGCCGCTGAGCGCAACCAGGCGCAGATCCTGGCCGAGTTGCGGCGCGTGCTGCCTCGCAAGGGCCTGGCGCTGGAAATTGCCAGCGGCACCGGACAGCACGCAGCGCACTTCGCCGTCGGCCTGCACGGCTGGCACTGGCAACCCACGGACGCAGAGCCGCAGGCCCTGGCCTCGATCGACGCATGGTGCGGCGGATTGACCAACGTCCGGCCTGCGCTGCATCTGGACGTGCTGGCCGCAGCGCGGGATGCGTCGCAGGGCAACATGCCCGCGCCGTTCGACGCCATCTACTGCGCCAACATGCTGCACATCTCGCCATGGGACACCTGTGCGGCGTTGATGCGACTTGCAGCGCAGCACCTCACGGCAAGCGGCGTGCTGTTGCTCTATGGTCCCTACCTGGAAGACACCGTGCCCACCGCGCCGAGCAACCTCGCATTCGATGCCGACCTGCGCGCCCGCGATGCGGCTTGGGGGCTGCGCCGTCTGGCAGATGTGCTGCAGCAGGCACAGGCCGTCGGGCTGCAAATTCGCGAAAGGGTGCCGATGCCCGCCAACAACCTGCTGCTGGTGCTGGAGCGGGCCGCCCCGTCGGTGGAGAAGGCCACGTGAGTCTGAAGTACCTGGCGGGGTACGCACCCGACGTGCTCGCCCGCGTCAGCGAACTGATCGCGCAGGGCCGCCTGGGCGACAGCGTTCGGCAGCGCTATCCCGAGGCGCACGCCGTGCGCAGCGACCCGGCGCTGTACGACTACGTGATGGAGCTGAAGTCCCGTTTCATGCGCAGCGCGCCGCCGGTCGCCAAGGTGGCCTACGACAACCGCCTGCAGTTGCTGCACAACGCGCTGGGCACCCACACCAGCATGTCGCGAGTGCAGGGCAATCGGCTGAAGTCCAAGCGTGAGATCCGGGTGGCGAGCCTGTTCAAGGAAGCGCCCGGCTCTTTCCTGAAGATGATCGTCGTGCATGAGCTGGCGCACCTGAAGGAGCGCGATCACGACAAACCGTTCTATGCGCTGTGCACTTACATGGAACCGGCCTATCACCAGCTCGAGTTCGACCTGCGGCTGTGGCTCACCGCCCGCGAGCTCGAAGCCTCTGCGGCTGGCTGACGGCCTGTCTCCGGTCAGGACGGCTTTCGAAAGCCGTCCTCGATCCATGCCCCCGCGCTGCCTGCCGTCAGGCGGAAGCCAGCCGACACACGCACCTGCGCGAGCGACTCGCCAAAGGCATCGACCGCAGCCAGCAGTGCGTGCGGGTCGTCCTCGTCGGGCACGATGTCGAGGGTGACGGTGAGGCGCCCGGTGGTTGCCTGAACGACGACGCTCTTGTGCAGCTGCGCGTGCAACTGCTGCTCATGCCGGCGCAGCACCTCGGCAGCGGTCTTCACCAGCGTGTTGAAGGCCGCCGTGTCGAGCGGCTTCGGGTTCTTCTTGTCGCGTCCCATGGTCCAGGGGCCGACCAGCGCGGGTTCGGCCTCGCCCTGCTTGATCATCGCCACCGCCCAGCCCTCGTCGTCCTCGTTCTTGATGACGCGAGCGGTCCAGCCGTTGTCGCGCCACAGACGCGGCTCGTGCACAGGCGCGTCGTCGGCTTCGGGCACGATCGTGGAATTCAGAGTCATGCGGTGTGCCTTGCTGCGGTCGCGTCGAGGGAATGTGGGGATGGCGCACGCAGCTTGACGCGGCGCAAGGTTCGCGGAAGCTGATCGTGTTACACCTGCTCACCGACCGTCTGGAGCGCTTGCGGCCATTCCGCTGCCATGCCGCCCCGGCCAATGAAGGATACGTGATGAAGCTTCCTTGCCTGTCTCTGACCGCCGCGCTGGCGCTGGCCTTTTCGGCCCCGGTCGCCACCGCAGAGACACGTGCAGCGGCGCCCGCCGCACGCGCATCGGCGCCGACTGTGGTCACGCCTGGCCCGCGGCTGATGTCACCGGCCGAAATGAACGAGAACGCATCGCCTCCGGGCGAACTGCGGCCCGAGAACGCAGTGACGCCGCAGATCGTCATCCCGCTGCGCAAACAGCCATCCGTCCAGCCGAAGCCCGAGAAGCGCAACCTGAAGGGCGTGAAGCCCGCCACGGCTGGCGGGGTCAACGATGCCGCAGCGCGTTGCGAGGCGCTTACAGACGCCGCTGCGCGTGCGGCTTGCCGCGAAAGCGCCAAGCGTTGAGACAGAGTCAGCCCGCAGCACAGCGGTTCGAGGTCCTGCGCCCATGAGCACGACATCCTTTCCCGAATCACCTTTTTCCGCACTCGCCACGGTGCCTGCTGCGCGCGTGCTCGACGAGCCGGAGCAGACCGCGCTGTTCACGCGATGGGCCGTCGATCGCGGCGAGCGACGCATCGGCGTGTCGTCGCTGAGGTTGTCGGGCATCACCTGCGCCGCGTGCGCATTGCCCATCGAACAGGCGCTGCGTGAGGTCGAAGGCGTGATCGAGGCCACGGTCAACGCGGCGGCCATGCGCGCCTCGGTGCGCTGGGACCCGGCACGCACCCGGCCTTCGGCCCTGGTCGACGCGGTGCAGCGTGCCGGCTACGAGGCCTTGCCCGACACCGCCGCCGCTGCGCGCGAATCGCGTCGCAGCGAATCCCGCCAGGCGCTGTGGCGGCTGTTCGTCGCGGCGTTCTGCTCCATGCAAGTCATGATGCTGGCAACGCCGGCCTATGTGGCCGGGCCCGGCGGCATCGAACCTGATCTGCTGCGCCTGCTGAACTGGGGCAGCTGGGTGATGGCGCTGCCGGTGATGGCGTTTTCGGCCCGGCCTTTCTTCGCCGGCGCCTGGAAGGCCCTGCGCCTGCGCCACATCGGCATGGACGTGCCGGTGTCGATCGGCATCCTGATCACGTTCATCGCGAGCAGCGGCGCCGCATTCGACCCGCACGGGCCGTTCGGCAGCACCGTCTACTTCGACTCGCTGACGATGTTCGTCGCGCTGCTGCTGGCCGGCCGGTGGCTCGAGGTGCGCGCGCGCCACCGCGCCGCCGAAACTTTCGAAAACGCGCTCGGCGCGCTGCCGGAAATCGCCACGCGCCTCCTCGCCGACGGCCGCACCGAAACCATCGGCATCGCCCGGCTGTGCGTTGGCGACCGCGTGCGTGTCGCGGCGGGCGAGGCGTTTCCGGCGGACGGCTGCGTGCTGGAAGGCCGCACCTCCGCCGACGAGGCCCTGCTGAGTGGCGAATCGTCGCCCCAGGACAAGGCGCCCGGCGCCGAGGTGGTCGCCGGCAGCGTGAACCTCGAATCACCGGTGGTGGTCCAGGTGCTGCGCACCGGCGCCGACACCCGCCACGAGGCCATCGTCGCGTTGATGCGCGAGGCCCAATCGCAAAGGCCGTCGAGCGCCCGCTGGGCCGATCGCTGGGCAGCCCCCTTCCTGTGGGCGGTGCTGCTGCTCGCGGGCGGCGCGGCGGCGGTGTGGAGCGTGATCGACCCGAGCCGCGCGCTGTGGGTGGCGGTGTCTGTGCTGATCGTCACCTGCCCGTGCGCCCTGTCTCTGGCGACGCCGTCGGCGTTGCTGGCTGCGGCGAATGCCCTGGCGCGGCGTGGCGTGCTGCTGCGACGGCTCGAGGCACTGGAAGGCATGGCCGGCTGCACGCGGCTGTTCGTCGACAAGACCGGCACGTTGACCGAAGACCGTCCTCGCTACACCGGCTGCGTGCGCCTGCCCGCCGCCGCCCTGATCGATGAGCCGACGCTGCTGCAACTGGCGGCATCGCTGGCCGCGTGGTCGCGACACCCGCTGGCTCAGGCGTTGTGCGAATCGCAATCGGCCTCGACCGCAGACACACCCACCTGGCACGCACTGCGCGAGCAGCCGGGCGCTGGGGTGGAGGGACAGGATGCGCAAGGACGGCGCTGGCGACTGGGCAGCGCGCACTGGGTCGGGGGGCCCAGTGCCAGCACCGACGACAGCGCCGGACTCGAAACCTGGTTCGGCCCGATCGGGCAACCGATGGCCCGCCTGCGCTTCGACGAGACGGTGCGCCCCGATGTGGCGGCAGCCCTGGCAGACCTGCGCGCCGAAGGCCTGCGTGTCACGCTGCTGTCGGGCGACGCGCCAAGCCGGGTCGATCGCATGGCTGCGCTGCTGGGCCTGGATTCGGCCGTCGGGGGCGCCACCCCGGAAGCCAAGCTGGCTGCGGTTCGCGCGGCTCAGGCGGACGGCGAGACGGTGGCCATGCTGGGCGACGGCATCAACGACGCACCGGTATTGGCCCAAGCCGACGTGTCGCTGGCGATGGGCGCAGGCGCGCTGCTCGCGCGCGGCCACGCCGACGCGGTGCTGCTGGCGAATCGCATCGGCGACGTCGTCGAACTGCGCCGCATGTCCCAACGCTGCATCCGCGTCATCCGCCAGAACATCGCCTGGGCCGCCACCTACAACGCGGTGTGCGTTCCGCTCGCGCTGGCCGGCATGCTGCCACCTTGGGCGGCCGGCCTTGGCATGGCGACGAGTTCGCTATTTGTTGTCTGCAACGCGCTGCGGCTGCGGCACTGAGGATCTGAAATGGATGTGCTCTACCTGCTGGTGCCGATGTCCGTGGTCGCGATGCTCGGCATCCTGGCCGTGTTCGCCTGGGCGCTGCACGGCGGTCAGTTCGAGGAAATCGACGCCGTCGGCGCGCAGATTCTTGAGTCCAGCGACGCCCCGTTGGGCGCCGCACTTGATTCCGATCAACCCGCATCCGGACGGGCGCTGGAAAAATCGGCCACTGTGAGTATCAATAGCCAGAGGAGTTCCCCATGAGTGTTGGTCATGCGCTAAATGCGCGAACCGTCGCGGTGTACGACGACGATCCCGTACGCTGGTTCTCGCTCGCAGCCGTGCTGTGGGGCGTGGTGGGCATGCTGGTCGGGGTGATCATCGCGGCCCAGCTCGCCTGGCCCGAGCTCAACTTCGGTCTCCCCTGGATCAGCTTCGGCCGCCTGCGGCCGCTGCACACCAATGCGGTGATCTTTGCCTTCGGTGGTTGCGCGCTGATGGCCACCTCGTTCCACGTCGTCCAGCGCACGTGCCAGACAACATTGTTTGCACCCGCGTTGGCTCGCTTCGTGTTCTGGGGCTGGCAGGCGGTGATCGTCGCCGCGGCGGTCTCGCTGCCGCTGGGGTTCACCCAGGGCAAGGAATACGCCGAGCTCGAATGGCCGATCGACATCCTGATCACGCTGGTGTGGGTCGCCTACGCGATCGTCTTCTTCGGCACCGTCGGGCGGCGCAAGGTGCGCCACATTTACGTGGCGAACTGGTTCTTCGGCGCGTTCATCCTCGCGGTGGCGCTGCTCCACGTGGTCAACAGCGCGGCGATTCCGGCCGGCACCATGAAGAGCTACTCGGCCTACGCTGGCGTGCAGGACGCGATGGTGCAGTGGTGGTATGGCCACAACGCGGTCGGCTTCTTCCTGACCGCCGGCTTCCTCGGGATGATGTACTACTACATCCCGAAGCAGGCCGAGCGCCCGGTCTACAGCTACCGGCTGTCGATCGTGCACTTCTGGGCGCTGATCTTCACCTACATGTGGGCGGGTCCGCACCACCTGCACTACACCGCGCTGCCCGACTGGGCGCAGAGCGTGGGCATGATCTTCTCGCTGGTGCTGCTGGCTCCCAGCTGGGGCGGCATGATCAACGGCAGCATGACCCTGTCGGGTGCCTGGCACAAGCTGCGTGACGACCCCATCCTGAAGTTCCTGATCGTCTCGCTGTCGTTCTACGGCATGAGCACGTTCGAGGGCCCGATGATGTCGATCAAGACCGTCAACGCGCTCAGCCACTACACCGACTGGACCGTCGGCCACGTGCACTCCGGTGCCCTGGGCTGGGTGGGCCTGATCTCGATGGGCGCGCTGTACCACCTGATCCCGCGCATGTTCGGCCGCGAGAAGATGTACAGCACCCGCGCGATCGAGCTGCACTTCTGGATCGCCACCATCGGCATCGTGCTCTACATCGCCGCGATGTGGATCGCCGGGGTGATGCAGGGCCTGATGTGGCGCGCGGTCAACCCCGACGGCACGCTGGTCTACAGCTTCGTCGAGAGCGTCAAGGCCACCTACCCGTTCTACGTGATCCGTCTCGGCGGCGGCCTGCTCTACCTGGCGGGCATGCTGATCATGGGATGGAACACGTTCATGACGGTCAAGAGCGGCAAGGCGGTTGAAGCCCGCATCCCGCTGGTCGCCGCCCACGCCTGACCCGACAAGGAGAAAACGACATGGCAAACCATGCACCTGCCGCCGGTCACGCAAAGATCGAGACCAGCAACTTCCTGATGATCGTGTTGATCCTGCTGGCCGTCATCTTCGGCGGCCTGGTCGAGATCGTGCCGCTGTTCTTCCAGCGCAGCACCACGCAGCCGGTCGAGGGCCTGAAGCCCTACACCGCGCTGCAGCTCGCCGGGCGCGACATCTACATCCGCGAGGGCTGCTACAACTGCCACTCGCAGATGATCCGTCCGTTCCGCGCCGAGACGCTGCGCTACGGCCCGTTCTCCACCGCCGGCGAGTTCGTCTACGACCACCCGTTCCAGTGGGGCAGCAAGCGCACCGGCCCCGACCTGCACCGCGTGGGCGGCAAGTACAGCGATGAATGGCACCGCCTGCACCTGACCAACCCGCGCGACCTGGTGCCCGAGAGCAACATGCCCGCCTACGACTGGCTCAACAGCGGCATGCTCAACCCGGCCGACATGGCGCCCAAGATGAAGGGCCTGCGCATGGTGGGCGTGCCCTACACCGACGATCAGATCGCCAAGGCCGGCGACGAGGTCAAGGGCAAGTCCGAGATGGATGCCGTCATCGCCTACCTGCAGGTGATGGGCACCGCCCGCAAATGACGCCACCGCGGACACCGCCGAGAGGAGACTGTCATGGACGTCAATGATCTTCGCAGCGTGACCACGCTGTTCATGTTCGTGGCCTTCCTGAGCATCGTGGTCTGGGCCTGGAAGGGCAGCCGGCGCGAGGGCTTCGAGGACGCTGCACAACTGCCATTCGTGGATGACCTGCCCGCGGCAGGCAGCCAAGGAGAGAAACAATGAGTGACTTCATCAACAGCGGCTGGGCGCTGTACGTCGCCGGCATCACCATCGCCGGGCTGCTGTTCTGTGTGTTCATCCTGCTGGTGGCCAGCAAGCGCACGGTGATGGCCAACGACAACACCACCGGCCACGTCTGGGACGAGGACCTGCGCGAGTTGAACAACCCGCTGCCACGCTGGTGGATGTGGCTGTTCGTGATCACCGTGGTGTTCTCGGCGGTCTACCTGGCGCTGTATCCCGGCCTGGGCAGCAACGCCGGCACCTTGAAGTGGACCAGCACCGGCCAGTGGGAGACCGAGCAGCAGAAGGCCCATGCCACGATGGCGCCGGTGTACGCCAAGTTCACCGCGATGAAGGCCGAAGACCTGGCCAAGGATGCCCAGGCCATGGGCATCGGCGAGCGCCTGTTCGTCAACAACTGCGCGCAGTGCCACGGCTCGGACGGCCGCGGCAGCAAGGGCTTTCCGAACCTGACCGACGGCGACTGGCTGGGTGGCACCGGTGCCGAGTACATCGGCAAGACCATCACCGCCGGCCGCACCGGCATGATGCCGCCGATGGGCGCGGCCGTGGGTGGGCCCGAGGACGTCAAGAACGTGGCCAACTACGTGCTCAGCCTGTCGGGCAGCGCCCACAACAACGTGGCGGCCGAACTGGGCAAGGCCAAGTACGCGGCCTGCGGTGCCTGCCACGGCCCCGACGGCAAGGGCAACCAGGCCCTGGGCGCGCCCAACCTGACCGACAAGGTCTGGCTGCATGGCTGGGGCGAGAACGCGATCGTGGCGATGGTCAACGGTGGCAAGACCAACATCATGCCGGCCTTCGAGAAGCGCCTGTCGGCCGAGCAGATCCATGTGCTCGCCGCCTATGTCTGGAACCTGTCGCAGACCACTGCGGTGGCGGCCAAGTAAGCAAGGGCGGGCCTGTTTCCCATGCGTGATCCCGCCGCAGCGTCGGCCGGCGCTGCGGCGCCTCCGTCCGGTCAGCCCGATGCCAAGGGCCTGGTAGGGGACGACGCCGTCGTGGCGGTGGTCTCGCTCTACCAGAAGCAGAAGAAGATCTACGCCCGCGCCGTCAGCGGCCTGTTCGCCACCTGGCGCTGGTCGCTGGTGTGGTTCACGCAGATCCTGTTCTACGGCCTGCCCTGGCTCGAGTGGAACCAGCGTCAGCTGGTGCTGTTCGACCTGGGCGCGCGGCGGTTCTACATCGGCCCGCTGGTGCTGTACCCGCAGGACTTCATCTTCCTGACGGGCATCCTGATCATCTCGGCCTACGCGCTGTTCCTGTTCACCGCGGTGGCAGGGCGGCTGTGGTGCGGCTACGCCTGTCCGCAGACGGTCTACACCGAGATCTTCATGTGGGTCGAGCGCAAAATCGAGGGCGATCGCATCGCGCGCATGCGCCTCGACGACGGCCCGTGGACCCTCAACAAGCTCTGGCGCAAGAGCGCCAAGCAGGTGGCCTGGATCGTGATGGGCCTGTGGACCGGCCTGACCTTCGTCGGCTACTTCACCCCGATCAAGACGCTGGTGGCGTCGGCGGCATCGTTGGGCCTGGGGCCGTGGGAGTGGTTCTGGGTGTTGTTCTATGGCATGGCCACCTACGGCAACGCCGGCTTCATGCGCGAGCAGGTGTGCAAGTACATGTGTCCCTACGCGCGCTTCCAGAGCGCGATGTTCGACAAGGACACGCTGATCATCAGCTACGACACCGAGCGTGGCGAGCCGCGCGGTTCACGCTCGCGCAAGGCCGATCCGGGCAAGCTGGGTCTGGGCGCCTGCATCGACGTGTGCGACGGCGTGATGGACAAGATGGGCTACGCCCGTGGCTTGGTGCGCTACGACACCCAGAACGGCCTGGCCCAGCACCTCACGCCACGCCAGCGGCTGGCGCGCATCTTCCGCCCGCGCGTGCTGGTCTACACCTCGATCCTGGGCATCATCCTGCTGGGCTTCTTCATCGCGCTGGCGATGCGCCATCCGTTCAAGGTCGACGTGGTGCGTGACCGCGCCTCGCTGGCCCGCCTGGTCGACAATGGCCAGATCGAGAACGTCTTCCGCCTGCAGATCATGAACGCCACCGAGCAACCACAGCACTACCGCGTGGCCGTGCAGGGCCTGCCCGGCATCACGCTGGAAGCCCTGCCCGAACTGGCGCTGGCGCCGGCCGAAGCGCGCTGGGTGACGGTCTCGGCGCGCATCCCGGCCGAAGCGGCGCAGCAGGCCGGAGCGGGCGCGCATGCGATTCAGTTTCAGATCGGCCTGCTCACCACCGATGCGGCCGGCCAGCCCAAGACCGACTTGGCGCTGAGCGAAAAATCCACCTTTGTCGTGCCACGCTGAGCGTGCGCCAGGAGACTGCAGCCATGAACAACGTTCGCGCCCTCAAGACCGCCGCCCAGGACAACGCAGATTCACAGGGGCCCTGGTGGCGCGTGGGCATGGTCTGGCTGGTGGTGGGTGGCCCGGCGGTGGTGGTGGTGGCCAGCCTGGTCACGGCCGTGGTGGCCTACCGTGGCGCCGACGAGGTGTTGGTCGAGACGCCCTCGGCCCGGCATGCCCCGGTCTCGCCCACGGCCAACACGCCGGCGATCACGGCGCGCAACCACGCGGCCACCGCGGCAGGTCGCTGAGCGCGCACCGGTCGACCACCATGGCAGTCTTCGGTTTCAAGATGCGGGCGATGACCATCCTGTGGCCCGCCTTCCTGATGGCGGGCGTGCTGGAGATGCTGGTCTTCGCGCTGGTCGATCCGGGCAGCCTGCACTGGTTCGGCAACGCGCCGGTGCCCCTGTCGTCCACGGGCATCTACACCGTGGCGTTCTTCGTCTTCTGGGGGATCATCGCGGTGGCCGGCGCCATGACCCGGCTGCTGGAAGGCGAGCCGGAGCACATCAACCGAGAAGGCGCCTCGGGGGCCTTCCGGCACTGAGCCGCAGAAGGCGGCGCAAGCAGGTTCCGGCCGCGGGCCGGAACCTCGGCGTCAGCAGCTGGCGCCGTTGACCAGGCTCTGCAGCTTGTCCTGGTCGAGGATGCGGATCTGGCGCTGCTTGACTTCCAGGATTGCGTCGTCCTGGAACTTGCTGAAGGTGCGGCTCACCGTTTCCAGCTTCAGCCCCAGGTAGCTGCCGATCTCCTCGCGCGTCATGCGCAGGATCAGCGCCGAGGCCGAGAAGCCCCGTGCCTGCAGCCGCTGCGTCAGGTTCAGCAGGAAGGCCGCCAGCCGCTCCTCGGCGCGCATGCTGCCCAGCAGCAGCATCACGCCATGGTCGCGCACGATCTCGCGGCTCATGATCTTGTGGAACTGGTGCTGCAGTTCGGTGAACTCGCGCGACAGGCCTTCGAGCTGGCTGTAGGGGATCACGCAGACCTGCGAATCCTCCAGCGCCACCGCATCGCAGGTGTGGTTGTCGGTGCTGATGCCATCGAGCCCGAGCAGCTCGCCCGCCATCTGGAAGCCGGTGACCTGGTCGCGGCCGTCTTCCGAGGACAAGCGGGTCTTGAAGAAGCCGGTGCGCACCGCATAGAGCGACTGGAACTCGTCGCCGGCCCGGAACAGCGTGTCGCCGCGCGCGACATTGCGCCGCGTGGCCACCAGCGTGTCGAGCCGGTCGAGATTCTCCCGCGTCAGTCCCACGGGCAAGCACAGCTCGCGCAGGTTGCAACTCGAACAGGCCACCTTGAAGGGCTCAAGGCGCAGTTTGGAGGTGTCGGCGGTGGTGTTCATGGGGCGCATTATCGGCATGTTTGGCCGTTGACCCACATCAATTCGTCTGCCTGGAGCCAGGGGTCTTGATGCGCTGTCGCACGGTGAATCGACGCCGAAAAAGTGCTTGCCGCGGTTCGCTTTGCGGCTCATTGAGTTAAATCAAGATGCGTGTCGGTCCGTTTGGCACAGTCTGGCCCTATGCAAAAGACCGCCGACGACCAGGTACCCGTGCTGACCGAGGCGATGTTGCGTCGCCTGGATCGCCCCGGCCCGCGCTACACCTCCTACCCCACCGCCGACCGCTTCGTCGAAGCCTTCGGGCCGTCCGAGTACGCCCAGGCCCTGGCCCAGCGGGCCTCGGGGGCCAGTGTCGGTGGCAAGCCGCCGCTGTCGCTGTACGTCCACATCCCGTTCTGCGAGTCGGTGTGCTACTACTGCGCCTGCAACAAAGTCATCACCAAGCACCACGACAAGGCCACCGAGTACCTGGACGTGCTGGCGCAGGAGGTGGCGCTCAACGTCGCCGTGCTGGGCACGGGGCAGGCGGTGTCGCAGCTGCACCTGGGCGGCGGCACGCCCACCTTCCTGTCGGACGCCGAGCTCAGCCGCCTGATGGCGATGCTGCACGAGGCCTTCAAGATCGCGCCGGGGGCCGAGGTCTCCGTCGAGGTCGATCCCCGCACCGCCACGCCCGATCGCCTGCAGCACCTGGCCAACCTGGGCTTCAACCGGCTGAGCTTCGGCGTGCAGGATTTCGATGCCGAGGTGCAGAAGGCCGTGCACCGCGTGCAGCCCTTCGAATCGGTGCGCGACCTGATGCAGGCCGCACGCCGCATCGGCTTCGAGTCGATCAATGCCGACCTGATCTACGGCCTGCCCAAGCAGACGCCCGAGTCCTTCGCCCGCACCGTGGGCCAGGTGGCCGAGCTGCGGCCCGACCGCATCGCGCTGTATGCCTACGCCCACCTGCCGCAGCGCTTCAAGCCACAGCGGCGCATCATCATCGAGCAACTGCCGCCGCCCGACCACCGCGTGCAGATGCTGGGCGGCGCGCTGGCCGGCTTCATCGGCCACGGCTACACCTACATCGGCATGGACCACTTCGCGCTGCCGGGGGATTCACTGGCCGCGGCCAAGCGCCAGGGCCGGCTGCACCGCAACTTCCAGGGCTACAGCACCCAGCCCGATTGCGACCTGATCGCACTGGGCGTGTCGGCGATCGGCCGGATGGGTGCCACCTACAGCCAGAACGCCAAGTCGC
>JAURWR010000071.1 GCA_030654805.1 Burkholderiaceae bacterium
AGGTGGTCACCTGCATAGTTGGACGTGCCGGTGAGGTTGTCGTCGTCATCGCGACCAAATGCAATGCGCTGCGTAGGCAAGGTGGTGAAATCGTCGAGCGGTTGATAGACGTGTCCGCTGGCCAGCAGCGAGTGATCGGGATGGGCGGCATCGCCCCAGTGGAAGTCGAGGTTGCGGTCAGTCGGTAACGTGACGCTGTCCGGCGCTCCGGACCGATTGAGGGTTGCCAGTGCATCCAGCAAGAATGCGCGGTCATCGATCCACTGGTTGGTGATCTCGCCCACGCCGGTGACGGGATCGACCAGGCTGAACTGCTGAGCCACGGCATTGCTGACCTGCACGCTGACAACGCTCAAAGCCGCGAGGGCAGCACGCACATTGACATCGGTCTTGGCGAGTGACGCGAGGCCTGGCGCATCGGTGGGCAAGAGCTTGACCTGCAGGCTTTGCAACTCGGCCGGTGTGAGCGAGAAAAATGTGCGTGCATTGGCCGAGAAATTGGCATCGGTCGTCGTGCCGATCAGCGACTTGCCTTGCACGGCGCCCATGACCATGTCGAGGAATCGGTTGAGGCCCGAGTCCGCAATCAGCTGAAAGGCAGCACCAGCGGCACCGCTTCCAGCGCCAAGGCGCAACACAGACAGCAGGTTGCTATTGCTCCCCAAGCTGTTGCAATACTCGGCGAATGTAGGGCCAAGAATCTGTGTGTCTGTTCCTACTTGCTTCGACGCCGCCACATCGCCGCCCGCGGCTGCAAGCACATTGGCGAGAAAGTTCGTTCGCGCTGAAACCATGCCTTTGGCATAAGCCGAGAACGCATAGAGCACGTCGCGCAGGTCGTTCAGGGTATCGAATTCGTTGGCGGTGCCTGTGCTTGTCAGGCGGGCCGTCTGGTCGCTGCGCAGCAGGCTGAACAGCAGGGTGCCGGACCAGGCGGAGTTTTGCGTGAATGCGGTGTCCGTTTCGCTGTGACCGAGCTTGGAGCCGAACAGCTCCAATCCAACTGCTGTCGCATCTGCGAATGCGATGCGTGTGATGTCGGGGACGTCACCAATGTGCCATTGGGCAGCAGTTCTTCCCAGCAAGTCATCCAACAAGTTCTGGGCTACCGCATTGGATGCCGACTGCATCTGTACTGCGCTGGGCACGGTTCCATATCGCAACTGGTATTGCGATTCGGTGTACGCGCGGATCAACGCAGACATTGATCCGCGACCGGCATTTGCCTCGGTCGCCCCACGCAGCCACAGTACGGTCGAGTCGGTGGCCGATACGCCGTATTGGGTCGTCAGCAAATCAGCGATCCATTTGTAGATCTCCCAGTAGCAAATTTGGCCGGATTTGGCCTGTGTTTCTTTGGCTTGCAGCGTTTGAAGTTCGGCCGTGTTCAGGGTGACTGTCATGATTCAAGCCTTCTTGATGAGTTGGAGTACGCGGATGGTTTCTTGATAAATCTCGGGCCAGTCGGCAGCGTGTTTTGCGCGAAATCGCATATCGGCAGCGATCCCAGGCTTCCACTCGAATGCCGTTACACAACGGTCGAACTTGGGATCGTGACTTCGACAAGAGAGAACAGCGCCATTCGGGTCGGTTGCGATGTATTGCGTGGCGACATACCAAAGACCGGGTCCCCGTCCATCGGTCTCGCGTGTGTGCCAGACCTCCAACTCGGGGCGGGGAACCTCTTTACTGATAAGGCGGCCTTCAGCCTCAGCTTGCCGTAGGTGGTCGTACCGGCTGGGGCCGCTCATTGCCCCATCGTGGTGGCTAAGAAATACCTCGATCCCGACATCGTAGAAATCCTGTCCACGTTCCGGATAAGACTGCCCATCGGCTCGTCCGGTGGCGGGTGTCTTGCTGGGCCAGTAAAAGGACAGGCCAGCAAATCCCATGGCATACCGTCTGGGTGCGATAAACCATTGCCCATTGAGCTTCATCACTGATTCGTCGAGTGCGACCTTGGGCGGTACGTCGCCGTCGCAAACCTTGTCCAGGCATTCGATGCGCTTCTCTTCGGCCCACTGCGCCTTCTGTTTATCCGACGGACCGCAGGCTGCGAGAAGCGTCGCAGCGAGGAGCCCTGCGCCCACCATGCCGACGATGCCATGGGCGCTGACTGCCTCTTCCGATTTCATCGACACCATTTCTCTCGTCCATTTCTGGCTCATCGAACCACCTCCCCCATCAACAATTTGTTTCGAACCGACGCCCAGTTCGCCGATTCGTGGTTCAGCCCGAGCAGGTCGTCGTATCCACTCAACCCCGCACCCAACCCATACCGCTGCACATCGTCCATCGCCTGCATCCTCAGCTTCACATTCGCGTTGTCGCTGCGCATCGTCGATACAGCCGCCTCGGCCATCGCATCGACATCGAAGAAGTCGACCAGCCTGCCGTTGATCCCGTCCCGCATCACCTCTTTGACTGGCGCGGTGTTGCTTGCCACGATCGGCGCTCCGCAGGCCATGGCTTCCAGCAACGACCAGCTCAGCACGAACGGATAGGTCAGGTACACATGCGCGTCCGACACCTGCAAAGTCCGCAGGTACTGGTCGCGCGGCAGGTGCCCCATGAAGTGCGTGCGTGTCGGATCGAGCTTCACTTGCTGCAGCATGTGTTCGCGCCAGTTGCGTGCGGTACCCGAGTCGCCCTTGGCGCGTGACGGTCGCTGGCCATAGCTGACGTCGTCGCCACCGACGATCAACGCATGGCATCTCGGCTCCATCTGCTGGATGCGCTCCAGCGCCCGCATGAAGATATGAAAGCCGCGATACGGCTCCAGGTTGCGTGCCACGTAGGTGATGACTGGTCGATCGACGTCGCCGGCACGCAGCACGATGCCGCTGGGGGTGGTGACGCTGGCCTCTTCATTCGGCCCCAACTCGTGCGTGGCAATGCCCTCGTGCTGCACGCTGATCTTCGACTGAAAGATTTCCGGATGCCGGCTCTTCTGCCAGTGCGTGGGTGCCACGGCGGCATCGCAGTTGGTCAGGTTCAGCGTGTGCAGCGCATTCCAGGTGCGGATGCGGGCGCGGGCGTCGAAGCTCACCGGAAACTCCGGATCGAACCCCATGTCGGCCCCCTGGGCGGTGTAGTACCACTCGCACAGGTGCACCAGCCGGGCGTTCGGGAACACGTCTTTCGCATACAGCGTTTCGCCCCAACCCGGGTGCGCCACGATCACATCGGGGCTGTAGCCGCTTTTGCGCAAGACCATCATCGCCCGCGCGGTGGCCTGGCCGTGCAGGGTGGCGGCTTCCATCTGCCGCAGGTACGGGTGTTGATCGGCCCGACCGGCACGCGCCGGCGTGTAACGCAGCAGCTTGTCGAAACCCGGCAGGCCGGGTGCCGTGTCGCGACCCAGTGCGCGCACGTCCCACCCGGGTCGCTGTGCCCAGGTGCGGACGAGATGCCCGAACTGGCCGGGGAAGTTCTGGTGCACGACCAGCACCCGCGTGTGTATGGACATCAACGCTCCCTCATGCTTTCGGTGGTCGCCCGCTGCACCGGGCTCAACAGGTAGTCGATCACCCGCCGCTGGCCGGTCTTGATTTCGGCGGTGAGGTTCATCCCCGGGCTCAGCGCGATGCGCTTGCCGTCGACGTCGATGTGGATCTGCTTCAGCGTCAGCGTCGCCGGAAAAATCGCCCCCTTCTTCTCGTCGTTCACCGCATCGGCCGTCACGCTTTTGACGCGGGCCTCGACGGTGCCGTAGCGCGTGTACGGAAACGTCTCCAGCTTGATCGTCACGTCCTGACCGGCGTTGACGAAACCGATGTCCTTGTTGTCGATGACCACCTCGGCGGTCACCTGCGCATCCTTTGGAACGATGACCATCAGCACCTGTGCTTCGGTCGCCACGCCGCCTTCGGTGTGCACCGCCACCTGCTGCACCGTGCCGGCCACCGGGGCGGTCAGCTGGGTCAGCCGGGATCGCTGCTCGGTCTTGCTGAGTTCCTGGGTGGTTTGCTGGCGCTTCAGCATGGCCTGGGCCTGGCGCTCGCTCAGTGCGCGCTGGGTTTCGGCCAGGTAGGCGGCGCGCGACTGCATGGTCTCGGTGGAGGCGGCCTGGGCTTCGAGCAGGCGGGCTCGCTGGGTGGCCAGATCGCGCTCTTGTTCGATGCGCTCGCGGGTGCGGTCCTGGCCGGCATGTCCCGACATGAAACCCTGGTCGGCCAGGCTCTTGAAATCCGCCTCGCGCTGCCTGGCGATCGGCAGCGTCGCCTCCAGCTTGGCGATGGTTTCGTTCACCGTGGCGGCTTCTGCGTGGCGGCGTGCCTGTTCGGCAGCCAGCTTGGCCAGCCGGGCCGAGATGTCCTGCCATTCCGCCTGCAACTGGGCCTGGCTGTGCGCGCTGCTGCCGCTGGCCATGCGGGGCGGGTGGTTCGACTGCAAGGCCTCGATCAACGCGGTGGTGCGGGCTTCCTCGGATTGGGCGGACGCCAGTTGTTCATGTGCGCTGGCCCCGTCGGCGCTGGCGTTGGTGGCGTCCAACTCGACCAGCACCTGACCGGCCTGCACGACGTCACCGTCTTTCACCAGCACCTTGCGCACGACGCTGGTCTCCAGCGGCTGCAGGGTCTTCGTGCGTTCGCTGACCACGATGCGCCCGGGTGCCACCGCCACGATGTCGATCTGGCCGAGACAGGCCCACACGAGCGCGATGACGAACAGCGTGCAGATCGCCAGGGCAAAGCGCCGCGGTGCGGGATGCACCGGTGTTTCCTGCAGGCTCAGCGCGGCGGGCAGGAAGGCGGCTTCATCGGTGTGGCGCTTCGGCCCGGACAGTTCGTGCCTCACCGCCCAGACGGCGCCGAAGATGGCGCGGTAGCGGGCCAGCAGGTCGATGGCGGGGTGACGCGGGGTCAACGTTTCAGAAGTGGGTGGCATGGCAGCATGTTTTGATATCATTTGGACATGAACAACACGCACCGAAAAACCTTGGCTGCTGTGTTTGGCGAACCGTTGAACGGTGCGTTGGAATGGCGGCGCATTGAAGCGTTGTTGCTTGCCGTGGGATGCACGCTGACTGAAGGCTCTGGCTCGTCGGTCACGTTTGAGAAAGACGCGCAAAAAGCGTATTTCCATCGACCGCACCCGAGCAAAGAAGCGTTGCGGTATCGCGTGCGTGACGCCCGTACTTTTTTGATTTCGATAGGAATCACCCCATGAACACCATGACGTATGGCGGTTACAGCGCCCGAGTTGAGTTCGACGCTGAAGACCGCATCTTTGTCGGCCACATCGCGGGCATACGCGACATCGTGGGCTTTCACGGCACATCGGTCGATGAGCTGGAGACGGCGTTCCATGAAGCGGTGGACGACTACCTGGCCGCGTGCAAGAAGCTCAAGCAGACCCCGGACAAGCCGTACTCGGGCCGCATCATGTTGCGGTTGCCACCGGAGCTGCACGCACGGGCCAGCGCGGCGGCGCAGGTTACCGGGATGAGCTTCAACCAGTGGGCGGCGCGTGCGCTGGAGCAGGCGGTGCGGGTGGAATAGCTGCCCGGGGGTCTTCATGGCGATGGTTGGGGGGTGCTTTTTGAGAGCCCGCCCTCACTCCCCGAAGGTGCGGGAGAAACACCCTCCTGCATCGACCACAGATGCGCATACAGCCCCTGCGGCCGCGCCAGTAACTCGGCGTGCGAACCCATCTCGACCATGCGCCCCTTGTCCATCACGACGATGCGGTGGGCGTGGCGCACGGCGCTCAGGCGGTGGGCAATGATCAGCACCGTGCGGCTATGGCAGATGTGCGCCATGTTGCGCTGGATGATGGCTTCGCTCTCGTAGTCGAGCGCGCTGGTGGCTTCGTCGAAGATCAGGATGCGTGGCTGGTTGAACAGCGCGCGGGCGATCGCGATGCGCTGGCGCTGTCCGCCCGACAGGCTGGCGCCTTGCTCGCCGACCAGGGTGTCGTAGCCCTCGGGCAGCTCGCTGATGAAGTCGTGCGCGCCGGCCAGTTGTGCGGCACGCACCACCTGGTCGATCGGGGCGGCCGGGTCGACGATGGCGATGTTCTCGCGAACGCTGCGGTGGAACAGCAGGTTCTCCTGCAGCACCACGCCGACCTGGCGCCGCAGTTGCGCGGCATCGACCAGCCCGATGTCGATGCCGTCGATCAGGAGGCGACCCTGCTCTGGCGCGTACAGCCGCTGTACCAGCTTGGTCAGCGTGCTCTTGCCCGAGCCGGATCGCCCGACGATGCCAATGACCTCGCCGGCGCGGATGGCCAGGCTCAGGCCTTGCAGCGCGGGTGCGGCTTCGGGCCGATACCGAAATGTCACCTGATCGAGCGTGATCTGGCCCTTGATCGGTGGCAACTGAGCGGCGTTGCTCGGCGGCACCTCGGTGCGTGCGTTCAGCACATCGCCGAGGCGTGCCATCGAGATGCCGGTCTGCTGGAAGTCGGTCCACATCTGTGCCATGCGCATGATGGGCTGGCTGACGCGTCCGGCGAACATGTTGAACGCGACGAACATGCCGACCGTGAGCTGCCCGTCCATCACCAGGTGCGCGCCGTACCAGAGCGTGGCGGCATTGACCAGCTTGCCGATCAGGCTGACGCCTTCGTGCGCGAAGCCGGCGAGCGTCTGCGTGCGGAAGCTGGCCGACACATAAGCCGCGAGCTGGCTGTCCCAGCGGCGCGCCATCGCTGGTTCGAGCGCGGTGGCCTTGACGGTCTGGATGCCGGTGATGGTCTCGACCAGCAGCGACTGGTTCTCGGCGCCACGCGCGAACTTCTCGTTCAGGCGGACGCGCAGGACGGGCACCACCGCGAGGCTCAGGCCCAGGTACAGCGGCAGTGAGATCAGCACGATCAAGGTCAGCGGCACGCTGTAGGCGAACATCACCGCGATGAAGACGACCGAGAACAGCACGTCGAGCACCAGCGTGAGCGCGTTGCCGGTCAGGAAGCTGCGGATGTTCTCCAGCTCGCGCACGCGGGCGACCGAATCGCCGACGCGGCGCGCCTGGAAGTAGGCCAGCGGCAGGTTCACCAGGTGGCGGAACAGCCGCGCGCCCAGCTCGACATCGATGCGGCTGGTGGTGTGGCTGAACACATAGCTGCGCAGCGCAGTGAGTGCGCTCTCGAAGACGACCACGACGACCAGGCCGATGACCAGCACGTCGAGCGTCGTCAGGCCACGGTGCACCAGCACCTTGTCCATCACGACCTGGAAGAACAGCGGGCTGACCAGCGCGAACAGCTGCAAAAACAGGCTGATCAGCATCACCTCACCGAACAGGCGGCGGTACTTGACCAGGCTGGGGATGAACCAGCTGAAGTCGAACTTCGCCAGCTCGCCGGCCAGCGAGGCGCGGCTGGCGATCAGGATCAGCTCGCCGGTCCATTGGGTGGCGAACACGTCCAGCGGTTCGATGGTCGGGCGGGCGCCATTCGTTTGCGCCGGGCCCGAGCCGGCCGGATCCTGGAACAGCACGCGCTGGCCGTCGCATTGAGCGAGTACGACGATGCGCGGCGGGCGGCTCGAACCTTCAGCGTGCAGCACCGCCAAGGCGGGCAGTGCGGCGAGGTTCAGGCGGTCGAGGCGGGTGCGGCTGCGTTTGGCTTTGAGGCCGATGTGCTTTGCCGCGAGCAGGAGATCATTGATATCGGGGCGGTGGCTCGCCGGCCAACCGAGCTGGTGGGCCAGCGTGGCGGCATCGGCTGCGACGTGATGCAGCCGGGCGATCAGGCACAGCGCCTGCAAGTTCGAATCTGGCGCGGGGGCCGGCACCGGATCGACCTCGGAACTTGAAACGCGCCCACCCTCATTGGCCGATCGAGCGGCTTCTTGCAACCCCATTCCTTCTCCCCCGGTGGCGTTTGACAACGTCTTGTTACGAAGTCTCGGGAGGCCGACAGGGAGGCGTAACCCCCTGGGCAGGGGTGGGTGTAAGGTCTTACAGGTACCCCCTTTGGAGCGATGACGGCGGATGCAAATTCATTACGACGAACATTTCGACCGCGAGATGGGTTGCACCGAGGCCGAGTGGTTGCGCTGGTTGCCGCTGGCGACCGGATCGCATGTGGCGCTTGTGGATGCGGCAGCGCGCCGTGCTGCGGTCGACATCGGTGCAGGCAGCTGCGCAATCTCGTGGAGTTCGCTGCCCGATCGGCAGATCGCGCTGATGCGCATTCCCCGGCTGGCGGTTTCGTTCCGGTTCGCGGGCGTGGATGCGGCTCAGCGCGCGCAGTTCATGCGGTACTTCGATCTGCACACGCAACGCGGGGGAGGGTGAGCACCACGGGTTGATGCGTGGTCGCCTCGCCGATCTGGCCGGTCAATCGGGTCCGGAAGGGCCCTGTGGCGACGCTTCTACGCCTCCCTGTGGCAAGCACAGGTCCTCGAAAAGGCGCTCGATCCCAGCGACATCCAGGTCCCGGCCGATGAAGACGATGCGCGTGCTGCGGTCATCGTCGGTCCATGCCTGCAGCCATTGCAACGGATAGAACTTCTCGCGCACGGCGTGCACCACCAGCGGCCCCTGCGCCAGCACGTGCCGCGGCCGCGATGCGACATTGACGATGCCCTTGATGCGCAGAATGCGATCGCTCATGGCGTTGGTCACGCGGTTCAGGAACACGCCCAGGCCGACCAGGTCCACCGGGATGTCCGTGCGGATCACGTGCGTCGTGGGGCGTGGCCCGTGGTGCACGCCCGTGGCGGTGTCGGTGTCGGACGTGGCGCGCCTCATCGGCCGGCCGGCCATCAGCCACCCGCTCGCATCACCCGTTTTCGTCAGCGACCGGCCTGCCTCGAACAGCCCTCGGAGAAAGATCGTCGAGGCATCCGCATCGCCCAGCGTGACTTGAATCTGCCGCGCATGGGGGTTGGCCTCGGACACGAGCGCTTCGGTACGCTGACGTTGTTCGGCCGTGGCCAGGTCGCCCTTGGTCAGGATCACCACATCCGCTATCTGGACCTGGCTCAGCGCCACGGCATCGTCGTGCAGTGTTCGCTCGAAATTCACCTGATCGACACAGGTCACCACGGCATCCGGCGCGTAATGCTTGTGCATCATCGGGTTGGCCATCATCGTGTGCAGGATGGGCACCGGGTCGGCCAGTCCCGAGGTCTCGATGATCACGTGATCGAAGGCGGGGATTTCGCCCAGCTGCCGCTTCTCGTGAAGCTCGCGCAGCGTCATCGCCAGGTCCACACGCACTGCACAGCAGATGCAGCCCCCGCGCAACTGGACGATGTTCTCTGCCAATTGGGCCACCATCAGGTGGTCGATGCTGACCTCGCCGAACTCGTTGATGATCAGCGCGGTGTGCTGCAGCAACGGATGCTCCAGCGCATGCTGAAGCAAGGTCGTCTTGCCGCTGCCCAGATGCCCGGTGAGCACGGTGACCGGGATCGGCAGCCGGCGGGTGGGCGGGGCGTCGGTCACCGAGGGGATCCGTGCAGGGCAGTCAGGTGCTCGGCGACCCGCTCGGGGATGGCGTCTCGCGGGATCTCGCCGTAGCGCATGCCCTGCCGCTGTGGTTGCAGGGCGGCCTGACTCCAGAAGTGGGCGCCGAGTCCCCCGGCGGCGTTCTCGATACCGCTCGCCTCCAGCGCCGATTCGGACCAGTTGCCGAGCAGCACGGCATCGAATCCGCGGGTGTCGTTGAGTGGGCTGCCTTGCGGCGCAGCGTCGAGTTGCAGGGCCGTGCCCCAGCCGTAATACCGGGCCGACTTGAGCAGCGGCTCGCAGGCTTCCCGTTCGTCGTCCGACAGGCCCTCGGCTTCATCGCAGCGCAGCACCACCGCCGCAAACTTTCGCTCGCAGTGACTGCGCAGCACGGCAGTCAGCGCCGAGCCCACGTCATCGAGGTCATCGAAGCTGAACGGCGGTGTGCGCCCCACACGCCGCAGCACCTGCGACGGCGAGGGCAGGGCCATGACCAGCATCGCCTGCGTGCCGACGCGGTGAAACAGCGCATCCATCACCTCGACCACGAAGCGCCGCTGTGCCCCCTGTTCGCTCCAGCGCGCCACGGCCTCGGCGAGGGACTCGCCAGCGAGCGACCGCCACGAAGCCTCTTCGAGCCAGCCGTCGAGGACCGGGATTGCCACGACGTCGCTGCGGACCAGCCGCTGGGCCTGGCCCAGGGTGTCCGCATAGCGGTGCGCGTTGGTGGTCCAGTCGGTCGGCTGACCGGCGAACACGGCGGCGGCATAGCGCTCGAAGTCCAGCCACAAGAGCGGGCGGTTCAAGCGGCTGGCATCGTCGAGAAACACAGAACTCACGGCACACCTCGAAGTCGGGAACGAGCAATCGGACCAGGGACAGGCGCTCCCGCGCGGTGGGCGGGAGCGCTCGCATCAACGCCTGATTGCAGCCAGTTGTGCCTCGAGCTGCGCGATGCGCACGTCCTTGGGGTCCGGCATCATCACACCGACGATCGCGTCGGACGGGCAGGTGTCGGTGGGCGTGCCGCGATGGATGACGTGAGGATCCTTCCACGAGCCGTAGAAGGGCAGGTGCGCGGGAGGATGTTCGGTCTCCCAGCCCTTGACGAACTCAGCGTAGGGCTTGCCCAGCCTCTTGCGCTTGGCGCGCTCGGCTGCACGCGACGCTTTCGTGGCCTCGAGGTCGGCCGCCTTGGTGGTTTCGTCGATCACCACGTGGTAGATGTGCTCCACCGTGCGTTGGCTGATCAGGCCGTCCCGGTAGTCGTCCGCCACCATGGCGGGGTCGCGGTCCAGCACGTCACCGTAGCCGCCACCGGTGCCTTGCGTCAGCATGTAGAGCTCGCCGGTTTTTGCCCATTCCAGCTGCATGCCCATGTGGTGCGTGGTGTACGTGGCGTTCTTGAACGGCTGCTCGTTCATGATCTCCTCCACCGAAAAGCGCAGCAGTTCGCGACGGTCCTTCATCTCGTCGAAGATGTTCACGCCCTTGACCTTGCACAGCGGGTAGGTGCCGGCGCCATAGCCGCCGAAGATGCCGTGGGTGCTCGGAAACTTCGAACCGATCGAGCAGGTCATGAAGCCCCAGGTGGCCGTGTCCTTGACGGTGGCGATCTGCTGGTAGCCGTGGCCTCCTCGGAACTTGCCGAATCCCTGGTTGTCGCGCATCACCCGGTTGGGCACGATCTTCATGATCGGCACTTCTTCCTCGATCAACTCCTGTTCGCCGATGTCGGCCATGGGCGCGAAGATCGGTGCGATGGAGTGCTCGCCATCCCGCGTGGCGCGTGCGCCGCCGCCCATGCCGTTCAGGTCGGCGCACAGGTTGCCCACCAGCTCCTGGTGCTGCGTGACGCCACCGTAGATGAAGGTGACGATCATGTTGTACCAACCCGAGACCACGTCGGTGGCCTTGAAGGTGGACGAATACAGCAGCTTCGGGACAGCCAGCTGCGTCACGGTGAAGCTGGGGAAGAAGGTCATCATGCTCTGCGCATTCGGTGCATTCACCGAGCAGTTCAGCGCCGAGTTCTCGTCGGTGAGCACCGTCATCGCTTCGAAGACCGCCTGGTTGCGCGGCAGGTCCGGCCACACGAAAGTCAGGAACTCCTGCGCCAGCATGCCCTTGCAGGACGCCAGGATGGTGTTGTTGGCGCGGTTGGTGAATTCCGGTGCGGATCCGCGGAAGTCCAGGATCAGCTCGGCGTCCCGCTTGGTCATCTCCAGCCGCAGGCGCAGCAGGACGTTCTCGCGCAGGGTGCCGTCCGGGAAGACGTTCTGCCGGATGGTGCCGTCCGGCCAGTCGCGCAGTCGGCGGCGCACCTCGTCGGCGGTGCTGGTCAGCGTGCGGCGCAGCGTGGCCAGCACGGCGTCGATGCCGTATTCGGCGATCGCCTCCTTGATGCGCGACTCCATGCGCATGGCGGCGTAGAGCTTCGACTTCATGCCTTCCAGTTGCAGCTTGGGCTCGCGCACCGAGTTCTGCAGGAAGGTCATGATGTCCTTGCGGAACGTGTAGTTCTCGCCGACCTTGAAGGGCGGCATCTTCAGCCCTTCGTCGTACGGCGACTCGGCCTTCGACGGCATGCCGCCCGGCTCGGTGGCGCCGTTCTCGCCCTCGTGCACCATCGCGCCGGTGAAGCAGACCAGCTTGCCCTCGTGGAAGACCGGCAGGATCAGGCTCTGGTCGGTGTTGTGGATGTTGCCGTAGCGCGCGTCGTTGTGCAGGAAGATGTCTCCCGGGCGCACGCCGACGGTGGGCTCCTTCACCCAGTACTTCAGGATGAATTTCACCGGGTGCTGGGTCAGCACCGAAAACAGCAGCACGCCGCCGGCACTCGACAGTGCCAGGTCGCCGGATGCCGTCCACACGCCCGAGATCAGGTCGCCCCACTTGGCACCCGGCGCCGCCCCCATCTGCTCGACCATGTCGAACGATTCGTTGCAGGCCGTTTGCAGTTTGTGGCGCACCAGGTTCATCTGGTCCGCGTCGTTGAATGCCGCCAGCGCCTTCGTCTCTTCGGGCGTCTCCGGTGCCAGCTTGTGGTTGCTCATGATCTCGGGATCGGGCCCGAGGAAAAGCACGTTCTCGTCCAGGAATTTCTGCAGGACGGACTTCTCTTGGTCATTCATCTTTTGTGTCATTTGCTGCTCCTCATGCAACCAGGGCATCGGTGATGGGCCGGGCGGATCCGCCGGCAAGGGCTGCCGTGTGCTCCAGCCATGCGGCGCCGGAGGTGCCCATGGTGAGCTGCCAGCCCGGTTCGACCAGGAAGCTGGTGCGGGGCGACTCGACCAGTGCCGGTCCGTCCAGGGTGGTTCCTTCCGCCAGGGTGTGTGCGTCGTAGATGCGGGTCATGACCCCACCTTCCGTGCCCTGGAAATGGCACTCGCGTTCGCCGCGCGGCGTCGGTGGCGGCACCCCTTTCCTGGTGCTGGGCTTGAGCTCCAGGCGGTCGTGCTGCACGAACGAGACGACACGGATCACGTTGATGCGCACGCCGGCCTCCGGCGCCTGACTGCCTTCGCCGAAACGCTGCGCGTAGTTGTGGCTGAACAGGTCGAGCAGCTCGATCACCTGCGTGGGTTTCTCCAGCCGTCGGAACGGGCTGACGACGGCGGTCTGCGCCAGCTGGTTGCCGTACCGCAGGTCCAGCTCGACCCGCACCTGGATGTCGGTCTCCTGGACGCCCTGGCGCTTCAGGTCTTCGCGCCCGCGCGCCTCGAGCGTGGCCACGGTGCTGTTGAACGACTCGAAATCGTCCAGGATCTGGCGCTTGTTGGCATCGAAAAGCATCTGGTAAACCGAGCTCTCGTGGATGTGCAGCTGGTCCATGTTGCCCGCGCCCAGCGCCGAGAACACGCAGCTGAACGGCGGGATCAGCACGCGGTTAATGCCGATCGCGCTGGAGAAGCCGCAGGCATGCATCGGGCCGCCGCCGCCGTAGGCCAGCAGCACGAAGTGCTTCGGGTTGTAGCCTTTGACGGCGACCTCCTTGAAGATCGCCGCCGCCATGTTCGCGTCGACCTTGCGCTTGATGGCCTTGGCGGCATCGATCAGGCTCAGGCCCGACGGCTTGCAGATGTGCTCCTCGATCGCCCGCTCGGCCCGACGGCGGCTGAGTTCGATGGAACCGCCGGCGTAGTTCTTCTCGTCCAGGTAGCCCAGCACGAGGTTGGCGTCGGTGGTCGTCGGTAGCTTGCCGCCGCGGCCGTAACAGGCCGGTCCGGGGTCGGACCCCGCGCTTTGCGGGCCCACCTCGATGGCGTTCCACATCCGGTCGAAGCGTGCGATGGAGCCACCGCCCGCACCCAGCGTGTGCAGGTAGGTCATCGGCGTGCTGACCAGCCAGCGCTCGATGATCGGGTTGAAGTCGTAGAACTTCACGCCGTCGGCGGTGACCAGACCGATGTCGAAGCTGGTGCCGCCCATGTCGGTGGCAATCAGGTTGGGCTGCTTGAACTCTCTCGACAGGTAGTTGGTGGCTTCCAGACCCGCCACCGGTCCCGAGTGGATCGTCTGCAACGACGACGTCGAATTCATCTGCGCCATGCCCGAGGTGTTGTGCACCAGCAGCATGGGCTTCTTGTAGCCGGCCCGGCGCAACGCGATCTCCAGCGTCGACATGCCGTGGTACATCTGGTCGTGCAGAAAGGCGTCGATGATCGACGACATCGTTCTCGCGTACTCGCCCTTGCGGCCAGCCACGCGGTGCGACAGCACGATGGGCATCGAGCCCAGCTGGTGCGTGGGGTACTCCGACAGGATGATGCGCTCGACGGCCTTCTCGTTGGCCGGGTTGATCACCGAGTTCACCAGGCACACCACGAAGGCCTGCGCGCCTGCATCGACCAGTTTGCGGACCTGCTTGCGCACGTTGTCGTCGTCGATCGTGAGCAGGATGTCGCCCTTGTAGTCCACCCGCTCGTCGATGCCGACGATGCGCGACACCGGCACCAGCATCGGCGGACGAGCGGCACCCGGCAGGTCGGCCTGCTGCGCCTCGGACAAGCCGTCGCCGTAGCCGCGTGCCCGCATCAGCACGGCGGTGGACTCGAATCCCGTGGTGGTCAGCAGGGCGACCTTCGGGCCCTTGCGCTGGATCAGCGCATTGGTGCCGAGCGTGGTGGCATAGCGCACCGCATCCACGCTGGCCAGCACCTCGCCGATGTCCTTGCCGATGTCGCGGCAAGCACCTTCCAATGCCTCCATGAAACCGGTGGCCAGGTTGTTGTGGGTCGTCAGGGCTTTCGACTCGACGTAGCGGCCGTCGTAGGCCAGGAAGCAGTCGGTGAACGTGCCCCCGATGTCAACACTCACGCGCCTCATGTCACTGGCCCTCCTTGGCAAGGTGTCGTCTCTTCAGGCTGTCGATGTCGAGTTCGATGTCGTGCGTCAGCGGGTGGCCCGGCGGCAGGTACTCGTTCTCGATCTGCGTGCAGCAGGTGGGGCAATAGAACTCGACGATGCGGCACCACGTCGGATCGGGTGCGTAGGTGAACTCGTACTTCTTCTCGTCGAGGATGGGCGCGTGGATCTCGCGCGGATCGCGGTCATAGACCAGCAGGCCGGTCTTGTAGTTCTCGCGCGCCGAGGCGATGTCGTGCCCGCAGCAGCGGCAATGCCAGCGTTCGGAGGTCAGATCGATTTCCAGGTACTCGGTGATGGCGACTCGTGCGGTCATGTCAGGCCTCTTCAATGATCAGGTCGTGGTTGTCGGACACGCGCAGCGACCAGCCGCGGTCCACCAGGCAGGTGAGGTAGCTGCTGCGCAGCAGGGCGGGGCCGGTCGCGTGTTGGCCGGGTTCGAGGGAGTCGGCGTCGATCACCGGTATGCGATCGCCATCGCTCCCGCCGTACAGCACCTGGGCCGATCCCGAGACCACGGCCGGCGTGTGTCGCGCGGCACGGTCTTCGATCAACTTGAACGACGGCAACGCGTACGACGCGGTCAACACCAGCCGGGCATCCGGGCTGGGCTGCAAGGCTTGCAGCGCCGGCTCGTCCAGGGCCGTCTGCTGGACGCCCGCGTCGGTGTCCTTCCACAACGCGAAGTCGTAACGGCACTTCGCGGGGTCCACGCCTTCGCCGGACATGTCGTTCTGCGCTCTGGAGTGCATGCGCTCGCGCGCTGCGGCGATGTCGGCGACCGACGCGCCTGCCAGCGACGTCTGGTACTGGTGCGCCAGCTCGGAGAAGCCGATGCCGTAGGCGCTGAACACCGCCGCCATCTGCGGGACGATGATGCGGCGCACGCCGGCTTCCCGCGCGATGCCCGGGGCGATCATGGGCCCGCCTCCACCAAAGGCCAGCAGGATGGCCTGGTCGGCGCTCTGTCCGGCAGCCGACAACGTCTTGACCAGCACAGCAGCGACTTCGGCCTCGAACGCGCGGATGGCGCGCTCGGTGGCGTCGGCCAGCGCGATATTCAGCGGGCCGGCGATGTTCGCCTGGATCGCTGTGGCTGCACGGTCGCGGTCCAGCTTCAGTTCGCCGCCGAGGTATTTCTCGCCATCGAGGACACCGGCCAGCAGCAGCGCGTCGGTCAACGTGGCATGGGTGCCGCCACGGCCGAAGCACGCCGGGCCGGGTACCGAGCCCACGCTCTCCGGTCCGATCGTGATCTGGCCGTCGCGGACACCCATGACCGAGCTGCCGCCCAGTCCGAAGCTCTGCAGTTCGGGCATGGCGAACGAGGTGCTGCCGGCCTCGACGTGCCCGTAGGCGTTGAGTCTCACCTGGCCGTCGACCACCACCGCGACGTCGGTGGTGGTGCCTCCGATGTCCATCGCGATCAGTGTGGACGCACCGTAGAGGCGCGCATAGGCCAGCGCCCCTTCCAGCCCGCCGCGCGGACCCGATCCCCAGGTCTTGATGGCCGTGGTCTTGGCCACGCGCGCCGAGTTGCCGTCGTTGCGATAGATCAGCAGCGGACTGGCCAGGTGATGCTGCTTGCAGACGTTCTCTGCGCCGTAAAGGAAGTGCTCCATGCCCGGGTGCAGGTAGGAGTTGAGCAGTGCCGAGAACACGCGGCGGGCATGGTCGTCGTCGCTGACGAGCTCGTGCGACAGCAGGAACGGAACCGCGCCCAGCAGGTGGCGGGGATAGCGGTCGAGCAGTTCTTCCTTCACGCGCGCTTCTGCTTCCGCGCTGCGCAGCGCCACCACCAGGCGCCGCGCGCCCTTGGCCAGCAGATCGTTGACTGCGGCGGTGAGCTCGCTCGAGTCGATCGCCTCGCCCGGCCGCACCGTGATGCCGACAGGCGCAATGGGCACCATCGAGGCCCACAGACTGTCGCCCCGCATGGCCTCGGCCAGCCCGTAGACCGAATCCTCTTCGCCCTTCTCGACCAGCAGCGAGACCGGGGTGCCCTTGCGCTCGACCACCGCATTGGTGCCCGACGTGGTGGAGTAGCGGATGTAGTCGATGTCCCTTACCAGGCGTGACAGATCCTCGCCACCGTAGAGCTCGCGGGATACGCGGGTGAGGGCGCCGACGAAGCACTGCGTCAGATCGTGCGGCGTGGTGGGGGACTTCGCATGCACCACCTGCGAGTCGGAATGGACGCACACGTCGGTGAACGTGCCGCCGTTGTCGATATTCACGAGTAAACCCATGGCTTGATTCCTTTGTGCGGGAACTGCAAGCGTAGGGATGCGCGCTCGCGCAATCACCTCCCTTGCGGGTAGCGTGCGGTGCAGCAAAAAGGGTGAAGTGGCGGGTAGATGGGAAAACCCGCGCTGGTTTACCAGCGGAAGAAGCGCTCGAAGGCCCTCTCGAATTCCCCGGTCGGCATGCCGGGTCCGTCGTCCCGCAGGTCGATCCAGGGCCGTGCCGCGAGGGCAGCAGGCCAGGCAAGCCTGGCCTGCTGTGTTTAAAGCCCGACAGGGATCAGGGCACGTTGACGAAATAGCCCGAAATCATGACCAGGGCACCGCCCGAAGCCGTGTCGCCTCCCAGCGCCTGCATCGTGGCCCGGGGCGATTCACCCACGCCGAAATAGGCCAGCACCTCGTTGTTGATGAAGTAGCGCGTGCCCAGATTGCCGTTCGGCCCGCGCACGCCGGTGAAGGGAACGGTCGCGTAAGCCGACCCGCCAAAGCTGGACGAGAGGAAGCCATTCGGGGGCGTGCCGGCGGCCGTGTCGATGTAGCCGCTGATGTGCGTGACCACCAGGCGCTTGCCGGCAGGCACCGTGGCAAAGTTGACGCTGCACACCGTGGTCCCGCGGCAGGCAAGGTCGCTCAGCGTCTCCTGGTACGGATTGCGTCCCGGCTCGTCGACCGACTGCACCAGCGCGGCACGGGTTTGCGCGGCCGCCGGCAGCGCGCTCAGGGCACCGACCGCCGCGACCGCCAGCGCCACTGCGGCCGGCACGGTTTGATACGCCATCGACTTCGTCTTCATTGTCATTCTCCGTTGGGGGTGGGGTTGGGCCTGGGGATCGGTGCACGATCGCCGCATGGGTGACATGCGAAGCAGCCCGTGTGCGTGCCCGTCTGATTCTCTGGACGCCCGGGTAGAGCGTCAACGGCGGCCCCTCCTCATTTGAGGGGGTCGCTTCGAAGATCGACAGCAGAAAAACAGCGGCTGCCGGACCGGAACCATCCACCGCAGCCCGGGTCCGCATCGATCGGCTCATGTGGTTTTGGGCGACCACATTCGATGAATCAACCCTCCGGAAACCCCATGAACATCCTGCTCGCCGCCGATGGCAGCCCTTACGCCAAGCGCATGCTCGCCTACGTCGCCGCGCACGACGAATGGCTGGGCTCGCTGCATCGCTACGTGGTCGTGACGGCGGTGCCCGCGATCCCGCCGCGGGCTGCCGCAGTGCTCGACCGCGAACTGGTCAAGGGCTACTACCGCGACGAGGCCGAGAAGGTCTTCAAGCCCATCCGCGCGTTCTTCAAGCAACGCGGCATCGAGGCGGCGTTCGTCTCGAAGGTCGGCGTGGCCGCCGATGTGATCGTCAAGCAGGCGACCAGCGGCCCGTTCGATCTGCTGATGATGGGTTCGCACGGCCACGGCAGCCTGGCCAGCGTCGTCATGGGCTCGGTCGCGACCAAGGTGCTGGCCAATTGCAAGGTGCCGGTGCTGCTGGTGCGCTGAACAACGGTTTGATCAAGCGCGGCCCGGATGCCGCAGCGGGTACGCACCGAGCGTGACGATGCACAGGAACAAGCCCCGTGCGGTGGCTCTGCCGGGGCGCCGAGATGACCTGTCGAGCTTGCGCGACTGGGAGATCGCCGCTCTCCAGTGGACGCGGGCATCCCGGTCTTCGGGGTGTAGGCAGCTCTCGTTCGCACGCTTCTAGATCGGACCGGGGGGCGCCCCTGATCGGGACTGGCCTTGCTCAAGTCGTGCGCTTCAGTGCCGATACCCCAGAGATGGACAGTCCTCGCCTGCCTCTCGCCCCCAAGGCCCCGTTGCGCCGACGCGCCCACCCGAGCGCTCGCAGCCGATGGGCGGGCTGCGCGATCGCACTGATGGCCGTCCTGGGGCACGCCCATGCCGGCGTGCTGACGATCCCTGGCGCCGGCCCGCCGGAGCCAGGCTTGCGTGCGCTGGCAGTCGAGTTCGCCAAGACGCATACCGGCATGGCCGTCGAGGTGCCGCCCAGCATCGGCATCGCCGGCGGCTTGCGCGTGATCCAAGCCAAGGAAGCACCGATCGTGCGGCTGGCGCGTCGCCTGAGCGAAGAGGAACTGAGTCGCTTCGGGCTGAAGCAACTCGTCTACGGCGCCGACGCGGTGGTGTTCGCCACGGGCCGCGATGTGTCAATCAGCGACGTCACCGAGGGGCAACTGCTGTCGCTTTTCAGCGGCAGCAAGACGGATTGGTCCGAGCTGGGCGCCACGCGGGGGCCGGTGCTGGTGTTCTACCGCGAGCCCAGCGAGGTGGCGCACCAGGCCATCAAGCAGCACCTCCCGCAGTTCGCCGGCCTGACCTTCGCCGCCTCGGCCAAGCTGGCCAACTCGGACACCGCCATGCGTGACGGCCTGGCCAAGTACCGCACGTCCATCGGCTGGACCACGTTGTCGGCAGTCAGCGCCGGGAGCGAACGCCTGAAGAGCCTCTCCGTCAACGGGGTGCAGGCCAGCGCCGCAGCGGTCGCCAGCGGCCTGTATCGCATGCGGGTCGAGCATGTGCTCGTCTACCGCGAGAGCGCCCTGACAGAGGAGGGCCGCCGATTCCTGGGCTTCGTCGGCTCCGCGCGCGGCTCGCGCGCACTTCGGCAGCTCGACGTGGTGCCGCTGCTGGCGGCCAGTCGCTGAGGATCGTCCTGTGCTGACGTCCGAGCAGGACCCACCGACCCGTCACGACGCGATCGAGCCTTCAGCGACGACGGCGCGAACCTGGTGGCGGCGTCCGTTCGACCACCTGTCGATCGGCGTGCAGGTGTTCGTCTTCGTCGGCGTGCTGGCCGCTGGGGTCAGCGCATTGAGCTACGAGTCCTACGTCCGCTCGGCGCAGCATTTGATCCGCAGCGCGCAGAGCGATCGCTTGGCCGGCTCGGCCCAGGTTGCGTTGGCCCGCATCGATGCCGAGTCGCGCGTTCTGATGCACACCGCACGCTCGTTGGCCCGGCATCCTCGCTTGCAGGAATTCCTGGGCGGCCAGACGCCGGTCTCCGGGGCGGCCGTCCGCGTCGAGATGGAGCGCATGTTCGACAGCGCTGGTGTTTCGGCGCTCGAGCTGATCGATGCGCAGCGCGAACCGGTGGTTCATCTCGATGCGCCGGGAGATGTCTCCGCTGCGACTCCTGCCTGGGGAATCGAGGAGGCCTTGGCCGGTACGGCCTTGACGCAGACCAGCAAGGAGACCGGCGGCGGGCTGATGCTGCGCGCCCTGGTGCCCGTGCGCGCCCAGCGCGACGACTCGGTGCTGGGTGTCGTGGCGGCGGCGACCCGTTTCGACGATGCCTTCGCGCGCCGAATCGGCCAGGAAGGCGCGCTTGAGCTGGCGATCGCGACCCCCTTGGGGCTGGTCGCCCGCTCGTCGCCGCGCCTGTCGGTCGATCCCGCGGTGCACCGCGCATTCGTCGAGCGATGCCTGTTCGAGCGCGTCCCGGTGCTGGCATTCGATCTGGCTGCAGGGGATCTGCGCCAGTACGTGCCGCTCGAACTCGGCGACGAGGTGTTCGTGCTCATCATGCAAGGCGACGCCGCAGCGGCGCAGGCCCAGGTTCTCGACGCGGCGCGCGAAGCCCTTCGCTCGTCGGTCTTGATGCTGGGCGCTGCCATGGCCCTCGCCTGCTTCTTCGCGATGCATCTGGGGCGCCGACTGAAGCATGTCCGCGCGCAGGCGGAAGCCCTGGCCCGCGATGTCACCGGGTCCGAGCACGCGCTCGACCATCTGGCAGACGGCTTGGACACACAACCCGTGCGCAGCGAACTGGTGGTGCTGGAGAAGGTCTTCACGGCGACGTCGAAGGCGGTGTCGCGTCACCACGACGCGATTCGCCAAGCCAAGGAAATGGCCGAACACGCCGCCAACTACGACGCCCTGACCGGGCTGCCCAACCGCGCCTTCCTGATGAAGGAGATCGCGCGTCACCTGCACAGCCATCCCGACGAGGAGTGGGCGCTGCTCTTCCTGGATCTCGATGGCTTCAAGCGGGTGAACGACAAGCTTGGCCACGACGTGGGAGATGCCTTGCTGAGCCAGGCGGCTGTTCGTCTGATGAAGATCATGGGCAGCCGCGAGTCGGTGGCGCGCCTCGGTGGCGACGAGTTCGTGCTGATCGCGCGCCAAACCGGTCAGCTGTCCGCGCCCGTCTTGCTGGCGCAACAGTTGATCGACTCGCTCGAGCAGCCCTTCCTGGTCGATGCCCGTCATCTGATCAACGTTTCCGCGTCGGTTGGAATCGCCTGGTTCCCGCACCACGGATGTGACGCGAGCACGTTGCTCAAGAGCGCCGACTTGGCCATGTACGAGGCGAAGGGCGCCGGCAGGCGATCGGTTCGCACCTACCAGCCAACGGCCACATCGGCCTCCTGATCGGCCGAGCCCCGGGTCCGACGCGGCAGGGCGGTTGACTGCCGGCCTGTGCCTTCGGTGGATCGAAACGCGCCCGATCAATCCGGCAGGCCCGTGATCCGGCTCATCAGCGAGGTCGCGTTGTGCACGCCGTATCGCTGGCGCAGGTGGGCGCGCAGCTTCTCCACGGTGCGCGGGCTCAGGCCCAACTCGCTGGCGCTTTGCTTGGCGCTCAGGCCGCGCTTCATGTCGGCCAGCACGTCGCGCTCGCGCGGGGTCAGCTTGGCCACGTCGGCACCGGTGGGCAGCGCCTCGAACACCCAGCTCGCCAGGCGAAACGGATCGGTCGGGTCGAGCGAGCGGCCGTGGACGCGAAACCAGCGCAGGCTGCCGTCGCGCAGGCGCATCAGGCGCTCGTCGTCGTAGGTGCCCCGCTCGGTCAGGCCGTGCAGGCCGCGGCCGCCGATGCGCTCGAAATCGACCGGGCTGGGGTACAGCGGCTCGAGGCTGCAGCCGGTCAACTCCTCGACCGTGTAGCCGAACAAGGCCGCGAACTCGGCGTTGCACCAGCGCACGTGCCGGTGTGCCGACAGCAGCAGCCCCAGCGGGCACAGCGACAACGCCAGATCGCCGGGCGGCGAGGCCTCGACCAGCGGACTCCGGGAAATCCCGGGTGTAGTTTTGCGACTGTCGGGCGCGCTCATGCGTGGGTACTCTAAGTGCCCGGTTCGGCCCTCGGCATCGGACCCTTCCCCAACAGCCTTGAGCACCGCGACCATGGTCGATCTGATCGGTTTTGCACACACCCCCTTCACGCGCGCACCGGGCGCCGACATCGAGACACTCATGGCCCGCGTGGCCACCGAGTCGATTGCTGACGCCGGTCTCGAAGCGAGTGACATCGATGCCGTCGTGATCGGGCATTTCGGCCACGGCCTCGTGACGCAGGGCTTCGTCGCCGGCCTGAGTTCGGGTCTGGCCCCGGGCCTGCGCGGCAAGCCCTCGCTGCGTGTCGAGAGCGCGTGTGCCTCGGGCAGCGCTGCGGTGCATCAGGCCGCGATGCGCATTGCTGCCGGCTACGCCAAGCGCGTGCTGGTGATCGGCGTGGAGGTGATGTCGGCTCTGCCCACGCGCGATGTGGGCCAGGCCTTGCTCAAGGCCTCTTACGTCCAGGACGAGGCTCAGCTCGAAGGTGGCTTTGCCGGCATGTTCGCCCTCATCGCCGAGCAATACGCGCAACGCTTTGGCAACCCGCACGATGCCATGGCACGCATTGCCGTGAAGGCGCACGCCAACGGCGTCCACAACCCGTATGCGCAATACCGGCAGCCGGTGGACCTCGCCACCTGCAGCACCGCCAGCGACAAGAACCCGCGCGTGGCCGGCATGCTGCTTCGCAGCGACTGCTCGCCGATCTCCGATGGTGCCGCCGCCCTGGTGGTGAGCGCGTCGTCCGCCGTACCGGCCGGTGCACCGCGCGTGCGGCTGCGGGCCATGGCGCAGGTCAACGACGTGATGCCGATCGCCGGGCGCGACATGAGCGAGCTCTCCGGCGCGCGCCTGGTGTGGCAGCAGATGCTGGCAGCGGGCGGCGTCACGCTGGATCATTTGGCCGGCGCCGAGGTGCACGACTGCTTCACCGTCGCCGAGCTGATGCTCTATGAAGCCATGGGACTGACGCCCCCCGGCCGCGGACACGTTGCCCTGGACGAGGGCTGGGTCGAGGCCGGTGGACGGCTCCCCGTCAACCTCTCGGGGGGCCTCAAGTCCAAGGGCCACCCCGTGGGTGCCACCGGCGTGTCCATGCATGTGCTGGCCGCCTGGCTGCTGCTCGGCCGCTACCGCCCGGGCGCGCTGCGCCCGGGTGCTGACATGGTCGGCGTGCTCAACCTGGGCGGCGCGGCCGTCACGAATTTCGCATCCTTGCTCGAACGCGTGCATTGAGGCCCCCGGAGTCACCATGAACATTGCCCATTGCCTGCAGCGCGCTGCGCAGCGCTGCGGTCCGTTGACCGCCATCGGATACGGAACCGAGGTCTGGTGCAACTACAGCCAGTTCGCCGCGATGGCGGCACGCGGCGCAACCTGGTTGAGGCAGCAGGGGGTGCAGCCGGGCGAGCGCGTCGCGCTCTTCATGCACAACCGGCCGGACTACCTGCCCTTGCTGTGGGCGGTCTGGTGGGCGGGCGCCGTGGCGGTTCCGATCAATGCGAAGCTGCACCCGAAAGAGGCGGCGTGGATCGCGGCCCACAGCGGCAGCCGGGTGATCTTCGCCGACGATGAGGACGGCGAGTCCCTGCAAAGCGCGCTGCGCGAGGAAGCCCACGACGCGACGGTCGAGGCGCGGATCGAGCACGTGTTCGACGAAGCGCTTCCAGAGGCGGCGGTGGCCGAGCGGGCAGAGAGCGACGCGGCGTGGCTTTTCTACACCAGCGGAACCACCGGCCGTCCGAAGGGCGTCGAGCTGGGCGCAAGACAACTGCGCTGGCAGAGCATGGGGCTGTTCACCGCCGTGCAAGCCGTCGAGCCCGGCGAGGTGGCGCTGCACCCGGCACCGCTGTCGCATGGCAGCGGGATGCTCCATCTGCCCTATGTCATGTACGGCGGCGTCAACGTCGTGCCGCAGTCTCATGGCTTCGATGCCGAGGAATGCCTGGCGTTGGCCGCACACTGGCGCCGCGCTTCCTTTTTCGCCGCGCCGACCATGGTCAAGCGGCTGGTTCAAGCGGTGAAATCCGCGGGCCAGCGGCCCCGGGGCCTGGCCACCATCTGCTATGGCGGCGGGCCCATGTACCTGGCCGATCTCGAAGAAGCTCTCGACGTCATCGGACCGCATTTCGCGCAGATCTACGGCCAGGGCGAATGCCCGATGATGATCACGGCACTGCCCCGTCAGATGATCAACCACCTCTACGAAGCGCGACCCGAAGGCTGGCGCGAGCATCTCGCGTCGGTGGGTGTCGCGCAGGCCATGGTGGAAGTCAGCGTGCGTGATTCCCGGGGCAGGCCGTTGGCGGTCGGCGAGATGGGCGAGGTCTGCGTGCGAGGCGACGTGCTGATGAATGGCTACTGGCGCCAGCCGAAGGCCACTGCGGCCGCCATCGTCGACGGCTGGCTGAACACGGGAGATGTGGGCCGCCTGGATGCATTCGGTTTTCTCACGCTGCTGGACCGCAGCAAGGATCTGATCATCAGCGGCGGCACCAACATCTACCCGCGTGAAGTCGAGGAGGCATTGCTCACGCACGAGGACGTGGCTGAAGCGGCCGTCATCGGGCGACCAGACGCCGAATGGGGCGAGCAGGTGGTGGCCTATGTCGTCGTTCGGCGCGACGTGACCGAAACGTCGCTCGATGCGCACTGCCTGGGTTGCATCGCACGCTTCAAGCGCCCCAAGCATTACCGCTTTGTCGCCGAGTTGCCCAAGAACAACTACGGCAAGGTGCTGAAGACGACACTGCGCGAATGGGACTCCCGGATCACCACCTGCATCACCTGAGCAACCCGCCTGTCGCCACAGAGTCGAGAACATGCGCAACCCCATCCGAACGGACCGGCCGCGGCTGATTGCCACCAAGTTCCGCGCGCCTTCAGGCAACAGCGTCCTGGTGGCGCGCGAACGCCTGCTCGTGCGGCTCGAGTCGGAGCGCGATCGCCGACTGACGCTGATTCATGGGCCGGCTGGCTTTGGCAAGACCACGCTGTCGGTGCAGTGGCGAGAACGTCTGCAGCGGGCCGACGCCACCGTGGCCTGGCTGAGCATGTCCCGCGAAGACAACTCGATCGACCGGTTCCTGACCTATCTGGTCGAAGCGGTCCGCGTCGCCGATCCCAGCTTGAACCTGGACGTCGCGGATCAGCTCGAAGCGCAACCCGAGCAGGCGGCATCCATCGTGGTGACGGAACTGATCAACACCTTCGAGCGCGCCGAGCGCGACTTCTACATCGTCGTCGACGACTGGCACCTGATCGATGACCGGAAGGTCCGTGACACCATGGTGTCGCTGCTGGAGCATGCACCGCGACGCTTTCACGTGGTCATCACCAGTCGCGAGCGACCCACCCTGCCGCTGGCGAGGCTGCGGGTGGCCGGCGAGCTGTGCGAGGTGACCGCCGCCGATCTGCGATTCACCGTGGCGGAGTCGCAGGCGTTCCTGTGCGACGTGAACGCGCTGCGTCTCGATCCGGCCGCCGTGCAGTCCCTCTGGACCAGCACCGAAGGCTGGGTGGCGGCCTTGCAACTGGCCTCGCTGTCGCTGCGCAACGCCGCCGATGCCCAGGGCTCGGCGGCACTTCTTTCGGATGGTCTGCTCGGCAACGTGGCGGCCGCATTCGGCGCCAACCACCGCGCGCTGGGCGAATATCTGGCCGAGAACGTTCTGGACAGCCTCTCACCTGACGTCCTCGATTTCCTGCTGGCCACGTCGATCCTCGATCGCTTGTGCGCAGGCCTTTGCGCGGCCGTGAGCGGCTTGAGCAACAGCCAGTCCATGCTGGAACGACTGGACGAGCAGGACCTGTTCATTCAGCCGCTGGACGAGCATCGCGAGTGGTATCGCTATCACCATCTCTTCGCCGCCCATCTGCAGCGCCGGATCGAGCGCCAATCCCCGGAACGCAAGGCCGAACTGCATCGGGCAGCGTCCGCCTGGTTCAGCGCCAATGCGCACGTGGACGAGGCGGTGACCCATGCACTCGCCGCCGGTGACACCGAGCGAGCCATCGAACTGGTAGAGCGTGCCGCCATGTGGCTGGTGCAGCACAGCGCCATGAGCACCTTGCGGGTGCTTGTGCTTCGGTTGCCGCCCGATCGGCTGCGCAACCGGACCGCACTGCAATTGGCCATCGCCTGGGCGCATTGCCTGACGCACCGGCCGGAACAGGCGCGCGAAGCCATGGCATGGCCGTTGGCCGAACTGACGCAGCGCAGAGCCGACACGGGAGCGTCGGCTGCGGAGGTCGGTGCCGATGACGAAGCGGCCGAGGCGCTGGCCGAGGCCCGTGTCGTCGAAGCCTGCGTGCGGATCTACCAGGACGACATCGAGGGTGTCGAAGAACTCGTCAAACCCTGTCTTGCGCCGTGTTCCCGCTACCGCCCGTGGGTGGTGGCCGTCGCTTCCAATGTGTTCACCTACGTGCTCCTGCAACGGCACGCCTACGACGAGGCCATCACGCTGCAGGCCTTGACGCTTCCGTTTCATGAGCGAACCCAGGGACCGTTCAGCGGTGTGTACGGGCGTTGCTTCGGCGGCATGGCCGCGCGCGAACTGGGACGCCTGGACGAAGCGGCTTCGTACTTCCGCAGCGCGCATGAACTGGCGGTGACCTGCGTGGGCCTGCATTCGCACGCTGCGCGGCTGGCGGAAGCGTTGCTGGGTGAGTTGCTGGTCGAGATGAACCAGCTCGACGAGGCGGGTCGCCTGCTGGACGACAGCCGTGCGCTGGGCATGGAAGGCGGGGTGGCCGACTTCTTCATCGCCCGCTATGTCGGGTCGAGCCGACTCCTGGCGCACCGGCGCGATCCGGACGCTGCAAGAGACGTGCTGGATGAGGGCGAGCAGACATTCAAGCATCTGGGGTTCGTGCGCCTGGGTGCGGCCGTGTTCGGCGAGCGCATTCGGCACGCCTTGCTGAGCGGCGACCTGGAGGCAGCCCATCGGTGGCTCGCGCAATCACACGACCTCTTCGCGCTCGATGGCGGCACGACTTCGGATGTGTCACCGCACGCGCGGCGGGGCCATGAATTTCTGGCGCTCGCACAAAGCCGCGTCCTGCTGGCGACGGGCCGATCGGCCCAGGCCGCAGCGGTGTTGCAGCCGCTGCTGAACGCCGCCATCGAGGGGCGACGCCTGCTGATCGAGGTCAGGGTACGCATCCTGATGTCTCTGGCGCTCGACGGTGTCGGCAAGCTCGATCAGGCCGTGGAGATGGCAGCGATGACCCTGCGTGTCGGGCTCGATGTCGGGATGCGGCGCAGCTTCCTGGACGAAGGTGCCCGATTCATCGAGATCACACGGCTGGTTCAGGAGCGGGTCCTTTGCAACCAGCTGCCGCGCGCGCAGTGGGGCGTTGCGGCGCTGGCCGGTCTGAACGAAGTGACCCTGCTGGGTCGTCCCATCGACGCGCCCGTTGTCGCCGCAGCAACGACCGGGCGGACGGCAGCCTTGGCGCCATTCGCCATCGCAGGCGCGTCGGCTGTTCTCAAGCACCGTGAGTCGGAGATCCTTCAACTGCTGGAGCGAGGCCTGTCCAACAAGGAAATCGCGCGCAGCCTGGACATCGGCGTCGACACGGTCAAGTGGTACCTGAAGTCGATCTACGGCAAGCTGGGTGTCACCAATCGGTCTCAGGCCGTGTTTGCGGCACGAGGGGATGGAGAACCGCACTGACAAAGGCCATGAGCGCGCCGGGCCGCCCCCAGTGCTCATGCTCCCGCCTGGCGGGACCGGCCAGAGGCCGCAGGGTGCCCCAGTGAGCGCGCCACCCATGCCGTGGCTCCTGCTTTCGGGCCCCTGTCGAACCGATGTCGGTATCGTGGTTGAATTCGCGTCAGGCACAGCCGCATCGGCGGCTCCTCTCCATCGAAAGGAATGCAGTGAACAAGCTCTGGATCGGGTTGATGGGGGCGGCGCTGAGCGCCAGTGCGGCGGCGGAATGGACCGAGATCGGCGGTAATGACGTGATCACGTTCTATGCCGATGTGGCGACGCTCGACTCCTCGGGTGGTACCAAGAAGATGTGGACGCTGGTGGGCTCGAAGGCCGAGCGAAAGTACGGCGAGATCAAGTTCTCGTCGATCAAGACGCAGTTCGAGTTCGATTGCCCGGGAAACAAGGTGCGCCAGCTGGAGACGGCCTTCTATGCGGGGCCGCTGGCCGATGGTGACCGCGTGGCCGGCTACGCCGAGGCAGGCGAGTGGGAGGCCATCGTCGAAGGCACGGTGAAGGACGGGCTGGCGAAGATCGCCTGCGAGACCGCCGTCCCGGCGTCCTGAAATTTCCCCGCGCTCGTCGCACGGGCAGGGGCTGTGGTTTCAGCCCTTCGATCAGATCGGCAATGTGATCCGGCGCATCGCGTCCTTCGCTCATCAGCGCGGCGTGCCGCGCGCACGCCAAGGCGATCGCCGGTTCGTTCAGCAGCCGATCGAGTGATCGCGCCCAATGACGCACCGACCCACGTGCCGACAGCCGCAAACCGACCCCGCGTTTGACCAGCGTCGCGCCAGTGCCAGGCCGATCGCGATGAAGGGATGCACGTCGCCCGCACTGCCGATACAGGAGATCAGGATGTGCATCGTGCATTGTGTGCAGCGGCTCGCGCGTGGTAAGGCGGTCGAACTGGGCGCCGAACGCTGTCGCGCGAGGGCGATGATTCAAAATCCCGTCAATTCGCATGCCTCTTTGGCATCATTCGCCACGCCCACCCACGGACCACTTCAATGGACCGCTCCACGATCGTCACGCTGCTGCACGAACACCGCGACATGCTCACCGAACGATTCGGCGCACGGCATCTGTCGCTTTTCGGCTCGGCCGCCCGCGACGAAATGCGTCCGGACAGCGATATCGATGTGCTGGTGGAGTTCGACGGTCCCGCCACCTATGACGGCTATTTCAGCCTCAAGGATTGCCTTGAACAACTGCTGAGCCGCCCTGTCGACTTGGTGACCACCAAAGGGTTGAAGCCGCGGGCACGGCAACACGTCGAGCAGGATCTGATCCGTGTCACGTGATTGGCTGCTCTACCTCGACGACCTGATCGCCAGCGCGGAGAAGATCGGACGCATGACGACCGGTCGTACCTTCGAAAATTTTGTGACCGAAGAAGCCGTCTTCGATGCGGTGCTGTTCAACTTGCAAGTCATCGGCGAGGCGATCAAAAAGTTTCCGGACGACGCTCGGGCCTCGCTGCCGGAGATCCACCGGTCCGCGCCAGCGCGACTGCTAGACCTGATCGCCCACCACTATTTCGCGCTTGATCCCGACATCGTCTGGGAAGTTGCTCAGCGGCACGTCCCGGCGCTGCTCGACGAGGCGAATGCATTGCGCTTGCGCATGGACGGGCCGCCCTCAACGTTGGATGGCAAATGAACGCCATGGGTGGAGCCCCGGTCGTTCCTGAGCCGCAGGGCGGTCCACCCCTGCGCATCGATCACATCCGACAGCGACTGCGTACCCACGGCGCGCTGCCTTGCCACGAGCACCGCGTGCTGCGACTGTGGTCCAACGCGCTGGCGCAGGACAGCGGCCGGCGCAAGCCGCAGGACTTCCTGCCGCTCGGCGTGCGCGCCGAACTGCCTGCGCTGGAGGCCGCGCTGCAAGGCCTCGCGCGTCTGGTGTCCGAGCATCCGGCCGACGATGGTTCGGCACGTCTTCTGGTCGGACTCCACGACGGCCAGACGGTCGAAGCGGTGCTGCTGCCGCGTGACGGACTGTGCGTGTCGACGCAGGTCGGCTGCGCGGTCGGTTGCGTGTTCTGCATGACCGGCCAGGGCGGACTGTTGCGTCAACTGGGCAGCGCCGAGATCGTCGCGCAGGTCGCGCTGGCGCGCAGCCTGCGCCCCGTGAAGAAGGTCGTTTTCATGGGCATGGGCGAGCCGGCGCACAACCTCGACAACGTGATGGACGCGATCGAGCTGCTGGGCACCGAAGGCGGCATCGGCCACAAGAACCTGGTGTTCTCGACGGTCGGTGATCGGCGGGCGTTCGAGCGCCTGGCGCAAGGTCCGGTGAAGCCGGCGCTGGCGCTGTCGCTGCACACCACGAAGGCCGCGCTGCGCGCGCAGCTGCTGCCGCGCGCGCCGGCCATCGACCCGGAAGAACTGGTGGCGCTGGGTGAACACTACGCGCGTGCCACCGGCTATCCGGTGCAGGTGCAGTGGACCTTGCTGGCCGGCATCAACGACGGCGACGACGAGCTCGACGGCCTCGTGCGGCTGCTGGCCGGCAAACGGGCCATCCTGAACATGATTCCGTACAACGATGTCGATGGCCTCGACTTCCAGCGCCCGCTGGCCGAGCGCGCGCGCGAGATCGCCGCCACGCTGCACCGGCGCGGCGTGCTGACCAAGCTGCGCCAGTCGGCCGGGCAGGACATCGACGGCGGGTGCGGCCAGTTGCGGGCGCGGCAGGTGACATCGCTGCAGAGCCCGCAGCCGGTGATTTGGCGAACTGCCACGCCAGACCCGCACGCCCGGGCCGTTTCCGGCCGACCGCATGCGGCAGGGACGGGAGCCGCCTGATGTTCAGCGCCACCTTCATCTTCGACAAGAAGCAGCTCGACGCCGAGTTCCATGCGCTCGACGCCGTGATCGCCGCTGCCGCTCGCAGCACCCCTGGCTTCCTGGGCGAAGAGGCCTGGGAGGACCCGAGCACCGGGCGCTTGTGCAACGTGTACTACTGGGCTGACGAACAGGGCCTGCGACAGCTGATGAAGCACCCCTCGCACCTGCAGGCCAAGGCGGCGCAGGCGCGCTGGCTCGATGGCTACCAGGTGATCGTCTCGCAGGTGCTGCACAGCTACGGCGACGGACGCATCCCACACCCGACTCGTCGCGCCGAAGGCGGGAGCACTGAATGAGCCCTGGCACGGGGTGGCGAATCGAACGTGCCGGGCTCGACGACCTGCCGCAACTCGCGCCGCTGTTCGATGCCTACCGGCAGTTCTACGGGCAGCCCGGGGATCCGGTGCTTGTCGAACGTTTTCTGCGCGAGCGGATCGGTCGCGGCGAATCGCTGGTGTGGATTGCATGGCAAGGCGCGCAGGCCATCGGTTTCTGCCAGTGCTATCCGACGTTCTGTTCCGTCGTTGCCGCGCCGATCTTCGTGCTGTATGACCTGTATGTGCTGCCGGCCGCGCGCGGTCTGGGTGCCGCACGGGCGCTGATGCAGGCCGCTGAAGACGAAGCGCGCCAGCGAGGGTGCGTGCGGCTCGACCTTAGCACCGCGAAGACCAATCTGCGGGCCCAGGCGCTTTACGAATCGCAGGGCTGGCAACGCGACGACGTTTACTTCGTCTACAACAAGACACCGAGCCCACCGGCATGACGAATGAAGCCGTCGATCTTGTTGCTGGCGAACATTTCACCGCCGCCGATCGCGCCAGCTTTTACCGGGTGCTCGCTGCGCGCCGCGACATGCGCCACTTCACGCCCGCTGCGTCGGTGGACGCCACCGTGCTGCACCGCGTGTTGCAGGCGGCACACGACGCGCCGTCGGTCGGCCTGATGCAGTCGTGGCGCTTCGTGCGTGTGATCGATGCGTCGCTGCGGGGGCGCATCGCCGAACTCGTCGATGCCGAACGTGTCGCCACCGCCGCCGCACTCGGCGAGCGCGGCGACGAATTCCTGCAGCTCAAGGTGGAGGGCGTGCGCGACTGCGCCGAGTTGATCGTCGCGGTGCTGGCGCCCGACGACGGCACCGTGTTCGGTCGCCGCACGATGCCGCGCGACATGGCGCTGTGCTCGCTGGCCTGCGCGGTGCAGAACCTGTGGCTGGCAGCGCGGGCCGAGAACCTGGGCCTCGGCTGGGTCTCGATGTTCGATCCCGAGGCGCTGGCGCGGCTGCTGCATCTGCCGCTTGGTGCGCAGCCGATGGCGCTGCTGTGCCTGGGGCCGGTGCCGGTGTTCTACGACGCGCCGATGCTGGAGCAGACCGGCTGGCGGCGCGGTCGGCCGCTGTCCGAGTTCGTTCACGTCGATGGGTGGAGCGACGCCGCGCCGTCGTCGTCGTGAGGCCTCGTGCCGCGAGGCCTCTGGGCGCCGACGTCAGCCGTTGCTCATCGCCCGAACTTCCTCGATCGTCGTGACGCCGGTCAGCACCTTGTCGATGCCGTCCTGACGCAAGGTGCGCATGCCTTCGCGCTGCGCGACCACCTTCAGCGCCTCGGCGCGATCGCCGGACTGCACCATGCGGCGCAGATCGCGCGAGATCACCATCAATTCGTGCAACCCGGCGCGGCCCTTGAAGCCGGTGTGGTCGCAGTGCTTGCAGCCGGGGCTGTGGTGCATCACCAGGCGGCCGTTGCGGCCATGCTGCTCGGTCCACTGCGTGCGCAGCGCATCGCGGCTGGGCAGCTCGGACGGGTCCAGCGTGAACGCGTGCAGGTAGTCGTCGAGCAGTTCGTCGATCTCGGCGTCGGTCGCGTCGCGGGTCTGGCGGCAGTCTGTGCACAGACGGCGCACCAGACGCTGTGCCAGCACCGCCAGCAGCGAGTCGGCGAAGTTGAACGGGTCCATGCCCATGTCGAGCAGGCGGGTCACCGTCTCGGTCGCGCTGTTGGTGTGCAGCGTGCTCATCACGAGGTGGCCGGTCAGCGACGCCTCGATGGCCATCTGCGCGGTTTCCTCGTCACGGATTTCGCCGACCATGATCACGTCCGGGTCGGCGCGCAGGAACGCGCGCAGCGCCTTCGCGAAGGTCCAGTCGATGCGCGGGTTGACCTGCACCTGGCGCAGCCCGGGCTGGGTGATCTCGATCGGGTCTTCGGCCGTCCAGATCTTGCGCTGCGGCTGGTTGATCGCCGCCAGCGCCGAATGCAGCGTGGTCGTCTTGCCCGAGCCGGTCGGGCCCACGCACAGCACCATGCCGTAGGGCCGTTCGATCGCGGCTTTCAGCTGTGCGAGGTTGTGCGCCGACATGCCGAGCTGCTCCAGCGGGATCGGCCGCGCCGACACCAGGATGCGCATCACCACGTCTTCGAGGCTGTTGTTGGTCGGGATCGTCGCCACCCGCAACTCGATGCGGTGCTGCGACGAGAAGCGCGCGAAATTGATCTTGCCGTCCTGCGGCTTGCGGCGCTCGGAGATGTCGAGGTCGCACATGATCTTGATGCGCGCGATCAGCGACGAGCGGTAGTTGGGCGGCAGTTCGAGGTAGGTGCGCAGCACGCCGTCCTTGCGGAAGCGGATGCGGATCTTCTCGCGGCCCGGGTAGCTCTCGATGTGGATGTCGGAGACGCCGTCCTTGTAGGCCTCGATGATCAGGTTGTTGATCAGGCGAACCAGCGAGTTGTCCGACTGCTCGATCGGCCGGTCGTCGTGGAAGACGGCGTCGTTCTCGCGCTCCAGGGTCTCGACCAGTTGGTCGGTGCCCATCGGTTCGAGCACCTGCGTCTCGTGCCCGAACTCGCCTGAGTAGCGCCCTGACGCGATCGCGCCGATCTGCTCGTAGACGGCGTCGATGCGCAGGTCGATCGAACGGCTCTGGGCGAGCACTGGCAGCACCTTCATCTGCACCGAGAACTCGGCCTCCTCGACCGCCGTGTGCAGCCGCGCCGGGTCGTCGATCGCGATCACCACACGGTTTTCGCACATCAGCAGCGGCAGCACCCGAAGCCGGGTGGCGACTGCGTAGGGCAGCTTGCGCAACGCCTCGCTGTCGACCGGAAAGGCGTCGACATCGACCAGCGGATAGCCCATCTTGCGCGCCATCGCCACTTGCAGGTCGGCTCGCGACACCACGCCGTTGCGCACCAGGATTTCGCCCAGCGGCACGCCTCGGTCGTGCTGCTGCTGCGCCAGCGCATCCTGGAGCTCTGCCTCGCTGATGAGGTTCAGGGACAACAGGGCTTCGCCGATGCGCACCATCGGCATGCGGGCCTGCTGATCGAGTGCGCGCATCAGCTGATCGGGCGTCACGATGTTGCGCGTGACGAGGATGTCGCCGACCTTCTGGCTGCGCAGCCGTGCCTGCTGCTCTGCGGCCTGCTCGATCTGCTGCGGCGTCGCGGCTCGCTGCGCAACCAGCACCTCTCCGATGCGGGCCCCCAGCTCGAAGCTGCTGAATGCGGCGGCGGGGACGAACATCCGCGTGACGGCCGGCGTTGCGTTCTTGGGGTTGCATTCGACCGGCGGGAACAGGAACAGGCCCAACTCGGTCTGGACATGGCCGAGCGTCGAGCCCAGCAGTTCGCCGCCGAGCCGCCAGGTCAGCTGGAAGGGGGTGGCGGCGCCGGGTGCGAGCGAGAGCGCACCCGCGTCGTCGTGGTCGATGTTGGGTGCAGCCAGCGGCTGCGTCAGGCACAGCGAGCGGAATTGATCGAAGCGCAGCGGCAGGTTGGTGCGTGACGGCGGCAACTGCACCAGTGCGACGCCTTGCTCGGGCAGCAACGCGGTCAACTGACCGTGCATCAGCTTGTCGTTCACGCCGGTGATCGTGCAGGCCAGTGCGTCGGTCTGTGGCTGCGGGTGCGGGTAGGCCGCGTACGGGGGTGTCGGCCAGCAGAACGGCGCAGGTTGTCCCTCTGCGCGTGCCGTGGCGCCGTCGGATCGTTCTGCGCCGCCCCAGTGCAGCGGTGTCAGCATTTCGGCCATGTTTTCCTCGGCGTGAATCAGCGCGGTTGCACGCCTGATGTTCGCGCCGACCTGGGGACATCGAGGCCGCGATATGCGGGGTCTGAGGACGCCACTTCCGGCCTTTGCGTCGACCGTGCCATCGCAGCATCGCTCGTGTTGCAGGGCGTCGGGCGATGCCCTGCATTCGCCGGTGGAAGGTGGCCGATGCGGCGCCGGGGCGATCCTCAGCGCTGCATCAGTTTGCGGGTGAGGCGAATCACCGACCACGCGGACAGGGCCACGCGTGCGATGCGCCAGCCGATTCGGCGCCGCCGCGCCAGCATCAGCAGCAGCGGAATACCGGCGGCGGCCGCCGGGCCGAGCCACGATCGCGAGCGGTCGACCGCAGCCGTGATGCTGGTGAGTGGTGCAGTACAGGCCTGCCACTCGGCACCCAGCGACTGGCGTTGCAACTCGGCGCGCAGCACCAGGAGTTCACGCCGCAGTGCGAGTTCACGCGACCGGACGTCGCTCATCGGGGTTCCTCAGGAAGCGTGGCCGATGGGCGCAGCGCGGCGATGTCGCGCTGCAGTTCCGCGACCGTGACCGCCATGAACGGTGGCCGGCTCGCAGCGCGAGCGCGCCAACGGACGGCCGAGACCCAGGTGGCGACGACGTACGCCAACGCCAGCCCGCCAACGGTCAGCAGCCGGTGGCTGTCCCACATCAGAACGACCAGGAACGCCGTGCACATCAGCACCGCCATGCCGAGGAGCATCAGCGTGACCACCGCCGAGATCAGCTGCCCGACCAGACGCAGCCGTTCCTCCTCGAGCTCGGTCGCGGCGAGTTCCAGCCGCGTGGCGCCGATGTCGAGCAGCAGTGCCAGCAGCGATCGCACCGAATCGAACATGCGCAGGATCTGCTTGGTTCGCTCAGCGACGGGCGATCAGCATGCCAATCAGCAGGCCGACACCCGCAGCAACGCCCATCGCGGCATACGGGTGCTCGTGCACCGCGCGGTCGGTGACACGTGCGGCGTGCTTGGCATTCACGACCGCAGTCTCCTCGATACGCTGCAACTCGTCCTTGGCACGCAGCAGTTTTTCCTGGGCGCGCTTGAGCAGGTGGGTGTATTCGTGGCCGGCAGCGGCGCCAGCACCTTTCAGCAGGCTCTCGGCTTCACCGACGGTCTGCTTCAGTGCATCGGCAAGTTCGTCACGGGTGGCTTGCAGGCTGGCGGCAGCAGCATCGATCTGGCTCATGGCGGGTCTCCGGGTGGTTGAGGGTGTGTCCGTTCAGAGATGGGGGCATCCCTGATCGTGTCAAGGCGCACTTTGACACTTTCAACGGAAACAAACCTTGATCTTGATCACCAGGAGTTGGGATCCTCGTGTCCGGCGTAGAGCGGCGGGTTGAGCGGTTTCCACGCCGCGTCGGTGCTGCAAGGCCCGGGCTGGCTGTTGGGGCAGGTGGTGCCGGTGCCGGTGGAGGCGGGCTTGAGGGTCGCCAGATAGTTGTACGTGCGCGTGACCGAGGCGCCCGGCGAGGTCTCCGACACGTAGGGAGACGTTCGAATCGTCAGATCGACGCTGCCCGCCTTGGTGGAGATGACCGCGTTGGTCAGGTCACCGGCATTGAACGTGGCGCCGCTGAAGTCGGCGCCGGCCAGCAGCGCCTGCTCGAACGACAACTGCGACTGGGTCGAATCGCTGGAACTGGTCGCGCCCTGGAAGGTGGATGCCACGAACTGGCTTCCGCTGAAGCTGCCGCCCTGGAACTTGCAGTTGTTGAACGAGCTTTGCATGAACAGGCTGTTCGAGAAGCTGCCGCTGACCACGGTGCAGCCATCGAAGTGCGTCACGGTGGCACCATCGGAATACGCCTGCGCGTAGTCGAACGACGAATTGGTCCATGTTGTTTGCGAGAAATCGGCCCCCACGGCGTACACGTAATTGAAGGTCGAACCCGTGATCGTCGAGCCGTTGAACTTCGCGTTGGTGAGGTCGGCGTTGGAGACCCGGAAGGTGGTCAGCACCGAGTCCTTGAAGCTCGAATTCCTCGCCTGAGCGACCACGAGGGTCACGCCGGTGAGGGTGGAGTTGTCGAAGATGGCGCCGACGAACGAGCCACCGGTGTGGGTGTTGTTGCTCAGTGTCGAGTGACTCAGATCGGCGCCGTCGAACGTGACCGCATCGAAGCTGCTGTTGGACACCGTGGACTGGGTCCACAGTGCGCCGGTCATATCGAGGTTCTTGAAAACTGCACCGTTGATCGTTGTGCCCTTGAAGTTGCTCGGGAACGAGGCTGACGCCAGCACCGTGCGGTCGAAGGTGGTCTTGACACCGGTGCCGGGGGCTGACGAGATCTGCGCACCTTCGAACGACACCGACTGGAAGCGGGCGTTGGTGAAGTCGGAGCCTGAAATGACCGCGTTGTCGAAGCGGGCGCTCAGCACATTGGCGTTCACGAAGCTGGCATGGGCAATCGTCGAGCCCCGCAGATCGAGGGCGGCCATCGTCTTGTTGCTGAAGTCCAGCCCGGTGAGGTCGCATTTCTGGCAATTGCCGAACGAGAAGACCAGCACTTCCTGGTGATTGGGAACGAAGCCGCCGGTCACGTCGATGTCTTGCGGGTACCGGAACTCGGTCAGGTTGCTGGGGCCGACATCGAAGCGCTGATATTCACGCAGGTAGGCATTGATGGGAATGCCGTCGGTGTCGCCCTTTCCCCGGATGTCCCGAATCTGCCTCCAGACATTGAGCGGGCCGAGATTGTGGTAGGCGAATTCGGCCACCATGGCCTCCGCCGGGGTCGAGTAGTCGAACAGCACGTTGGCGGGGGATTTGGCTATGGTCACATGCACCCAATCGAACAGCTCCCCGCCGGTCTGCAGGTTGTCCGGGTAGTTCGTGCAGGTGCCGACGCGGGTCTGGGTCGGGTAGCTTTTGTGCGTAGCCGGGTCGACGAGCAGGCCCAGCGCCCGCGGCACGCCCTTCAGCAGCGCCTGCGTCTCCGCATTCACGAGATCGAGCCGACGGTTGTCCGGGTCCCAGTGGGGGATGTACTCGCTCGCGTCTTCGATCGAGGACGCGGAGAACAACGGGTAGCCGCACTGCGACTTCAGGTACAGGCCGCTACTCATGGCCTGGAACTTGAAGTTCGATCCGCAGGCATAGACGGTCATCAGCTGGCTGTCCGATATCGTTGGTGAATAGTTGACGATGGCCAGCGCCGTGTGCGATGTCTTGCGCAACTCGAAGAGCGCCATGTTGTTCGCGGGCAGCGCCGTCGAGAAGTAGCTGTTGTAGGTGTCGGTGTCCTTGTACTGCAGCGCGATGGTCTCGATCCGCGTGCACGCCGGTGTGTAGGCATCGAGCTTTTGAACCCGACCCGCAGTGCCCCGAGCGGCTGCCGCCTGCGCCGCGTTGTTCTGGATCAGCCACTGGCCGAGTACCGACTCATTGCTGGTCGGCACGAACCCAGCGTGGGCGAAGACATGGGTGACCTCGTCGGTGGCGCCGGTGCCCGAGTGCTGCACCACCGCCTCGTACTCGCCCTTGTCGAACTGGACGGTCTGGCACGGGTTCGCCGCATTGATGACGGCCAGCGCCGGCGCGGTGCTGCCGCTGGCATGGATCTCGACGCTGTGGCCGTGCAGGATGTTCGGGTCCATGCAGACCGTCTGACGGGTCGGGTAGTCGAAGCGGTAGGGAATGCTGCGCCGCGCTTTCTCCGGCTCACTTGAACCCGGATGCTTGAGCTCGACGTAGACGGTGTGTTGCTGGCTGGCGCGCGTGCCCTTGGCCTGAAGCTCCTCCAGCGTGTGCGCGCTCTTGCGGGCCGCTGCCGGCGTGGTCGGGTTGGCTGCCGACGAGTCGTCGCCCGACCCATCGCCACAGCCTGCGAGCACGGCGATCGTGATCAGCCCCAGCGCTGCTGCGTGACGTGCCAGTGGGTGTTTCATGAAGTCGTGCCTTGAAGAATTTGCGGGGTTCACTGCGGAGCAGGCGTGGACGGAATCCACTGGCTCACCGAAGGCTCGGTGTCGCCCTGCGGGCCGGTCAGCGCCTCGAAGTTCAGCGAGTAGATGTTTCGCCAGGCGTCGAGGCTGAAGTTCGATGCCGCGATGCCGAGGGTCGCCGCCAGGAACTCGCCGGTGGGCTTGTAGATGTCCATCCGGTAGTCGCCCACGGCGCTTCCGGTGCCCTCGTAGCTCAGGATGAAGATGTAGCCCTTGTCCTCGATGTGCATGTCGAGGTACGTGACGGCACGTGCCGTGGTTCGCAGGCTGGTGCCCTGGGTCAGCGCTCCGGCGGCACCGAAGTAGGTGACCGGCACCCCGTTCGAGTTGAATGCCCGCAGTTGACCTGCGCCGCCCGGGTTGGCCGGATCGATCTCGAGGATGATCACCGCGTCGTTCAGTCCGACCGCCATCGTCACCGGTGCCAGCAGCAGACTCGGGTTGTTGACGACGCCCGCAGCAGAACTCGCGGGCCCGGACAGCAAGGTCGCCTGCGGTGCATCGGCCAGGCCGGTGGCCGTGGGGGCCAGCGTCAGCAGGAAGATCTTCTGGTGCGCCCGGCTGATGCCGATCAGCCTTTCATCGGAGAAGCGACGCACCACGTCGGGCTGGATGGGGAACACCCCCAGCACGCCGCCGCTGGTGTAGGTCGCGGCGCCGTCGAGCGGGAAATAGCCCACCGACCAGCCGCTGTCGCCCGTCGGCTGGATCAGCAGATTTGGCCCGACGCCAGCGACGCTGGTGAACAACGCGTTCTCGACCAGTGTGGGCGCAGCGGCATAGCAGCCGCCGAACTTCAGGCCGACGTTGGGGTTGCTGGTCAGCCCGATGGTCCGGTACGCGTAGCCGAGCACACCGCTGGCGCTGGCTCCGCAACTGCTGACACCGCCGCTGTGGCTTTGCCATGAATAGCTCAGACGGCCCAGTGTCTGGTTCACCGAGACGCTCGACAGGCTGGCGAGCGAGCCGGCCTGAATCTGCGACGACAGGTTCACACGGGTCTGCACCGGCGCAGCGCCGGCTTGCCACGCGTAGCTGCCTCCCGAGAACACCAGCCTTTCCTTGTGGCTGTAGACGGTGATGGACGACAGCGGAACCAGGTTCTCGGTCAGCACCAGATTGATGCTGAGCTTGCTTTGGCCCGGGTCGTTCTGGTTGCTGATGCCGACCGTCGAGGCCTGTCCGGCGATCCAGTCGTTGCTGGAATAGAACTTCACCGAGACCGACACCGTGCCGCCGGCTGGTACGCCCTTGAAGCTCACGGTCTGCGTGTCGGACACCGTGGTGCCGGGCAGGTTGATCGTTTGCGATGTGGTGGTCGAGTGCGAGAAGGTCAGCTTGACCACGTAGTGCGTGGCGGTCGCCGGAAACTCGAAATCGTTGGGGTCGTGACTGATGTTGACGTCGATGTCATGCGTGACGCTCACGCGACTTTCGGTGATCCAGGGGTGCCTGCTCACCTCGGCCGAGGTCTCCGCCAACTGCGCGATGGTGGACGCGATCGATATGGCATTCATCGCCCAGCCGATGAATGGAATGGCGTCGAACATGGCCTCTTCCGATTCCTGTTCGGTGATGTACTGCAGCAGCTCCGACAACGCGGCCTTGAAAAGGATGTTGCCCAGGAACACGCCGGCCTGCGACATGATGTTGTCGGGGGAGTGATCGGAGCGACTCCAGATGCCCCCGGCGAAGGCCTTGAAGATGGCCAGCATCGCGGAAACCGTCGGGCTGAATGGCTTGATGTCGTCGTGCTGGGCTGCGGCAGCGGCCAGCAGCAGCGTGGGTATCCCGAGATTGATCGTCGTGGTCAGCGCGACACCCAGCACCTCGATGTCGCTGTTTCGGTAGCCGCCGTTGCCCAGGCCGCCCGCCGTGATTCGGGCACTGCTGGCATTGGCTGGAAAGGTGAATGCGCCGAACGTCTCGGCATCGATCAGTGGGGCACCCAGGAATGTGGGCGGGGGGGTGGCGACCACGAGAAACTTGCGGCTGTCGGTGTCCATCGCATTGGCCACCACGATCAGGTCGTTTTCGTTGACCCAGTCCGCAGGCACCACTGGATTCCCGTCCGCATCCAGAAACTCCACGAAGATGCTCAGGTATCGAAGGTACCGGGAGCTGAAGCGCAGCGTGACCTTGTTGTCCACCACGCTGTGGATCACGGTGCTGAGACCCTGATGACTGTCGCCCAGGGCCAGCGTGTAGGTGTTGCCGTTCTCGGTTTCCGCATCCAGGCGGGTTCTGCGATTCGAGCTGGCCGCGGCCGTTGCGTCGCTGGCGGAGGTGTCTTGCACCCCGCTGGAATAGTACAAATTCTTCAGCGCCGGGTCGTTGTTGACCGCATTCAAGGTGCTGCTCAACGGAAGTTGAGCAGCAGCCAGGATCGCGGGTTGAACGATGTACTGGTACACCGACGTGCCGTCCGCCCGGGTGACCGGCACATCGTCGTCACCCAGCATCGGCGGCATCGTGTACCAGGTGTGCGGGGTGAATGTCTTGATGCTGGCGATCAGATCGCTGAGGCCGGGTGCCTCCTGAATGTGAGCCATGACGATGGCCGATTGATCCGCGTTCATCGTCTGGAGATTGCCGTGATGAAAGATGATGGACGCTGCAATGTTTGCAGGTGTGATTTCATCGTTGGTTCCGGTATCCAGCGTGACCGGGCCGGTGTCTGCCGTGGTGTCGTCCAGCGCACTCAACACTCCAGACGTTTTCTTGTTTGACTTCGAATTCAGGACGCGAGCAGAGGCCGCAACTGATTTGAGTGTCTTGGGTATGTAGATAACTGAGAGCGCAAAACCGTGATGGACCGAATCGCCGTGCGCGGCACGCAGGTGACCGGAATGATCGGTGCGCTGAGTCACATAGATGTGGGTGGCTCGATTCGACGGAAGTTGGATGTCCGTTGCATAGTGAGACACGCGTGAGCTGGTTTTTCCGTGCAGTTTTCGACTCGCGTCGTCATGCAGCGACAGCGGATACGTTTTCCCCAGAACGTGAAGTTGATAGGTTTCGTTTTCCGGGAGGAAGCCGTCGGTCGACAGCGAAAAGTGAAGCGTGCGTTGGTGCGACGAGCCGGAACCACCGCCATCGCCGCCGCATCCCGTGAGGAACGACGGCAAGCTGCAGGCCGCCACCGTGCCCCCCGCCATCTGCATGAAGTTTCGGCGGTTGACGTTCTTGCGTGCGTTCAGGACCATGAGCTGATGACCGGTAGGTTGGCGACGAATTCATCGATACGTGCCGTGCCGTGCCGTGCACCTGCCTTGCGGCGCGGGCGGACGCGGCCGGTGGCATGCCTGTCGTCGGTCGACACGCCACTCGGATTTGCGTCGCATGGTCACCGCGAAGACGAAAGGGGTATCGCCGGAGTTGAGAGGGGAATCCGCGTCAATCTGCGTTGACGCTCGTTCCTCCTGCGGTGGGGGACACCGCAGGCGGGCTGCCCGCTGCACTCAGCGAGGGCGTGCCTCGGGATGCTTCAGTCGCGCGGTTTGTACTGGATGATCATCGGCGACGTCACGCGGCCGGTTTCGTCGCGCGGCAGCACGGCGGTCTTGTCGATCCCGCGTTTCACCGCGTCGTCCCACTCGGGCACCCCACTGGCCTTGACGATGCGGCTGGACATGATGCGGCCGTCGGGCGCCACGGTGATCTCGATCTCGACCACCGGATTGCCGGGCAGCGTGTCGGGGAACGACACGTTCGGGCGGATGCGGCCCTTGATGCGGCCGATGTAATCGGCGCTCGGACCGGCGTTCTGCGCTGCCGTGCCGGTGGCGTTGGCTGCGCCGGTGGCACCGGCGAGGCTGGCGATGCGCTGCATCTGCTTTTCGCGCGCATCGGCCAGCGCGGCCGCTTGTGCTGCCTCGCGCTTCTTGTTAGCCAACTCGGTCTTGAGTGTCTCGGCAGCCTGATCCTTGCGCTTCTGCTCGGCCAGTTTTTCGGCCTGCTCGGCCTTGCGCTGTTTGGCGAGCTTCTCGGCTTCCTTCTTCACCTCTTTTTCCTCGCGGGCCTGCTCGGCGAGTTCCTTCTTGCGCTTGTCTTCGAGGCGCTTGGCCTTCTCGATCGCGATCTGCGCGTCGGGCACGGGCTGCTCTTTCGGCGGCGGCTTGACGGGTTCTGGTGCGGGCTGCGGTTTGGTCACGCGCACCGGCGGAGGCGGCGGCTCCATCTCGACCGGTCGCGGCGCGGCGATCTGCGGCACGGCGGCCCACAACTCGGCCTCGACGCCCTCGGGCGAACTGACGTGCCAGTTGACGCTGAAGGTCAGCGCGGCGACCAGCAGCAGGTGCGCGACGATTGCCAGCGCCAGGCCACTGCCCAGCCCGGCCGGCCGGCGTGGCATGAAGGCGTCTCGTTCGAGGGTGGCGGTCATCGTCATGCGCCGATTCGCTGCATCAGCCGCCGTTCTTGACCGACAGGCCGACGCGCTGCACGCCCGATTTCTGCAATCGGTTCATCACGTCGACGACGGTCTTGTACTTGACCGACTGATCGGCCGAGATCACCACCGGCGTGTTCGCATCGCCGGCCTGCAGATCGAGCACGCGGGCGGCGATCCTGTCCAGCGCGACCGCCTGGCCCTCGTCCTTGCTGTCGACGCGTATGCGGATGCGCTCGTCCCGGCTGACGATCAACTCGACGACGTGCTCGGGCCGCTGCTTGCTCTTGCCCACCGTCGGCAGGTCGACCACGCCCGTCGTGATCAACGGCGCGCTGACCATGAAGATGATCAGCAGCACCAACATCACGTCGATGAACGGGACCATGTTGATCTCGTTGATCGTGCGGCGGCGACCGCCCCCGCGGTGGCTGACGGCCGGC
>JAURWR010000057.1 GCA_030654805.1 Burkholderiaceae bacterium
TTGAACCAGCGCGTCGTCAGTGACCACGACGCCAGGCCATAGCGTGTCCAGCAGTTCCTGCTTTGACACCACGCGCCCGGCGTTGGCCATCAGATGGCGCAGTACATCGAAGGCCTTGGGCCGCAACTCGATGGCGTTGCCGTCACGCCGCAACACGCACTGCTGGAGGTCCAGACGGAAGCCTTCGAAATCTACGATCTGGGGCATAGCGGAAAAGGTGGCAGCCGCGAAGGTGAGTGCTGAGCATAAGTTTCGGCGAAATTTCGCCTCGCGTTCGTGACGAGGTGGTGGTGCGCCGCCAACATCACGAACGTCAACGGCATGTTGGGCAGCCCTCCAACTGCGCAGCACCACCCACCGCCAGGGAGATTACTGTGGCTCACCAAACCTTGATTGGCCGTCCATTGCTGACCGGAATGCTGTGGTCCTTGCTGCTCTCGTTGTGCTTGGCCGGCTCGTTTGCCGGCGCACAGGCGCCTGCCAAAGAGCGATCAGTGACCTGGACCGTGAGCGATCCGCAGCTCAAATGGGGCCCCTGCCCGCCCTTCTTGCCGAAGGGGTGCGGCATCGCCGTCCTTCGCGGCGACCCCGCAAAAGACAACGTTGACGTGTTCTTCAAGGTACCTGCCAAGTCGACGATTCCGCTTCATCTGCACACATCGCCAGAGCGCATGGTGCTGGTGGCGGGTGAGCTTCATGTCACCTATGACGGTCAAGAGAAGGCGGTTCTCAAGGTGGGTACGTATGCGTACGGCCCGGCCAAACTGCCCCACAAGGGCTACTGCGCCAGCGACGTCCCCTGTGTCCTCTTCATTGCATTTGAGTCGCCTTTGGATGCGGTGCCAGTTGCCAGCACAACAAAGTAGCCGCAATGATGTCCAACTCGACAAACGGAGACCCCGCGTGGCTGACTTCCGACCTTCTCTGAGCGAGCTGCACGCTGCGCTGCCTGATCTGGCTGCCGAGGCCAAGGCGCGCGCGGAGGAATTCGAAACCCTGCGCCGGCTGGCACCGGACTTCATCGCCAAGCTCAAGCAGGCGGGGGTGATGAGAATGCTGGTGCCGGCCGAGGTCGGCGGCTACGGCGCCTCGCTGACGCAGGGGCTCGAGGTGCTGATGACCCTCGCCGAGGCCGATGCGTCAACCGGCTGGGTCTGTGCCCACGGCAACATTTGCGCGGCCTTGATCCATGCCTCCGCCGAGCCGCGGCTGAGCGACGAATTCTTCGCCGATCCGGCCGCGTATGCCTCCTGGAGCAACCTGCCCAGAGTGCAGGCCGTGGAAGAGGCCGAGGGCCTCCGCATCACGGGTTCCTGGGGTTTCGAGTCAGGCTGCACGGGCGCGACCTTCGTCGGCGGCATGGTGATGCTGCCGCCGGTCGCCGCTGGCGCAGCGCCGCGCATGGTGGCTGCGCTCGCGCCTGTCCACGAGGCCCGAATCGAAGACACCTGGGACCCGATCGGGCTGGCCGGCACCGGCAGCCATGACGTTCACTTCGATGAAGTTTTCGTGCCCTGGCGCCGCACCTTTCCCTGGCCGTTCGGGATCGCCGTGGCGCCGTATCCGGCTGCGGTGGTCGTCGGCGGTGGCTGGTTCATCACGATCGCTGCAGCGGCGACCCATCTCGGTCTGGCGCGCCGGGCGCTCGACGAAGCCCGCAACGAACTGCGCGGCAAGACCAACCGCGTGACACAAAGGCCCCTGCTCGAGAACCCGGCCACCCAGCGCAGGCTGGAAGCGGCGGAGGGGCTGTGGTGGGCGTGCCGCGCCGGGCTGCGCGAAGCGCTCTCAGAGATCTGGGGCAGCGCCTTGCGCGGAGAGCCTGCCACCACTGCACAGCGCATCCAGGCCCGCGTGGCCGGCGTCACGGCCGTCCAACGCGGAGCCGAGATCGTGCGCGAGGCCTACGACGCGTCCGGGGCGAGTGCCTTGCGCCGTAGCGGCCCCATGCAGCGGCTGCTGCGCGACGCCAGTTGCCTGACCCATCACATCTCGTCCAACCTTGCCTCGTACGAGTTGACCGGCCGAGTGCGCTGCGACATCGACGAATTGAGCGCCCGGATCTAGGCGGAAACCTGTATCCAATCGGCGGAGCCGCGCGTGCGCCTCCGCACCGGACGCATTTGCACAGGAGCGGGAATGAGCGGACCTCTCGAGACCGATTACCTCGTGGTGGGCACCGGCGCAGCCGGCATGGCGTTCACTGACGCCTTGCTCAGCCACTCAGATGCCACCGTGACCCTGGTGGACCGGCGCCACGCACCCGGCGGGCACTGGATCGACGCCTATCCCTTCGTGCGCCTGCACCAGCCCTCCGCCTTCTATGGCGTGTCGTCCGTGCCGCTGGGGCGTGGCACCGTCGACGCGACCGGCCTCAACGCCGGCTTTCACGAGAAGGCGAGTGCGGACGAACTGCGCGCCTATTACACGCGGGTGATGGACCAGCACTTCCTGCCGACTGGGCGCGTGCGCCACCATCCGTGCAGCGATCACGCCATCGGGCCCGACGGAGGCCACCGCATCACCTCGCGCCTGACCGGCGCCGTGCAAGAGGTGCGTGTGCGGCGGAAATGGATCGATACCGGCTACCTCGAAGGGCGCATACCGGCCACCAGCCCGCCGCCCTTCGAGGTGGCCGAAGGCGTGCGCTGCGTGGCCGCGGGCGAGATCGTGCGCGTGGCCGACCGGCCCGAGCGGTATGTGGTCATCGGCACCGGCAAGACCGCGCTGGACACCTGCGTCTGGCTGCTGTCCCAAGGTGTGCCGGCCAGCGCCATCCAGTGGGTCAGGCCGCGCGAAGGCTGGTGGGTCAACCGGCGCTTTTACCAGCCCGAGGAAGGGCTGCCCCAGTTTTTCGCGGGCGTCGGCCTGCAGTTGAAGGCCATGGCGCAAGCCACATCGGTCGATGACGTGTTCGCGAGGCTCGAAGCGGACGGCATCTTCCTGCGGGTGGACACTACAGTGACGCCCACCATGAGCCGCGGCGCCATGGTCAGCGAGGCCGAGCTCGCCCTGCTGCGCCAGATCGGCGACGTGGTGCGACGGGGCCATGTGCGCCGCATCGAGCGCGACCGCATCGTGTTCGACAGCGGCTCGGTGCCCACCAGCCCCAGGACGCTGCATGTGCACTGCGCCGCCGTCGGCCTGGCGCGACCAGCGTCGCGGCCCATCTTCGAAGCTGACCGCGTGACCCTGCAGCCCCTGTTCTGGGGCTTTGCCTGCTTCCCGGCCGCGCTGTTGGGCGTGATCGAAGCCACCATCACCGACACCGCCGAGAAGAACCGCCTGTGCCCGCCGATACGTTACTGGGATGAGCCACGCGACTACCTGTCGTCCTACCTGGCGCGGATGGCGTATGAACGTGCGAGCGCGGGCCACCCCACGGTGGCGGCCTGGGCCCAAGGCACGCGCCTGAATCCCCTTTCGGGTCTGCGTGCGCACGCTGACCACCCGCTGGTCGTGCAGACTAGGGAAGACGTCAAGGCGTACGGTGCCGCGGCGGCGGGCAACCTGGTCAAGCTGCTGCGATAACAGCCGCCACATCGACGCACGCACCCCCTTGAACCGAAACCAAGAGCACTTCATGAGCATCGGAACCCTGCGCTGCATTGCCGTCAACGTGACCGACTTCGAAGTCGGCTACCGCTTCTGGTCGGCCGTCACGGGCTGGGAGGTTCTGGGGCCGGCGCAAGGCTTGCACGGCTGGCTGGGCTACCTGGGCACGCGCAACCCGCCCAAGCACGAGATGATCCTGATCCATTCGGCTCACGCCCCGATACAGACCCCGGTGCCGAGCCACCACAACACCAATTGCGTGCACATCGACATCACGCCCACGACCGGCATCGATGCTGCCATCGAGCAGATCCTGTTGCTGGGTGGCACGGTCAAGAAGCCGCCGAGCCTGTACCCGAGGCCGGGGTTCTATGGCAACGACAAGCCGGCCATCGACTGGGCGGTGATGCAGGACCCGTTCGGCAACGAGTTTTGCCTGGTGCATGACCTGACAAAGGAGCAGTCAGCCGCTGCCGTGGCAGCGGCCGAACGTGGCGTCAAGGACGATCGCGCGCTGCGCGAGGCCGCGGGGCAGACCAGGCCGGACGATGTGGCGGCCACGCGGCCTTGAACCTCAGATCGGCAACCCTGACTGATGCGGTGCGTGAGATCTTCTCGATGACGGGTAACTGCAAGATCGATGGGATCCTGTTGACCCGACTGAGAGCCGCCGACCGCGACTGACAGCTTCTGGCCTATTCCGTTGAAGAACTCGGGTTGCGAACGCGCTGACGGGCAAGCGCACGTGCTGTGGATGCGGCGCGATCGCTTGGTGTTAGCCGGTCGGCGGGGTCGTGAGCGCTCGGCCCCCTTCAGGCCGGTACTCCCGCTGCGCTTTGCCGCCCTTCGAACAACCTCTTGGCCATCCGTCGCAGGTTCTGAGCGGTTGCTGCCAACAAGAACTCGTCGTGCGCCCCGCTCTGCCCTCGCAAGCGCAGGCGGTCGAGCTTAAGGATGCGTTTGAGGTGGGCGAACAGCATCTCCACCTTCTTTCGATCTCGCCTGGACTGCTGGTACTGCGGGGTCGTGGCCAGCTCGCGTGCCACGTTGCGTGAGTCTTCATGCACGCTGCGTCGGATCTTGCGCGCCAGCGTGTTGGGGCAGCAGCGCTGCTTCATTGCGCATCCAGTGCAGTCGTTCTGGCTGGCGCGGTAGATGACCACCGCCTCCTTGGTGACGTGATCGCGCGGCCTGGTGAACGCACGGCGCTCGCTCAGCAACGCGTGTCCCTGCGGGCATCGGTACTCATTCGCCTGCCCGTCCCATTCGAACTCGCTGCTCGACAGCGTGCCGTCCTTGCGCTCGCTTCGATCCCATACAGGTACGTGCGGGGCAATGCCCTTGTCCTTGACCATCCAAGCAAGCATCGGTGCGGTGCCGTAGGCGGTGTCGCCCACCAGGCGATCGGGCTTCACCCCGAACCGCTGCTCGACACGGTCGAGCATGGTCTTGGTCGACTCGACTTCCATGCCTCGATGTGCGGGCGTGGCCTCCACGTCCACGATGATCCCGGCTTCCAGGTCGATCAGGTAGTTGGTGGAGTAGGCGTAGAACGCCGGTCCACCAGGCGCAGCGGTCCAGCTCGCCGCTGGATCGGTCAAGGAGACGTTCTTGCGCGTCTCGGGTGGATCGGCATCGTCGTCGCCGGTGGGGTTGGTTGCATCAAGCGCATCCAGGTACTCGCGCACGGCACGGCTGGCCGCGTTGTCCTGCAGCACGGGTGCTTCGGCCCCGGGAACACCTCGAGCCCGGTTGGCGTCGGCCTTGACGACGCTCGCGTCGATCGCGAAGCCTTCGCCACCCACCAGGCCTTCGCTCATGCAGCGACGCAGCACACCCTCAAAGAGATGACGGAATACGTCGCTTTGGCGGAAGCGCCCATGCCGGTTCTTGGAGAAGGTCGAGTGGTCTGGCACCGAGTCTTCGAGGTCCAGTCGGCAGAACCAGCGATAGGCCAGATTCAAGTGAACCTCTTCGCACAGCCGGCGCTCGGAGCGGATGCCGAAGCAGTAGCCGACGACCAGCATCCTGATCATCAGCTCAGGGTCGATGGAGGGGCGGCCGGTGTGGCTGTAGAACGGCGCGAGGTGCTTGCGCAGATCACCAAGGTCGAGAACCTGGTCGATGCCGCGAAGCAAGTGATCGCGCGGGACGTGATCGTCGAGGTTGAAGCAGTAGAAAAGCTTGTCCTGCGCGCCACCTCGTTGACCCATCATCGCCATGCTCTCCCGATGCCCGACTGCGATCAACTTAGGTCATCGCTGCCGATTTTCCAGGGGAGTTTTTCAACGGAATAGGCCGAGGCCGGGTATTCGCCAAGGACCGGTGTACGGCCAGTGCCACCTGTCACGGCACCTGGGAACTCAGCCCACGCGACCCTTTCCGTTTGCCAGTCCACGAGCCATCGCCGAAAAAAGCAAGGACAGAATGGCATCGAATCGGGCCGGCCGCAGGTACTCGGGCGTCCCCTCCTCGATCTGCCGGACGACCTCCGCCCGCCACTCGCGGAAACGTCGAACCTGCTCGGGTCTGAAG
>JAURWR010000075.1 GCA_030654805.1 Burkholderiaceae bacterium
AGAACCAGCGCGAGCTGATCGGGCAACTGGTGCGCATGCAGTACACGCGCAACGAAGTCGATTTTTCGCGCGGCACCTTCCGCGAGCGCGGCGCCACGATCGACCTCTTCCCGGCGGAGCACTCCGAGCTGGCGATCCGCATCGAGCTGTTCGACGACGAGATCGAATCGCTGAGTCTGTTCGATCCGCTGACCGGCCGCATCCGCCAGAAGATACCGCGCTTCGTTGTCTACCCGTCGAGCCATTACGTGACGCCGCGCGACAAGGTGGTCAACGCGATCGGCACCATCAAGGACGAGCTGCGCGAGCGCACCGCCGAGCTGGTCGGCGCCGGCAAGCTGGTCGAGGCGCAGCGGCTGGAGCAGCGCACCCGCTTCGATCTGGAGATGCTGCAGGAGATCGGCCACTGCAAGGGCATCGAGAACTACACCCGCCACTTGTCCGGTGCCGCGCCGGGCCAGCCGCCATCGACGCTGGTCGATTACCTGCCCAAGGACTCGCTGATGTTCCTCGACGAGTCGCACGTCATGATCGGCCAGCTCGGTGGCATGTACAACGGCGACCGCGCGCGCAAGACCACGCTGGTCGAATACGGCTTCCGCCTGCCCAGCGCGCTCGACAACCGTCCGCTGCGCTTCGAGGAGTTCGAGACCAAGATGCGGCAGGTGGTGTTCGTGTCGGCGACGCCGGCGGCCTACGAGCAGAAGACTGCCGGTCAGGTCGTCGAGCAGGTGGTGCGGCCGACCGGCCTGGTCGACCCGATGGTCGAGGTGCGGCCGGCGACGCATCAGGTCGATGACGTGCTGCAGGAAATCCGCATCCGCGTCGACCTGTCCGAGCGCGTGCTGATCACCACGCTGACCAAGCGCATGGCCGAGCAACTGACCGATTACCTCAGTGACAACGGCGTCAAGGTGCGCTACCTGCACAGCGACATCGAGACCGTCGAGCGCGTGGAGATCCTGCGTGACCTGCGGCTCGGCGTGTTCGATGTGCTGGTCGGCATCAACCTGCTGCGCGAAGGGCTGGACATCCCCGAGGTGTCGCTGGTGGCGATCCTCGATGCCGACAAGGAAGGCTTCTTGCGCTCCGAGCGCAGCCTGATCCAGACCGTCGGCCGAGCGGCACGCAATGTCAATGGCCGCGCGATCCTGTATGCCGACAAGATCACCGAGTCGATGCGCCGCGCGATGGACGAAACCGAGCGCCGTCGCAACAAGCAGATCGCGCACAACCTCGCCATGGGCATCACGCCGCGCACGATCAACAAGAAGATCAAGGAGCTGATCGACGGTGTCTATTCAGAGAAATCAGGCAAGGACGACCTGAAACTTTCCAAGGGCGCGGCCGAGGTCGAGATGCTGTCCGAAAAGGACCTGGGCAAGCGCATCAAGCAGCTCGAAAAACAGATGCTCGAACACGCCCGCAACCTCGAATTCGAGAAGGCCGCCCGGGTGCGCGATCAGCTGGCGCTGCTGCGCGAGCAGGCCTTCGGTGCGCCGGGAAGCGACAACATTGCGGCATGGATCGAGAAGCCCTGAACGGACCTCGGCCCTTCGGCGATCAGTTTGCGGGCGGTGTCACCCGCAACAGCTGATCCAGCGCCTGCGCCAACTCCGCTCGCCGCAGCGGCTTGGCCAGCACGCGGGTGACGCCGACAGCGACCGCGCGAGCTGCCAGTTGCGGGCCGCCGTAGCCGCTGACCAGCAGCACCGGCAGGTGCGGTGCGAAGGCTCGCAGCGCTTCGGTCAGCTGGGTGCCGCTCATCGTCGGCATCACTTCGTCGGTCAGCAGCGCGTCGTAGCGGTCGGGCTCGTTGCGCAGGGCGTCGAGTGCGGCCTGTGGGTCGGTGTACCCGACGGGCTCGTAACCCAGCTCGGCCAGCAGTTCTTCGGCCAGTTCGACCAGTGCGGATTCGTCGTCGACGACCATCAAGGTCTGTCCGTTCCCGATCGGGGTGTCGAGCGTCGTCGCAGGCGCTGCCGCCGGCTCGCCCTTTGATTCAGGCAGGTAAAGCGTGAAGCGCGCGCCCTGTCCCGCGACGCTCTGCACATCGATGGCACCGCCGAACTCGGCCACCACGCCATGCACGACGGCCAGCCCGAGCCCGGTACCGGCGTGTTGGCGGCGTGTGGTGAAGAAGGGCTCGAACAGGTGCTCCATCACGGTGGCGGCGATGCCGGCACCTTCGTCGCTGACGCTCAATGCGAGGTAGTCGCCGGGTTCTATCTGTCCGTGCGACACCGTCTCGGCGGTGCGCGCCGCGTGGCGTGCGGTGGACACCACGAGCCGGCCTCCGTCGGGCATCGCCTGCATCGCGTTCGTGCACAGGTTCATTACGGCCTCGAACACCTGGGTCGGGTCGCCGTTCAGCCGCACACCGGGGGCTTCGAAACGGCTTTCGAGAACCACGCCCTGGCGCAGCGACGCGGCCAGCAGGCCCAGCACTTCGTCGATGACCGGCTGGACCTCGAACACCGTCGCGCTTCGCGCACCGCTGCGGCTGAACGACAGGATGCGCTCGACCAGCGACTTGCCACGCAGCGCCGCCTGCAGCACGTGATCGAGCTGGCGCGCCTGCCGGCTGCCGTCGGTCGCGCTCTGCCTTGCCATCTCGGCATACCCGAGAACGGCCGCCAGCACATTGTTGAAATCGTGAGCCACCCCGCCGGCCAGCGTGCCCAGCGATTCGAGCTTGTTGGTGCGCGACAACTGAGTCTGCAACGCCGCCTGCGAGTCCATTCGACGTTGCTCTGCGCGCGCAATGCGGTGGGCTGCTGCGGCCAGTCCGGCGAGCAGCAGCAGCAGACCCGACGAACCGAACCAGGCCACGTCGCGCCAGGGCGCGAGCGCGGCTTCGATATCGCGCGTCAGCACGAGCTCCAGTCCGAAGCGCTGCAGCTGGCGCTGGGCGACCAGCCGCTGGCGCCCGTCGTTCAGCACCGCCACGCCGTGACGCTGCTCCTGCCCGGGCAGGAGCAGCTCGGCTGCGGTGGTCGATGCAGGCTGATCTGCCAGTGAACCCGCCAGCCGGACGCCGTCGCTGCGAAACACCGCCATCCGCGCATCGGCGGCGGGCGAGGCCTGCGAAAACGCGCCGCGCAAGGCTTCGACCGGCAACGCCGCGATCAGCCAGCCGCCGAGTGCGCCCTGGTGGTCGTTGTATCGAACGGCGAGCGCGATCGACGGTTGCCCGGACGCGAAGTCCCGGAAAGGCCGGCTCAGCGCCGTGTCGGTATCGTTCAGCGTCTTCAATCCGGGCGAGAAGCTGTTCGGGTCGGGCGACAAGGCCGGGCTCGAAGCGGCGAGCAGGTTGCCGCGTCGATCGATGATCCACAGCTGGCTGGCCAGTGGCAGCTTCAAGTCGTGTGGATAGCGCTGCCTTACCGGCGTGTCGGCATCGGGCAGCAATTCGCCGACGCGCAGTTCGAGCCGCACCGCCTGCATGCCGATCTCCACGCTCTGCAGGCCCCGATCGAGTTCGTCGGCCAAGGCCAGCGACAGCACCGACAGCTCGCGTGCCTGGCTGGTCAGCGTCTCGCGACGCAGGTGCCACAGGCCGGTCGCAAACACCGCGATCAGCGACAGCGCGGCGAGTCCGGCGACGATCCAGATGCGGGGCAGGGCGGGGCGTGGGGGCAGGGGGTCGGTCATCGCAATGTCTGTCGCCGACGACTGAACTGGGTGGCCGTCTGCGTCGTTAAGGAAACTGTCGGAACCACCGCGCTACGATCGTCCGACTGGTTTTCCCCGACGCGAGACCGCGCCGAATTCATGACCTCCAACACGGCACCGCACATCCTCGTCATCGATGACGATCCCAGTATCCGCGATCTGATTCACGAGTATCTGTGTGACCACGACATGCGGGTCAGCGTCGGCGCCTCGGGCAGCGATCTGTTCTCGCTGATCGACAGCGAGGCGATCGACCTGGTGCTGCTCGACCTGAAGCTGCCCGGCGAAGACGGCATGCAGCTCGCTCGCCAGCTGCGCGAACGCGCCACGGTGCCCATCGTGCTGCTGACGGGCCGCAGCGAAGAAGCCGACCGTGTGATGGGTCTGGAACTCGGTGCCGACGACTACGTCACCAAACCGTTCAGCCCGCGCGAACTGCTGGCGCGGGTGCGCGCGGTGCTGCGCCGCTACCAGGTGCAGGCGACGCTGCCCGAGCGCGACAGCACGCGGCGTGCGTTCCGCTTCTCGGGCTGGGAGCTGAACTTGCGCACGCGCCGGCTCACCTCGCCAGCAGGCGACGTGGTCGAGCTGTCGAATGGCGAATTCAGCCTGCTGACCGCACTGTGCGGTGCGCCGCGCCGCGTGCTGACGCGTGACCAGCTGCTGTCGATGTCGCGGCTGCACGAGGCCGAGGTCTACGACCGCACGATCGATGTGCAGATTCTTCGGCTGCGCCGCAAGATCGAGCCCGATCCGGCGCATCCGGTGCTGATCGTGACCGAGCGCGGCGCCGGCTACCAGCTCGCCAGCGAGGTCGAGACGCTGTACTGAGCCAACTGCCGGGCTGCACCTGCGTGCTGCCCGGCGGCAGGCGCTGGCCACTTCAGCCCAGGCGCACCGGCACGTAGATCTTCATCTCGCCGCGTTGCACCAGCAAGGCGGCCGCCTTGTCCGATTTGGCTGCCGCGTCGCGCGCCTCGGTGATGCTGTCGATCGCCTTGCCGTTGATGGCCAGCAGCACGTCGCCGGCTTGCAGGCCGGCGCGCTCGCTCGGCCCGCTGACACCTTCGATCAGCAGCCCGCTGGCAATGCCCGACTCGCGCTTTTCCTGCGGTTGCAGCGGGCGCAGGGCGAGGCCGAGGCGCCCGCGCGGTGTGGCGTTGGTGTCTGGATCGGCCGTTGCGGTGTGCGTCGGCTTGGCGTCGGCGAGCGTCGCGTTGACCGTGCGCTCGGCACCCTGGCGCCACAGCTGCAATGCCACCTTGTCGCCGGGCAGCGCCAGTCCGACCAGCGCCGGCAGGTCGGCCGAGCCGACGATCGGCGTGCCGTTGACGGCCAGCACCACGTCGCCGGCTTCGATCCCGGCCTTGGCCGCCGGGCTGTTCGGGTCGACGTTGGCGACCAGCGCGCCCGCCGGCTTCGGCAGCTTGAACGATTCGGCCAGCGTCTGGTTCACGTCCTGTACCGCGACGCCGAGTCGCGCATGCCGGACCTTGCCGCTGGCGAGGATCTGGCGCTCGATGTGCTGGGCGACGTCGATCGGGATGGCGAAGGACAGGCCCTGGTAGCCGCCCGAGCGGGAGTAAATCTGCGAGTTGATGCCGACCACTTCGCCACGCGTGTTGAACAGCGGCCCGCCGGAGTTGCCGGGGTTGACGGCGACGTCGGTCTGGATGAACGGCACCGCGCTTTCATCGTGGAGCGAGCGTCCGGTGGCGCTGATGACACCGGCAGTCGCGGTGTTCTCGAAACCGAACGGCGAGCCGATGGCGAGCACCCATTCACCGACCTGTGGCGTCTGTCCGGCGGGTGCCAGCATCACCGTGGGCAAGTCCTTGGCGTCGATCTTCAGCACCGCGATGTCGGTCTTCGGGTCGGCGCCGACCACCTTGGCGCGGAACTCGCGCCGGTCGGTGAGCTTGACCACGACCTCCTGCGCGCCGCGCACGACATGCGCGTTGGTCAGGATCACCCCGTCGGATTGCACGATGAAGCCCGAGCCTTCGCCGCGCATCGGCACGCGGGTGCCGGGCGGCATGCCAGGGGGCAGGCCACCGAACTGCTGCTGGAAGCGCCGCAGGAAGTCCTTGTACTCACCACTGGGTGGTGCGGCCGAGTTCGCTGAGCCGCTGTTCCCGGCGTCGCCGTCATCCTCGCTGTCGTCGGAGTCGCCTCCGTTCATCGACACCTTGCGCATGCCGCTGACGCTGATGTTGACCACCGCCGGGCCGTATCGTTTGGCGATGCTCGCCAGGTCGGGCAGGCCGGCTGGCGTGCTGGTCACGGCCGTCGCGACCGGTGGTGCAACTGGCGCGTTCTGCGCATGGCCCAGTCGAAACGTGCCGACCGCGCCGATTCCGATGAGGGCGGCCGCAGCGAGTGCGATGGTCGTGCGACGAGGGACGAACGTAGAGATGGACATGGAGATTCCTTCTGCAGATGAACGTGGTGATGGATCAGGCGACCGGCCTGTGGAGTCGGATGTCAGCCGCATTGATCCCGGCGAGATGTGGCCGGTTGGTCGGCGGAGAAAAGCGGAGGTGCAGATCAAATCGGACGCCCGCCGGCAGCGACACCGTGTAGCCGCGTCTTGTTTCGCCGAGCGTGGCTGTGAGGTGATAGGTGCCCGGAGGCAGCGCGACTCCGAGCGTTGGGTCGGCATCGGCGAGTGACAGCAACTCGCGACCCTGGCGATCTGCCAAGGTCAACGCGAGCGGCGAGCGCCCGTTGTCGGCGGGGTGTCCCCGGTACAGAGTGCGCAGTCGTCGAAGGCCCGACTCGGCGGAGCGCCTGTCGATCGGTGGTCTGTCACCCGAATCGGCATGAACGACCAGATAAGCGCTCGCCTCGGATGTACTGGCGGGTTCCGCCCGGACTGAGTCGAGTGGTTGGGTCTGCACGCAGTGGGCTCCTTGCTGCGCGACCGGAGGCCGCGATGGAAGGACTTTGAGTGGCCCGCTGCAAGTCTTCGTTTCAGCTATTGGCGTCGAAGATGACAAATGAAACCGAATGTTCGTTGATGTCGCAAGGTGTGATGGTCAGTGCTTTGAACCGATGGATCGATGACGGCGCAAGGAACGCCGTTTCAGTAACCGAACCAGCAGCATGGCCGCCGCCGAACTGGCCAGCACGGGGGTGGCCGTCAACCACTGAGCCAGTGCGTCGACTGTCTCGACGCTGACCTGCTGTGCATGCTCGGCGAGAGCCATCACATCGGCTGCGCTGATCCGCAGCGTGTCCTCGAAGCGCAACGACAACGGCGCCGATGGATTGCGCAGGCGCAGGCTGGCGAACACACCGTTAGCCACGGCCACCAGTGACAACAGGCCGAGCGGTTGCATCAGGTGGGTGAGCATGCGGGCCCGTTCGGGCGGCGGTGCGACCTCGTAGACCCGGGCCAGAAGGACGGGCACGGCGGCGTCGGCATCGCCGAACTCACGGACGGCGGAGGCCTGATTCGAAGTGGGATGGGTCATCGGCAGATCCTTCGCAGTGAGTGCTCTTGAAACAGTGAGAGCGTTGCCGCATCTTTGTGTTTCGAGGGATCGTCTTGATTGCGCTGACCCGACCTGTGTGTTGCATCTGAAATGTGGTGCTGTTCGGGTCCGTTTAGCCTGTTTGTCCATGAATTGTGAAAGACAAAGTATGGCCAAGCTCCGGGAACTTCTCAGCCTAATGCCGACCGAATCAGTTGGCTTCCGCTATACTCGACAAAACTGCTCAGGTTAAGGGTCGGCCTCCAAAAGAGGCATTTTCGGACCCATCAGGTTGCCGGCAGGCGGACGTTGCCAATCAGGTCGTCTTGTTTGTTACGCCCCCAGGGGCAAGAGGAGATTCACATGCGTCTTACCACCAAAGGTCGTTTCGCCGTCACCGCCATGATTGATCTGGCGTTGCGTGAAAATTCGGGTCCGGTGGCGCTGGCCGCCATCAGCGCCCGCCAGCATATTTCGCTGTCGTACCTGGAGCAATTGTTCGGGCGGCTGCGTCGCCACGAACTGGTCGAGAGCACGCGCGGACCGGGTGGTGGCTATTCCCTGGGCCGAAAGTCTGAAGAAATCACCGTCGCCGACATTATCCTGGCCGTCGACGAGCAGCTCGATGCGACTGGCTGCGGTGGCAAGGAAAACTGCATGGGCGACGACGGTGGCCGCTGTATGACCCACGATCCGTGGGCCAGCCTCAACCCCAAGATGATCGAGCACCTGAACTCGATCTCGCTGAAGAAGTTGGTCGAGGATCAATTGGCCAAGGGCATCTCGGTCGAAGAGCACCCGGTCAAGCGCGCGATCTCGACGCAGCCGGTGGTCAAGCCGATCCGCATCACCGCACCGAACTCCGTCTTCGCCCTCGGCAACGCTTTCTCGAAATAACGTCGTACCTCTGCGATGAAGCCGGTGTCGCAACACCGCTTCACCAGCCGTTCCTGAGCAGGCATCGAACCATGGATCTGACCCCACATTTCCCGATCTACATGGACTATGGCGCCACCAGCCCGGTGGATCAGCGCGTCGTCGACGCGATGATCCCGTGGTTGCGCGAGCACTTCGGCAACCCCGCCTCGCGCAGTCACGCCTGGGGTTGGGAGGCTGAGGCCGCCGTCGAGAAGGCACGCGAGCAAGTCGCGGCGTTGATCGGCGCCGATCCGCGTGAAATCGTCTGGACCTCGGGTGCCACCGAGTCGAACAACCTCGCGCTGAAGGGCGCAGCGCAGTTCTACAAGACGCGCGGCAAGCACATCATCACCGTCAAGACCGAGCACAAGGCGGTGCTCGACACGGTGCGTGAACTGGAGCGGCAGGGCTTCGATGCGACCTACCTCGAGGTCGAGGAAGACGGCCTGCTTGATTTCGAGAAGCTGAAGGCGGCGATCCGGCCCGACACCATCCTGGTGTCGGTGATGCTCGTCAACAACGAGATCGGCGTGATCCAGGACATCCCGGCCATCGGCGCGCTGTGCCGCGAGCGCGGGATCAGCTTCCACGTCGACGCGGCGCAGGCCACCGGCAAGGTCGCGATCGATCTGGCGACGCTGCCGGTCGACCTGATGAGCCTGGCTTCGCACAAGACCTACGGACCGAAGGGCATCGGCGCGCTGTACGTGCGCCGCAAGCCGCGGGTGCGCATCGAAGCGCAGATGCACGGCGGCGGTCACGAGCGCGGCATGCGCTCGGGCACGCTGCCGACGCACCAGATCGTCGGCATGGGCGAGGCGTTCCGCATCGCGGGCGAGGAAATGGCCGCCGAGAACGAGCGCATCCGCATGCTGCAACAGCGCTTGATCAACGGCCTCGCCGACATCGAGCAGACCTTCCTGAACGGCCACCCGACGAAGCGCGTCCCGCACAACGTCAACATGAGCTTCAATTTCGTCGAAGGCGAGTCGCTGATCATGGGCATCAAGGGCATCGCGGTGTCGTCGGGTTCGGCCTGCACGTCGGCCAGCCTGGAACCCAGCTACGTGCTGCGTGCGCTCGGCCGCAGCGACGAACTGGCGCATTCAAGCCTGCGCATGACGATCGGCCGCTACACGACGACCGAAGAAATCGACTACGTGATCACCACATTGAAGGACCGCGTCGCCAAACTGCGCGAACTGTCGCCGCTGTGGGACATGTACAAGGACGGTGTCGACATCAGCACCATCCAGTGGGCGGCGCATTGATGGAGCCCCCGGCCACGGCGTACCGAGGCCACCCCCCGAGGGGGTGCGGGGCCACTTGGGAGCGGCCCGGCGTTCGCCCCGCCGCGTGACCGAGACAGCACAGAAGTTTCAGGAGAATCAGCATGGCATACAGCGAAAAAGTCATCGAGCACTATGAGCATCCGCGCAACGTCGGCTCGTTCGACAAGGGCGATGACACGGTGGGCACCGGCATGGTCGGCGCACCGGCCTGCGGCGACGTGATGAAGCTGCAGATCAAGGTCAACCCGACAACCGGCCTGATCGAGGATGCCAAGTTCAAGACCTATGGCTGCGGCTCGGCGATTGCGTCGAGCTCGCTGGTCACCGAATGGATCAAGGGCAAGTCGCTCGACGAGGCCTTGACCATCAAGAACACGCACATCGCCGAAGAACTGGCGCTGCCACCGGTCAAGATCCATTGCTCGATCCTGGCCGAGGACGCGATCAAGGCAGCCGTCAACGACTACAAGGCCAAGTCCGCCGCAGCCTCTTCAACGGCCACGGCTGACACCACCACGCATTGAAACCATGGCTGTCACATTGACTGAAGCGGCGGCCCGGCACGTCACGCGGTACATCGGCAAGCGCGGCAAAGGCGTGGGCGTGCGATTGGGCGTGCGCACGACGGGGTGCTCCGGTCTGGCTTATGAGATCGAGTACGCCGACAGCGTGGCGCCCGAAGACACCGTGTTTGAGAACCACGGTGTGAAAGTGCTGGTCAACCCCAAAAGTCTGCCGTACATCGATGGCACCGAACTCGACTTCGTGCGTGAGGGCTTGAACGAGGGTTTCAAATTCAACAACCCGCGCGAGAAAGACCGCTGTGGCTGCGGCGAGTCTTTCAGGGTTTGACGTCTCGGTATTCCTGCTCCGGGCGCGGCTGCCAACACCGCGCCCTTTTCAATGGTGCGCTTCGATTCACGGGTCTGCGATGAAGCTCGACAGCGACGACTTTGAACTCTTCGGCGTGCCCCGGCGATTCGAGCAGGAGGCGGCTGCGCTCGATGCCCGCTGGCGGACCTTGCTGAGTGAGGCGCACCCCGATCGCTTCGTCAGCGAAGGCGCGCAGGCGCAGCGCCTGGCGATGCAGTGGTCGGTGCGGATCAACGAAGCGCATCGCCGCCTGAAGGATCCCGTCCGGCGCGCAGCCTACCTGTGCGAACTGCAGGGTGCGCCGATCAACGCCGAAGACAACACCGCGATGCCGGCTGTTTTTTTGATGCAGCAGATGGAGTGGCGCGAGTCGCTCGACGAAGCGTCCGGTTTGGCCGATGTCGAGGCGTTGGCGAGTGCCGTGGCGGCCCATCGCGAACGCGCGTTGACCGAGTTGCGTGTGCTGATCGACGATCGGAAAGACCACGCTGCCGCTGCGCAGCAGGTCAGAGCCCTGATGTTCGTCGAGCGCTTTGCGCGCGACGTCGATGCGCGCCTCGAAGCGCTGGAACAATAGACGGATGGCTCTTCTTCAAATCTCTGAACCCGGCGGCGCGCCGGATCCGCACCAGCGCCGCATCGCGGTGGGCATCGATCTTGGAACGACGCACTCGCTGGTGGCCGCAGTGCGCAACGGCGTTGCCGAATGCCTGCCCGATGGAGCGGGCCGTGTCATCCTGCCGTCGGCCGTCCGCTACCTGCCCGACGGTCGTCGCCAGATCGGTGCCGACGCGCTCGCCGAAGCCGCGAGAGACCCGCACAACACGCTGCTGTCCGTCAAACGCTTCATGGGCCGCGGCCTCGCCGACATCGCCGATCGCGGCAAGCTGCCGTATGACTTCGTCGACGCTCCGGGCATGCTGCAGATCCGCACCGTCGATGGCGTCAAGTCGCCGGTCGAGGTGTCGGCGGAGATCCTCGCGACGCTGCGTCAGCGCGCCGAAGACACTTTCGACGACGATCTGTTCGGCGCCGTCGTCACGGTGCCGGCGTACTTCGACGACGCGCAGCGACAGGCCACCAAGGATGCCGCGCAGCTCGCCGGGCTCAACGTGCTGCGGCTCATCAACGAACCGACCGCTGCGGCCATCGCCTACGGCCTGGAGAACGGCTCCGAGGGCTTGTACGCGGTCTACGACCTCGGTGGCGGCACCTTCGACATCTCGCTGCTGCGCTTGAGTGCCGGCGTGTTCGAGGTCGTCGCCACGGGCGGCGATTCGGCGCTGGGTGGAGATGATTTCGACCATGCGCTGGCCGATTGGGCGCTGACGCAAGCGGGCATGAAGGCCGATTCGGCGCAGGACAAGCGCGCCGTGCTGGTGGCCGCGCGGGCGGCGAAGGAAAAGCTGTCGGCGGCCGATCACGCGACGCTGGCGTGCCCCTTGTCGGGCAGCGCTGCGACCGAGCTGTCGGTGCGCGTCACCCGCGACCAGTTCAACGCGATCACGCACGAGCTGCTTTCGCGCACCGTCATCGTGCTGCGCAAGGTGCTGCGCGACGCCCAGACCGACAAGTCGGCGGTGCAGGGCGTCGTGATGGTCGGTGGCTCGACGCGCATGCCGGCAGTGCAGGCGGCGGTGGCCGAATTTTTCGGCAAGGCACCGCTGAACAATCTGAATCCGGACGAGGTCGTGGCACTTGGAGCGGCCTTGCACGCGCACACCCTGGCGGGCAACGCCGGCGCCGAGGAAATGCTGCTGCTCGACGTGATCCCGCTGTCGCTGGGCCTGGAGACGATGGGCGGCCTGGTCGAACGCATCATCCCGCGCAACAGCTCGATCCCGACCGCGCGCGCGCAGGACTTCACCACCTTCAAGGACGGGCAGACCGCACTCGCCATCCATGTGGTGCAGGGCGAGCGCGAACTGGTCAGCGACTGTCGCTCACTGGCCCGCTTCGAGCTGCGCGGCATCCCGCCGATGGTGGCCGGGGCGGCGCGCATCCGCGTCAGTTTCACCGTCGATGCCGACGGCATGCTCAGCGTGGCGGCGCGCGAGGAAGGTTCCGGCGTCGAGGCGTCGATTGCGGTCAAGCCGAGCTACGGTCTGGCCGACGAAGACATCGCGCGCATGCTGAGTGAAAGCTTCACCACCGCCGAGGTCGACATGAAGGAGCGCGCGCTGCGCGAGTCGCGCGTCGAGGCCGAGCGCATGCTGCTGGCGACGCGCGCGGCGATCGCCGCCGACGGCGACCTGCTCGAAGCGCAGGAAGCGGCGGCGATCGAAGCGATGCTTCAGCGACTCGAGTCGGTGCGGCACGGCAGCGAGCACCATGCGATCGACGACGCCGTCGAAGCATTGGCCCAGAGCACTGAAGCCTTCGCCGCCGAGCGGATGAACCGCGGCATCCGTACGGCGCTGGCGGGCCGCCGCGTCAACGAGGTCTGATCAGGAACGCCCCATGCCCGTCATCAAGATCCTTCCGCACGCCGAGTACTGCCCGCAAGGCACCGAAATCAAGGCAGCGCCCGGCACGTCGATCTGCGAAGCACTGCTCGAAAACGCCATCGAGATCGAGCACGCCTGCGAGATGAGCTGCGCCTGCACGACCTGCCATGTGGTGGTGCGGCAGGGTTTCGCGTCGCTCGGCGAGATGGATGAAACCGAAGAAGACCTGCTCGACCGCGCCTGGGGCCTCGAGCCCAACTCACGCCTGTCGTGCCAGGCGATCCTGTCTCAGCAGGACGTGACGATCGAGATACCGAAGTACCCGATCAATCACGCCAAGGAAGTGCACTGACGTCGGTGTGGTCGAGTCGCTGGCCCCTGCGACCCGCGGGCTTGCCACTTCCTCAAAACCCCGGAAGTGTCATCTTTGCGCCCTGCGAGCCTGACGTGTCACGTAGTCGCGCAACACACCATCCATTCGCGACTGCCAACCTTCACCCGTGGACTTGAAGTACGCGAGGACCTCCTGGCTGTAGCGGACGGAGACCAGCAGCTTCGGGTTCTCGGACTTGGGGCGGCCCCGCAGCGTTCGCAACGGGACCATGGCCTTGAGCTGTTTCGGCGTCAGCGGCTGTGCGTCCGGGTCGGCTTTGGCCGCCGCCGTGATGGCCCGGTCTTCCGCTGCAGTCGGCATGGCCACTGCGGGATGCTTAGATGTGTTCGACATAGTGCGTCACCTCACGACGATTGGCGCGGCGCAAGCTGATGATTCTTCGCCTCGCGCCTCGATCCACAAAAGCCACGCAGTACAGGATGTGGGTTTCCGGCGCGAGTGCAATCATGCGCGGCTCGTTGTACTCGAAACGGTCATCCACCCAGACCAGCGCAGCGTCCCAATCGAGCTCGCCCGCCAAGGCCAGAGAAACACCATGCTTTGCCTGGTTCCCTGAGTCCTTGGTCGGATCAAACTCGATTTGCATTCATTATTGCAGCTACAGTAAATAATCCTGTCAAACCGAGCGCGAGGGAAGAGCCCCTGGGGTCGCGGGCCGAATTCAAGCCTGTCGTGTCGGCGATCCCGTTTCAGCAGGCCGTGACGATCGAGATACCAAAGTACACGATCAATCACGCGAAGGAAGTGCATTGACGTCGGATCATCCGGCGCTACTTTTGTGGCACCAGCCTGACTTGAAGCTCGCAGCCCACCGCCAGTGCGTACTTGCGCAAGGTGGCGAGTGAGGGTGCATGCTTGCCCGAGCCTTCCAGCCGGGAGACCGCGCTCTTGGTCGTTCCCATGCGTTCCGCCACCGCGTCTTGCGTGATGCCTGATCGGGTGCGCGCCTTCAACAACTGGGTGATCACCTCGTACTCGGGCGCGAGGAATTCATAGGCCTCGGTGAAACTCCTCCTTGCCCGAGCCAGGATGCAGCATGGTTACGCCGCAAGCGGCGAGTGTCTGGCGCAACGAATGGACTGATTGCACCCTCACATCACCAATAGCAACGGCCCAGGCAATCTGCCTGGACCGTTGCACTGACGGGTATGCACTGAGCTACTCGATGCCCTCACTTGCAGTGCGCATTCCGGCTTGCAGGCCGGAATCGCTCCGTGTGCTCGTCGCATGCAAATCGAAAGCCCCCACTGGGCACCCAACCCTCTCCCAGTTGGAGAGCGAGCAATCCCGTCGTCAGGCCGCCTGTCTTTCGACATGCCCATGCCGCGTGTACAGGAAGTCGAGCACCTCCTTGCGGTAGTTCACATAGCGCGTGTCGGCCGCCAGTTCGACGCGGTTTCGCGGGCGGGGCAGGTTCACGCTGACGATCTCGCCGATGGTGGCGGCCGGGCCGTTGGTCATCATCACGATGCGGTCAGACAGCAGCACGGCTTCGTCGACGTCGTGGGTCACCATCACCACCGTGCTGTGTGTGCGCTGAACGATCTTCAGCAACTCGTCCTGCAGTTTGGCGCGGGTCAGCGCGTCGAGGGCTCCGAACGGCTCGTCCATCAGCAGCACCTTCGGCTCCATCGCCAGCGCGCGGGCGATGCCGACGCGCTGTTTCATGCCACCGGAGATCTCGTGCGGACGCTTGCTCACCGCATGGCCCATGTCGACGAGTTCGAGTGCCGCATTCGTGCGCGCATCGAGTTGCGCTTTCGACTCGGTGGCGCCGAACACGCGTTCGACACCGAGGTGCACGTTCTCGAAGCAGGTCAGCCACGGCAGCAGCGAGTGGTTCTGGAACACCACCGCGCGCTCGGGGCTGGGTGCGGCGATTTCGCGGTTGTCGCAGAACAGCGCGCCCGAGGTCGGCACGGTCAGGCCGGCGATCAGGTTCAGCAGCGTCGACTTGCCGCAGCCCGAGTGGCCGATCAGGGTGACGAACTCGCCCTTGGCGACGTTCAGGTTGATGTCGCGCAGTGCGTGGAAGCTGCCCTTCTTGGTGTGGAACGTCATCTCGGCGTTTTCTACAAGGATGAAGTTCTTCATGTCGTATGACCTTTCGGAAGTGGGGTGAAGCGAGCCGCACCGAAGTGCGGCTGGGATTCAGACGTCGGCGTAGCTGAAGCGCTTGGCGATGGCCACCAGCGCCGTTTCAAGCAGCAGACCGACCACCCCGATCACGACGATCGCGATGATGATGTGCTTGACGTTGAGGTTGTTCCATTCGTCCCAGACCCAGAAGCCGATGCCGACGCCGCCGGTCAGCATCTCGGCCGCGACGATCACCAGCCAGGCCGTACCGACCGACAGACGCACGCCGGTCAACATGTACGGCAGCACGGCCGGGAACAGGATCTTGGTGATGACTTTCCATTCGGACAGGTTCAGCACGCGCGCCACATTCAGATAGTCCTGCGGTACGCGTTGAACACCGACAGCGGTGTTGATGATCATCGGCCAGATCGAGCAGATGAAGATGGTCCACACCGCAGCCGGGTTGGCGGCCTTGAACACCAGCAACCCGATCGGCAGCCAGGCCAGCGGCGACACCGGACGCAGCAGGCTGATCAGCGGTGACAGCATGTCGTTGAGCACCTTGAAGCGGCCGATCATGAAGCCCAGCGGGATGCCGACGGCAGCTGCCAGACCGAAGCCCACCGCCACCCGTTCCAGCGAGAACAGAATGTTCCAGCCAATGCCCTGGTCGTTCGGGCCCTTGCTGTAGAACGGATCGGCGAACAGGATCGCGGCCGCCTTGAACGTTTCGATCGGCGTCGGGAACGTGGTGCTGTTCATCGTCGCCAGGGCCCACAGCGCGATGAGCAACGCCATCCCGGCGACCGGCGACAGCACCTTCAGCCAGAACGCGCCCCAATCGATCGGCGCCTTCTTGGCGGCGACCGGAGTCTGGCTCGTCGGCGCTGTGACTGCCGGGGCAGAGGACTTGTCGCGAGCCAGTTTCTGGGCCTTCAGTTCGGCCGAGGCCGCGAGGGGGGAGTGAAACACTGCACTGACCATGGTGGACTCCTGGTGGTGAATCGAGGGCCGGCCGGATCAGGCCTTGACGACGAAGCTGTCGGCGTACTTCTTCGGGTCCTTGCCATCCCAGACCACCCCGTCGACCATCTTGCTGGTGCGCATCGGGTCCTTCGGGATGCTGACCTTGAGCGCCGACGCGGCCTGCTTGTACAGATCGATCTGATTGATCTGTTTGGCCACGCCGAGATAGTCCGGGTGCTCCTTGATCAGGCCCCAGCGCTTGTGCTGCGTGAGGAACCACATGCCGTCGCTCAGGTACGGGAAATTGACCACGCCATCGTTGAAGAACTTCATGTGGTTCGGGTCGTCCCAGGTCTTGCCCATGCCGTTCTGGTAGCGGCCCAGGATGCGCTGGTTGATGGCGTCCACGCTGGTGTTCACGTAGGACTTTTCTGCAATG
>JAURWR010000079.1 GCA_030654805.1 Burkholderiaceae bacterium
TGGTGGCCGGGCTGGAGAAAGTCTTGCTCCGATACCCCCGGGCCCTCTGGCTTGACCATGACGCTGAAGATTGTGCCAATGCTCACATTCACGTCGATGTTGCTGGAGCCGTCCAGCGGGTCAAACATCAGCAGGTATTCGCCTTGCGGGTAACGGTTGGGCACGATGTAGATGCCGTCCATCTCTTCGCTCGCCATGGCGGCCAGATGACCGCCCCATTCATTGGCCTCGATCAGCACTTCGTTGGCAATGATGTCGAGCTTTTTTTGCATCTCGCCTTGAATGTTCTCGGTCTCGGCGGCGCCCAGCCCGCCACCCAATGCGCCTTTGCTGACGGTCAGGCTGATGCGCTTGCAGGCGCGTGCCACCACCTCGATCAGCAGGCGAAGCTGGGCCGGGATGTGCCCGTGCTCGCGTTGCTGCTCGACCAGGTATTGGGTCAGGCTGACTCGTTTGTTCATGCTCATTTCCTTTAGCTTGCCAGCGCACGCGACACGATTTCACGCACGTCGCTCGACAGGTCGGGTTTGGCCGCCACGCGGCTGATGGCCTCGCGCGCGGCGCTGCGGTAGGGCTCGGCGAGGCGGCTCCATCGATCCATCATTCGGGCCATGCGTGCGGCCAGCTGCGGGTTCGCCGCATCGAGCTCGAGCACCCGATCGGCCCAGAACACGTAGCCCGCCGCGTCGGTGCGGTGGAAGGCGGCCGGATTCATCATGCACAGCGACGCGATCAGGCTGCGCGCGCGGTTCGGGTTGCGGATCGAGAAGTCGGGGTGCTTCAGCAATTGCTGCGCCCGCGCGAAGACGCGGCCGTCGACCTCGGGCGCTGTGGCCTGCAACGCGAACCATTTGTCGATGACCAGCGCCTCGCCCTTGAACATCGTGTGAAAGCGCTCCAGCGCCGGCGTCGCCAGTTCGGCATGCGCATTGACCAGCGCCGCCAGCGAGCCGAGGCGGTCGGTCATGTTGGCCGCATCCTTGAATCGCTGGTACGCGCGGCCCGGCCAGATCGCGTCCCCCTGCGCCACCGCATCCAGGCACAGCATTGCCAGGGCCAGGTTCGCCAGTGCGCGCTTGCCCGACGACACCGGGTTGGGCGAATAGGCTCCGCCGACCTGGTGCTGTTCGAAGGCCCAGGCCCAGTCGTCGCGCAGCGCGGTGGCCAGCTGCGAACGCATCGATTCGCGGGCGGTGTGGATGTGCTGCGGGTGGACCACGGTGAGTTTTTCTGACACGTAGCCTTCGCTCGGCGGGGTCAGCAGCATTTCCTTGAACGCCGCATCGAGCGCGGGGTGGCGCAGGATGGCGCGCATCGCCTCGATGAAGGCAGCGTCCAGCGGCAGCGCCGCGCCGGCCTGCGTGGCGGCCAGCAACCGGTTCAGCGCGAGGCGCTGGCCGGCCTCCCAGCGGCTGAACGGGTCGCTGTCGTGCTGCAGCAGCACCAGCAGGTCGGCATCGGCGAGGTCGTCGGACAGGACCACCGGCGCCGAGAAGCCGCGCAGCAGCGATGGCACCGGGGCGCTGTCGATGCCGGTGAAGGTGTAGCTGCTGTGCACCTCGGTCAGCACCAGCACGCGATGCGTGCCGGCGGCTGCGGATTCGCCAGCCCGTTGCAGCGGCAGCGCGCGTCCGTCGCGCGAGATCAGCCCCATCGCCAGCGGCACCACGAACGGCTCGCCGCCCGGCGCCGTCTGTTCGACGGTCAGCGTGTAGGTGCGTGCCTCGGCATCGAAATGCCCCTGTGCCGACAGCCTGGGCGTGCCGGCCTGCGCGTACCAGCGCTTGAACTGCGACAGGTGCCGCGCGAGCTCGCTGGCCGGGTTGGCATCGGCGATGGCTTGCGCGAAATCGTCGCAGGTCACCGCCTGGCCATCGTGGCGCTCGAAGTACAGCGTCATGCCGCGCGCGAAGCCGTCGCGGCCGACCAGCGTCTGCATCATGCGCACGACCTCGGCGCCCTTTTCGTAGACGGTGGCGGTGTAGAAGTTGTTGATCTGCTGGTAGCTGTCGGGGCGCACCGGGTGCGCCATCGGGCCGGCGTCTTCCGGGAACTGCAACTGCCGCAACTGCCGCACGTCCTCGATGCGCTTGACCGCGCGGGCGCTCTCGCTGCCCGCCATGTCGATGCTGAACTCCTGGTCGCGGAAGACCGTCAGGCCTTCCTTCAGGCTCAGCTGGAACCAGTCGCGGCAGGTGACGCGGTTGCCGGTCCAGTTGTGGAAGTATTCGTGGCCGACGACGCTCTCGATGCCGGCGTAGTCGACGTCGGTCGCGGTGGCCGGCGTCGCCAGCACGAACTTGGTGTTGAAGATGTTCAACCCCTTGTTCTCCATCGCGCCCATGTTGAAGTCGCCGACCGCGACGATCATGAAGCGATCGAGATCCAGCGGCAGCTTGAAGCGCGCCTCGTCCCAGACGATGCTGGCGATCAGCGAGTTCATGGCGTGCTCGGTCTTGTCGAGGTCGCCACGGCGCACGTAGACCTGCAGCAGGTGGTCGCGACCGGCGCGGGTGCGGATGTGCTGTTCCCGCGCCACCAGGTCGGCCGCGACCAGCGCGAACAGGTAGCTCGGCTTCGGGAACGGGTCGTGCCACACCGCCTGGTGCCGGCCGCCGTCGAGGTCCGTCTGCGAAACCAGGTTGCCATTCGACAGCAGCACCGGGTACGCGGCCTTGTTGGCGCGCAGCGTGACGGTGTAGACCGCCATCACATCGGGCCGGTCGAGGAAGTAGGTGATGCGCCGGAAGCCCTCGGCCTCGCACTGCGTGAACAGACCGCCGCTCGAGGTGTACAAGCCCGAAAGCTGCGTGTTGCGTTCGGGCGAGCAGGTGTTGCGGATCTCCAGCGTGAACGGCCCGTCCGCGACGTCCTTCAGGCTGTCGACCACCATCGCGCCTTCCTCGTTGCGGAAGGACACGCTCTCGCCGTTGACCAGCACGCGCAGCACGGTCAGGTCGTCACCGTGCAGCCGCAGCGCCTGCGCCGGCACGGCCGGGTTGCGTTCGAGCTGCATGCGGCTCGTCACCAGCGTCTTCGTCGCGTCGAGGTCGAACGTCAGCTCGACGGACTTGATCCAGAACGCCGGCGCGGTGTAGTCCTCGCGACGGGTCAGGGGAGCAGTGCCTTCACGCATGGGATGAGGTCGGGTGGGTGGACGGTGTCAGGAGCTGTGGCGCCAGGAAGTCTGGCACCACCGCGATCAGGTTGTCGTAGCCGCTGAAAGCCATCGCGTCCAGCGTGGTGGTCAGCGCCACTGCGCGCATGGTGGCACGTCGCGCCGCCTCGATGCCCAGCGGCGCGTCTTCGAACACCACGCAATCGTGCGGCGCACAGCCGAGCCGCCGCGCGGCTTCGAGAAAGATGTCCGGATGCGGCTTGCCGCGCAACCCGTCGGACGGGCTGACGACGCAATCGACCCAGCGGTCGATGCCGAAGCGCTCGAACGCCAGTGCCATGTTCTCCGGCGTCGAGGCGGTGCACACCGCGAGCCGGTGTCCGTCGGCCCGGGCGCGTTGCACGAATTCCTGTGCGCCGGCGACCAGGGTCAGCGTCTGGCGGGCGATATCGCGGTACAGCGATTCTTTTTCATCGGCCCAGGCGAGGTACTCGCCGGGGGTCTGGCCGGGCAGCATGTCGGCCAGGATTTCGGCGTTGGAGCGCCCCGCCGTCGCGGCGAAGAACGTGGCCTCGTCGATCGACAAGCCGTGCCGACGGTGCCATTCGGTCCAGGCCTGCTGGTGCTGCGTCATGCTGTCGATCAGCGTGCCGTCCAGATCGAACAACAGCGCGGCAGACTCACGCCACATCACACGCCCTGCTTGAGGCTGGCTTCGATGAACGGATCGAGATCGCCGTCGAGCACCTTCTGCGTGGCCGACACCTCGTAGCCGGTGCGCAGGTCCTTGATGCGGCTCTGGTCGAGCACGTAGCTGCGGATCTGGTGGCCCCAGCCGACATCGGTCTTGGTGTCTTCGAGCTTTTGCTGCTCTTCCATGCGCTTGCGCATCTCGAAGTCGAACAGCCGCGAGCGCAGCCGCTTCCAGGCCACGTCGCGGTTGCTGTGCTGGCTGCGGCCATCCTGGCACTGCACCACGATGCCGGTAGGGATGTGCGTCAGCCGCACCGCCGAATCGGTCTTGTTGATGTGCTGGCCACCGGCGCCGCTGGAGCGGAAGGTGTCGGTGCGCACGTCGGCCGGGTTGTTGTCGATGTCGATCGAATCAT
>JAURWR010000084.1 GCA_030654805.1 Burkholderiaceae bacterium
AACGATTCAACGCAAGAAAGGGGCGAACCCAGAACCCAAAACCGAAGAGATATCCACAGACCAAGGCACCCTCGGGTAGCCTTCAGGGGTGGGTCAGTATTGAATGATCGCCGTGGGTCAGTTCTGCTCGATCGTCAACAGCAGGTGGCCTTCAGCGGCTGGTTGGTGGGCAAATCGACTGCGTATCACCGCGCCCATGAGCCCTTCTCGCAAGACGCGGTGGGCTGGACACAGACATCCCGACACCTGAAAAACGGTCGAACGCCTGAATGGAGCTGGCACTGAAGACGCGGTGCCAGGGGGAGGGGTGAGGTAAGGGTCAACTTGGTGGCTAACCCGGTTGACGAACGCATCGCGCTGCCACGCCTGCGCATGTTTCGGTGATCCAGTCGAACCAGCAGGAAACGCACGCAGGACCTCAAGTCGCCGTAATTCCTGGTGGGTCAGGTCCTATCGATCAAGTGGGCTGCTTGCGCGTGATCCGAAACAGAACTAACACCACGTTCTGGACGTGCACTCCACCCACATAAGAGGGTGGCGTGCATTGGCGCCACAGTCGACGCAAAAGAAGACTGTGCGCAGCGCATATCCACACGAGATGTCTTGTACCCACCTACGATCACCCGAGTACTCACGCCACCGGCTCATCCATCAAAGGTAAGGATCATTAATGACTTCGCATTTCACTGTTCCCTTGGTGGCTGCTGCCGCTCTTGCATTTGGGGGACTAGGCGGTTGCGCTACCGAGAGTTCGCGGGCGATCCAGGTTGCCAAGGTTGAGTCCGCATCGATACCGTTCTCAGGTGCACGCGTGAAAGTGGCGGTTGGCAAGTTTGACAATCGATCGAGCTTTGGTCGCGGAATATTCACAGATGGTGTCGACCACCTTAGCTCGCAAGCCAAGACTACGCTCATCTCCCACTTGCAGCAGTCGCAGCGATTCAACGTCCTCGAGCGAGACAACCTTGCGGAGACCAAGCAGGAAGCGAAATTCAATTCGCAGGCCCAGACCATCAAGGGCGCTGACTTTGTTGTCACGGGTGACATTTCAGAATTCGGCCGCAAGGAAGTGGGAGATCGGCAGCTCTTCGGCTTGCTTGGCCGCGGAAAGACACAGGTTGCCTACGCGAAGATCACGCTCAACGTGGTCAATAGTCTGACTTCCGAAGTCGTTTATTCGGCCCGTGGAGCGGGCGAATACGAATTGTCAAATCGTGAAGTGATTGGCTTTGGGGGCACTGCAAGTTACGACGCGACGCTGAATGGGAAGGTTCTCGATTTGGCAATGAGGGAGGCCGTCAATACCCTCGTTACCGGCCTCGAGAGTGGGCAGTGGACGACCAATGTTCAAGGGGCTCGTCAATGACGGGCGCTTCACGATGGGCCGGACGTGCGTGCTTCGCCGCTTTTCTGCTTGCCCTGACGGGATGTGCCGCCACACCCAAGCCTCTGTACCAATGGGGGACCTATCAGCGGCAGGTCTATGAATCCATGAAGGGTGATGGGACTTCTCCGACTGATCAGTTGGGGGCACTGATGGCTCAGGCTGAAAAGGCACGAGCCAATCAGGAATCGTTACCACCTGGATTTCGGGCTCATGTCGGACTTGTCCAGCTGCGACTGGGTCAAGACGGCGAGGCGCGGAGCATGTTCGAAGCCGAGAAGGTGGCATTTCCAGAGGCAACCACCTTCATGGACTTTCTGCTCAAGCGTATGACCGAGAAGAAGTCATGAGTCAAAGGAAATCCGTGCACCAACATTTCTCGTATGCCTTCGATCCGGCCAACATCAGCCGGTGGATGAAGCTGATTTCATTGGTCTTTGTTTCGTCGGTTCTGTGTGCCTGCGCGACACCAAAGAATTTCGACTACACCGCATTCAAGAGCAGCCGACCGAAGTCGATGTTGATCCTTCCTCCTGTAAACGACTCGCCCGAGGTGTCCGCCACTGCCGGCGTGATGACGACGGCCGCTTTGCCTTTGGCGGAAGCAGGCTATTACGTGATGCCAGTGAGCCTCGTGGAGGAAGCGTTCAAGCAAAACGGAATGACGGGCGCGAACGAGATCCAAAGCGTTGCTGCGTCCAAGCTTCGGGAGATCTTCGGCGCGGACGCGGCTGTCTACATCCGCGTGAAGGACTATGGGACGAAGTACCAAGTGATCAATAGCGACACTCGAGTTACGGTCGAAGGGAAAATCGTAGACCTCCGCACAGGTCAGCAGATCTGGGCAGGAAGTGCGACTGCGAGTTCCACTGAAGGGCAGAGTAGCAGCGGTGGCCTCATCGGCATGCTTGTGAGTGCACTGGTCAATCAGATCGTTGGAACGGCAAGCGACGCGAGCCTTAACTACGCTGCAGTTGCGAACTACCGGCTGCTTGGCTCACCGATCAAGAACGGCGTCTTGTACGGTCCTCGTTCGCCGAATTATCAGAAGGACTGAGCATTTCGCTGGCTTGCCAGCGTGATGTCTGGGGTGAATAAGTTGACCTCGTTTGACGTCAAGTCTTCCGTCAAACGAGATTGATCAAGATCAGCGAACAGACCAACAATTGCCCGTCTCGCAACGAATGGCAAGCTCCCCGCCGTCGGCGCATGGGAACGAGTAGAGCTCAAACCCAGATCCCTTTGACGAGCGTATTGGCTTGGGCTCGGTATTGCATTTCAAACTTTGAGGCCGGGTTCTGCGCCCTCAAATGAGCTGGCACAACGAGCCGGAAATACCAGGTGCCGTTCGCGCCGCGTGTTAGGTAAGTCGCTTTCGAGCGCGGTGTCCACGCCTTCGTGAGGCCGAGTTCATTCGCCGTCGGATCGGGTGTTGCGTCGTCCGCTCTGAGCGTGGGTGCGGGCTGTCCGGCGCTGCGATCCGAGGGCAGGGCACGGGCCTTGTCGGCATGCGTCGGTGGCAGCACCGATGGCGTTGCCGGACCTTGTTTCGGTGGAGTTGTGGAGCGTGTTGGATGCACAGTTCGATGCCGAATTTGGACGTTGACCATGGTCAACTTCGAACTTCGCACGATTGGCAACAAAAAATGCCTTGAAAATCAAGGCCTTAGACACGAATTGGTGGAGAGGAGGAGGATCGAACTCCCGACCTCCGCATTGCGAACGCGGCGCTCTCCCAGCTGAGCTACCCCCCCACACGCTTGCAAAGTCTATCGCAAGCTTTCGTCGTTGGCGGCATCAAGGTACTCCACATGCCAGCAGGTCTGCCACGTCCGGCCCGGGCGGCGGGTTTGGGCTGCGGCCAAGGCTGCGCGGGCGTACGCGCAAACTGGCAAGCGCATGGTGGTGGACGTGGGCCTGGCCAAGTTCTTGGACCGGGTCAACTTCATGCCGGGTGGCGTGGCAGGGAAGTGCCTCCTATCACGGAGGGCCCCCTATGCCGATTGCTTGGCAAGAGCCGCTCGACCATCCGATGCCAGGTTTCGACCGGGTGGCGCAGCGAGCGGGTCCTGGCCGAAGTAGCCGGCAAGCAGGCGATACACCTGTGGCATCGCCTGGTGCAACCCACCTGGATCGACGAAGAAAGACTCGGACGTCACCGCGAAAAACTCGTCGATCGATTCGGCCGCGTAGGGATCGATCGGCACAGATTGATCTGAATCGACCTGCACACAGAAGTCGGCGTAGGCGGGTTCCATCACCGAAAGCCAGGCCGCCCGAGCTTCGCGGTCGCGCAGCGCAGGCACGCCATCGGCAGCGCCATCGACCATGTCAATGACATGCGCGAACTCATGGATGGCTACGTTGTAGCCCCACGAGTCTGAAACGCCTGCGGCGTCTACGTCGTGCCATGACAGCATCACGGGCCCGCCGTGCATGGCCTCACCTGACAACTCTTCCTCGAACTGGTGGACGATGCCATCCTCGTCGATGACCTCGCGCTGCGCTACCACCGCATCGCTGTGCATGACGATGCCGACGAAACCGTCATACAAACCGAGCCCGAGGTTCAGCACCGGAAGCACGGCTTGGGCGGAAACCGCCACCGCAATCTCATCGGTGACAACGAATCCCTGAGCACCGCTGAATTCCTTGCGTGCGAGGAAGAGGGTGGTCAGCCGGCGCAGCCGCGATTGGTCCTCGGAGGTTCTCCAGGTCAGGAAGGGAAACCTGGCGAGCGTCAGTTGCCACAACGTGTCGGGGATCGCGTACCGGCGACAGATTCGGTCGTCGCGCCAGCGTCTCCAGGTGCCGCAAGCCCATCGGAGCACGGTCTCAGGCGGGGGTTGCCTGCGCCAGCGACAGGCGCTGGATTCCGTCGGATTGCCAGCGCAGCACGCCGCCACGTGGGGAGGCTTCGCCATGGTCAACATCCCAGTCGGTCAGGACATGCCGCTGGAAGCCAGGCGCCAGCGTCTCGCTGCCGGGCATGTGGGTGTGGCCGTGGATCATCGACGGCGTTCCGGCTTCGTGCATCCAGCGGACGGCGGTGGCCACGTCGATGTCGACATACCCGCCACTGGCCTGCTCGTGTTTTCGCCGTTCGCTTTCCTGACGGACATCCCGCGCTGCCTTGTACCGCTCCGCCAATGGGCGCGACAGAAAATCGCTGCGCCATGCCGGGCTGCGGACCATGTTGCGAAAGCGCTGGTAAGGCACATCGGCGACACACAGCGCATCTCCGTGAGTCAGCAACATGCGTTCGCCGAACGCGATCAGCACCGTCGGATCCGACAAGGCCCGAATGCCGCAACTCTTGAGCATGTCCGCCCCGACAAGGAAGTCGCGGTTGCCGACCATGAATCCCAGCGCACATCGCGAGGCGCTGTCGCCCAGCACATCAACACAGCGCGCTTCGAAGCCCTCGTGGCGAGAATCGTCGCCGACCCACACCTCGAACAGATCGCCGAGGATGAAAACGGCGTCGGAAGTTGTGTGCCTCAGGTACGCGGAAAAGGCCTCGAAGGTTCGTGGCGTGTCCTCGGCGAGATGCAGGTCGCTGATGAAGTCGATCGTTTGCCATTCCGGGGCGGCGTGCACCTCACAGAACGTCGGCAACGCGACCGGACCTGCTGTTTCCATGCTCGCGTCAGGCCAGTACGGCCTTGGTGATCACGACCGGTTCGGTCGGAACATCGTCGTGAGGCCCCTTGCGGCCGGTCTTCACTCGTTCGATGGCATCGACGATCTCGGTTCCGCTGACTACCTTGCCGAAGACCGCGTAGCCCCAGCCGCTTGCATTCTCGGCCTTGAAGTTCAGGAATTCGTTGTCGTTGGCGTTGATGAAGAACTGGGCGGTGGCCGAATGTGGATCCGACGTGCGGGCCATGGCCAGCGTGTAGCGCTGGTTCTTCAGACCGTTTGACGCTTCGTTCTTGATCGGCTCATCGCAAGGCTTCTGCTTCATGTCGGCGTCGAATCCACCGCCCTGGACCATGAACCCCTTGATGACGCGGTGGAAGATCGTGCCGTCGAAGTGACCCTTCTCGACGTAGGCGATGAAATTCGCGACGCTGAGGGGGGCGGCAACGTCGTCGAGTTCGGCGACGATCAATCCGTGCGAGGTGTGCAGTTCTACTTTCTTGGTCATGGTGAGGGTGTCAGTGGGTTGAAATGAAGTGTGAAATGCGTGCAGTTCATTCCTGAACCGCCGCCTTGATGATCAGGACGGGCTCCAGCGGCAGGTCCTGGAAGGGGCCGCGATTCCCGGTCTTGACGGCCCGGATGCGATCGACGACATCCATGCCGGAGACGACCTTGCCGAAGACGGCGTAGCCGTTGCCATCGCGCGAATTGGCCGCATTGAGGAAATCGTTGTCCTTCACGTTGATGAAGAACTGCGCCGTCGCGGAGTTCGGATCCATCGTCCGGGCCATTGCCAACGTGCCGCGCACGTTGCTCAGCCCGTTGCGGCTTTCGAGCCCGATCGGTGCGCGCGTCGGCTTTTCCTTCATGTCGGCTGCGAACCCGCCACCCTGGATCATGAAGTTCTCGATCACGCGGTGAAACACCGTTCCGTTGTAGTGACCCGCCTTGACGTACTGCACGAAGTTGTCGACGGTCTTCGGGGCCTTGGTGGCGTCCAGTTCCAGAACGATCTCGCCCAGGCTGGTGGTCATGTTGATCTTCTGGGCCAGCGCGTTCGACGAGGCGGCCCCGAGTAACAAGCAGATGGTGGTGATGCCGCAGGCAACGGTGAAACGCATGGTGAAAACTCCGTGGGGTTTGATCCGGCCGCAGCCGGAGTCAACGTGAAGACTTGCGGGCCAAGGGGGCGGTCAGTTCGCGCAGCAGTGCCAGACGCGGCGGAATCGCCGTGTTGCTCGGGTCGATCTTGAGCGCGCGCTGGTACGACATCCGGGCGAGTTGTGCGTAGACATCCCCGAGGTTCTCGTGCGCGATCGCGAAGCCTGGGTTCGCGCGCAACGCACCGTCGAGCGCCGTGCGCGCTTTCTCGAAGTCGCCGCGAGCGGCATAAAGCGCCGCGAGGTTGTTGTAGGGCTCCGGCAATTCGGGAAACTCCTCGGTCAACTGCTGAAACACCAAGACGGCCTCGTCGACGCTCCGGGACTCGACCAGCAACACGCCCTTGAGGAAGCGCAGGTCTGGACGGTCGGACTTTTCACCGAGCAAGGCGTCGATCTTGGCCAACGCCTCGGCTTGTTTGCCGGAGTGGAACAGGTCGGAGATGTCCGTCACATCGTTCGCGCGAGCGCCGCCGAAAGACATCAACAGCACGGCTGTGGCAGCGATAACGCGTAATTGTCTGAGGCAAGGCATGGGCGGAGGCGTGGTCAACGGGGCCGGGCGAGGCGCCTGAAGGCGATCGGGTCAGGACGGTTCATGAAAGGGTCGCCGGTATACTGAATTTGCAGCGGATTGTAGGTGTGCAGTCCACGACAGAAATCTCCGGGTAATGGATGTTGTCCCCGGAGATTCGACTTGCCATGATCTTGTCTCCGCCCCCGAATTCTTCAGCTCCCTTCTGGCACAGCCATTCGCTACGCCGTGAGCATCCCGACCCAACCGGCCATGACGTTGCGCATTTTCAATTCGCTGTCTCGCGAGACAGAAGTCTTCACCCCGATCGATGCCAACCATGTCCGCATGTATGTCTGCGGCATGACGATCTACGACTTGTGTCATGTGGGGCACGCGCGATTCATGATGGCGTTCGATGTGACCCGTCGCTGGCTCGATGTGCTGGGCTACCGCGTGACCTACGTGCGCAACATCACTGACATCGATGACAAGATCATCAAGCGGGCGGTGGAGCGCGGCATCCCGATCCGGCAATTGACTGACGAGATGACCCAGGCCATGCATGAGGACGTGGCTGCGCTCGGTATCCTGCCGCCCACACACGAGCCGCGCGCCACCCAGTACGTTCCTGAAATGCTGTCGATGATCAGCACGCTCGAAGCCAAGGGTCTGGCCTATCGTTCGACCAGTGGCGATGTCAACTACGCAGTTCGAAAGTTCCCGGCGTACGGTCGACTGTCCGGCAAGTCGCTCGACCAGTTGCGGGCCGGCGAGCGTGTGGCCGTGCTCGACGGCAAGGAAGACCCACTGGATTTCGTTCTATGGAAGTCAGCCAAGGACAGCGAGCCCGAGGACGCCAAATGGGACAGCCCGTTCGGGCGCGGTCGCCCCGGGTGGCACATCGAATGTTCGGCGATGAGCTGCGCGCTGCTGGGCGAGCACTTCGACATTCACGGTGGCGGGCTCGACCTGCAGTTTCCGCACCACGAGAACGAGATTGCGCAGAGTGAAGGCGCCTCGGGCCAGCGCTTCGTCAACGTCTGGATGCACAACGGCTTCCTCAACGTCGACAACGAGAAGATGTCGAAATCGCTCGGCAACTTCTTCACCATCCGCGATGTGCTCAAGCGCTACGACGGCGAGACAGTGCGCTTCTTCATGCTGCGCACCCACTACCGCAGCCCGTTCAATTTCAGCGACACCAACCTCGACGATGCGCGGCAGTCGCTGCGGCGGCTGTACACCGCTCTCGCCAGTGTGGACGTGACCAGCGCCGATCTGCCGGCCGATGGCGATGACACGATCGACTGGACGCAGTCGCAGGCCGCGACCTTCCGCGCCGAGATGAACGAGGACTTCAACACGCCGGGCGCCGTCGCTGTGCTGTTCGATCTGGCCGGCGAGGTCAACCGCAAGCATGTGCCGCAGGCAGCGCGCCTGCTCAAGGCACTCGGCGCGACCTTGGGCTTGCTTCAGCAGCCGGCAACGGCTTTTCTGCAGGCAGGCAGCGGGCTGGATGAATCGCGCATCGCCGAACTGATCGGCGAGCGCAACGCAGCGAAGGCTGCGCGCAACTTCGCGCGCGCCGACCAGATCCGTCAGGAACTGGCCGCGCAATCGATCCTGTTGCAGGACTCGCCCCAGGGCACCACCTGGGTCAAGGCATGATGGCTTCAGGAACGGCCGAGCCCCCGTCCTTCTGGGACGATGCCTGCAAGCACCTCGCGAAGCGAGACCGGGTGATGCGCAAGCTGATCCCGAAGTGCGGCAACAGCCACCTGAAATCTCGCGGCGATGCCTTCACCACGCTGGCCCGATCGATCGTCGGTCAGCAGATCTCGGTCAAGGCGGCGCAGACAGTCTGGGACCGTTTCGTCGCGATGGTGCCAGGAGGCTCAGCGCACCTCCAGCCGGACAGCGTGCTCCGACTGCAGCCGCCCGAGATGCGCGCCGCCGGCCTGTCGGCGCGCAAGGTCGAGTACATCAACGACCTGGCCCTTCATTTCTCCGCCGGCTCGGTGCACGAGCACCAGTGGGCGCAGATGGAGGACGAGGCCATCATCGACGAACTGGTGGCGATCCGCGGCATTGGACGCTGGACAGCCGAGATGTTCCTGATCTTTCACCTGATGCGGCCTGACGTGCTCCCGCTCGACGATGCCGGGCTGATCAAGGGCATCAGCGTCAACTACTTCAGCGGCGAGCCCGTATCGCGTGCCGAGGCGCGCGAGGTCGGTGATGCCTGGGCGCCATTCCGGTCGGTCGCCACCTGGTACATCTGGCGCAGCCTCGAACCGCTGCCGGTAGACTATTGACTGGTTTTTTGGCGGCTGATGCCGCCTGATCCTGCGAGAAGCCCAACGAATGAGCAAAAGACACTTTCTCGAATTCGAGCAGCCCGTGGCCGAGCTCGAAACGAAGATCGACGAACTGCGCTATGTGCAAAACGAATCCGCCGTCGACATCTCCGAAGAGATCGACCGGCTCAGCAAGAAGAGCCTCCAACTCACCAAGGACATCTATTCCAGCCTGACGCCGTGGCAGGTCACGCAGATCGCGCGGCACCCGCAACGGCCGTACACGCTGGACTACGTCACCGAAATCTTCACTGACTTCCACGAATTGCACGGCGACCGGCACTTTGCCGACGACCAGTCGATCGTGGGCGGCCTGGCGCGCTTCAACGGCCAGGCGTGCATGGTGATCGGCCACCAGAAAGGCCGCGACACGCGCGAGCGCGGCCTGCGCAATTTCGGCATGTCGCGCCCCGAGGGCTACCGCAAAGCCCTGCGCCTGATGAAGTTGGCCGAGAAATTCGGCCTACCGATCTTCAGCTTCGTCGACACGCCCGGCGCCTATCCCGGCATCGGAGCCGAAGAGCGCGGCCAGTCGGAAGCGATCGGCCGCAACATTTTCGAGATGGCGCAACTCGAGGTGCCGATCATCGTCACGATCATCGGCGAGGGCGGGTCGGGCGGTGCGCTGGCGCTCAGCGTCGGGGACCAGCTGTTGATGCTGCAGTACTCGATCTATTCGGTGATCTCGCCCGAGGGCTGCGCGTCCATCCTCTGGAAGACGTCCGAGCGCGCGTCCGACGCGGCCGATCAGTTGGGCATCACCGCACATCGCCTGAAGGCGCTCGGCCTGGTCGACAAGATCGTCAACGAGCCGGTCGGTGGCGGTCACCGCGACATCAAGCAGATGGCATCCCAGCTGAAACGCGCGCTGAACGACGCGCTGCGGCAGGTCAGCGACCTGAAGCCGAAGGAACTGCTGCAGCGGCGCTACGACCGCCTGAAGACCTACGGTCGATACAACGACACGACGGATCGTTGAGGGCCGGATGGGGCGGTGCATGAGCCCGCCCGTTTCTGCGGCGACCAGCGCCTGCGTCGCCGTCGCCTTCAGCGGTGGGCGGGATTCCACCGCGCTGCTTCACGCCACGCTGGTGTCAATGCGAGAGGCTGCCACCCCGGTGGTCGCGCTGCACATCCACCACGGACTGAGTGCCCACGCCGACACCTGGGAACAGCGTTGCCGCGAGCAATGTGCGGGCTGGGTGGCCGAAGGCTTTCTGGTGTCTTTCGCTTCATGTCGACTGAGCACGCGGCCGCAACCCGGTGACAGCATCGAGGCCTGGGCCCGCCGTGAGCGCTATGCCGCGCTCGGGAGGCTTGCTCGAGCCTGCGGCGCCGAGGTCGTGCTGCTCGCCCACCACCGCCGCGACCAGGCCGAGACGCTGATCCTGCAGGCACTGCGCTCGGCCGGTGTGGCCGGGCTCGCCGGCATGCCGCGCGCGATCGAGCGCGATGGCATCCACTGGCTGCGTCCCTGGCTCGACACCCCGCGCAGCACGATCGAGGCATACGTCCGATCGCAGGACCTGTCATACATCGACGACGACAGCAACGAGGATGAGCGCTATGCGCGCAACCGCCTGCGTCGCAGCGTCTGGCCGGCGCTGGTGCAGGCGTTTCCGGACGCCGAACAGGCGCTGGCCGCCGCCGCAGCCTGGGCGCAGCAGGCGCAGGCCTGTCTTGATGAGATGGCCACCGACGATCTGTCGGCGCTCGCCGGCCCGGCCGGACTGCAACTCGCCGGTCTCCAGCGCCTGTCGGCAGTTCGCCAGGTCAATGCGCTGCGTGCCTGGCTGCGTCGGCAGACGGGTGCGGCGCCGCCGGCGTCGTTGCTGGTGCGCTTGGGCGAAGAACTCTTTGGTCCAGGCGCAGCCTCCTGGCCGCTGCTTCGCGGCATGCTGCGCAGACATCGGGGATACCTGAAATGGACGCACCCAGCGGCGGTCGGATCTGCGGTCCGCCCGCCGGCGGAAGCCCAGCTCCACATCCGCCGTGCAGGGCTACATCGCCTTCCAGGCTGGGGCGGCGCCTTGCGTGTGGTGCGGGTGAAGGAGGGCGGGGTTCCGCTGGCCTGGCTGGCTCAGGTGGAGCTGCGCGCGCGATGGGGTGGCGAGCGTTTCCAGGCCGGTCTGGGGCGCCCGGCGCGCAGCCTGAAAAAGCAGTTTCAGGCTGCGGCGTTGGCGTCCTGGGAGCGCGCTGGCCCGCTGGTTTTCAGCGGCGGGCAACTGGTCTTCGTGCCTGGGCTCGGGATCGACGCGCGGGTGATCGGCCTTCCCGGACAGGCGCAGGTGACGTTGACGTGGGAGCCGTCGGATCGGCCGTGAGCAAATGTCGTCGCCCTGGGAGGCGCCGCTTGTAAAATAGAAGGCTTTTCTGATTTCTGCGGCGCAGCCCGTGCCGCGTCAACGCACCGATTGCCATGGCTCTGACAGTACACAAATACGGCGGTACCTCGATGGGGTCGCCGGAGCGCATCCGCAACGTGGCCAAGCGCGTAGCCAAATGGGCCCGTGCCGGTCACCAGATGGTCGTCGTCCCTTCGGCCATGAGCGGCGAAACCAATCGCCTGCTTGGCTTGGCAAAAGAGTTGTCCCCGGCGAGCAGCTCACCCGAACTGATGCGCGAGCTCGATCTGATCGCGGCCACCGGCGAGCAGGTGTCGGTCGGTCTGCTGGCCATCGCGCTGCAGGCCGAGGGCATGCAGGCTGTCAGTTACGCCGGCTGGCAGGTGCCGATCAGGACCGACTCGGCCTTCACCAAGGCGCGCATCCAGAGCATCGACGACCAGCGCGTGCGCGCCGATCTGGCGGCCGGCAAGGTGGTCGTGATCACCGGCTTCCAGGGCGTCGACGAGCACGACAACATCACCACGCTGGGCCGCGGTGGATCGGACACCTCGGCGGTGGCCGTGGCGGCCGCGCTGAAGGCCGACGAGTGCCTGATCTACACCGACGTCGATGGCGTCTACACCACCGACCCGCGCATCGTGCCCGAGGCGCGCCGGCTGCACAGCATCAGCTTCGAGGAGATGCTGGAGATGGCCAGCCTCGGCTCCAAGGTGCTGCAGATCCGCTCGGTCGAATTCGCCGGCAAGTACCGCGTGCCGCTGCGCGTGCTGTCGAGCTTCACGCCCTGGGACATCGATATCGCCGAAGAGGCGAAATCGGGCACCCTGATCACTTTCGAAGAGGACGAAAAAATGGAACAAGCCGTCGTATCCGGCATCGCCTTCAACCGCGACGAAGCCAAGATCAGCCTGATCGGCGTACCCGACAAACCCGGCATCGCCTACCAGATCCTCGGGCCGGTGGCCGACGCGAACATCGATGTCGACGTGATCATCCAGAACGTCTCGCATGACGGCAAGACCGATTTCTCTTTCACCGTGCACCGCAACGACTACGCTCGCACGATGGAACTGCTGAAGGCGATGGTGGTGCCGAAAACCGGCACGGCCACGCTGTCCGGCGACACGAAGATCTGCAAGGTCAGCATCGTCGGCATCGGCATGCGTTCGCATGTCGGCGTCGCCAGCAAGATGTTCAGCACGCTCAGCGACGAAGGCATCAACATCCAGATGATCACCACCAGCGAGATCAAGACCAGCGTCGTGATCGACGAGAAATACATGGAACTCGCCGTGCGTGCATTGCACAAGGCATTTGATCTGGAGCAGGCGCCCGCGTGATCACGGGTCCCATTGCGAGCAGTTAGAATCCGAGACTGATTTCTGCGGAGCTGTGACCGAGTGGCCGAAGGTGCTCCCCTGCTAAGGGAGTATGTGGGCAAAACCTGCATCGAGGGTTCGAATCCCTCCGGCTCCGCCAGCAAGACCGAGCCCTCCCTAGCGGAGGGCTTTTTCTTGCCCGAGCCCCGCGTGGCGCGGGCCTGCGGGCGACGCCGAATTCTCTGTTTGGCCATCAGGGCGCCATTCCCGGCGTGATGGTCACCGAGTCGCCGGTCATTCTCTGTTCTCGATTTCGGCGGTACCACTTTGCCGTGCGATGGCTCCGCGCCAACGACAAGGCCCGCTGATGCGGGCCCTCGATGTCGAGCGGATCGCTCAGCCGGTCATGCGTCGGCCATCCCCAGCAGCACCCGCTGATCCTCCCAGGCCACCGGCAGCGGCCCCATCCGGATCAACTGATCCGCCGTCAGATCCACCGGCTGCTCCCCCCGCACGATCCGTTGCACGATGTCCGGCGCCAGGAATGCCAGATAGATCACCCGAGTCACATACGACGAACTCGCGATCTGCTCTTCCTGCGCGATCGCCTGCACGCTGTCGCAGCGACCTGAGCTCAATCGCTCGAACCAGTCGTGTGCCTTCGAGATCAAGCTGACAAGCTTTGCATCCACCCCGCGCGTTGCCGATTCGCCCGCAGGCCGCACGATCAGCCGAACCGCCATCCCGCAGCGCTTCAACTGCACCGGCACCTCGATCTGGTGGACGTGTTCATTCTCGTCCTGCGGTATGACCTCAGCCGACCAGATCGATGCAACCTTGACCTCGATCCCGATCGAGTCCTTGCGCACCGTGATGCGCCTCACCAACCGCATCAGCACCTCGATCTGCTGCGAGGCCATCGCCGTCTCCAGCAATGCACCTGCGGCTGCAGCCGTCTTCAATCGGCTGTGAGCCAGACCCGCATCGACCGACCCCATCACCCCCATCACCCGCGACCGATCCTTCAGGAACTCTGCTACCACCTCGATCACCGCCGTCTCCAACTCCTTCGCCGGCACCCGCAGCGCAGCCGTCGCAGCTTCATCTTCCGCCGCCACCTGATCGATGTAATACCGATACCGCCGAGCTCCCTTCTGCGCATGCGACGGTGTCAGCCGATGTCCCTGCTCATCGAACACCAGCCCTGTCAGTAAGCTGGGCTGCGCCGAGTTCGCCCGCGTGCGATGCCCCTGCTGATTCGACTTCATCTGCGCCTGCACCGCATCCCAGAGCTCCCTCTCCACGATGGCCGGATGCTGCCCCGCGAACACCTGATCCTTGTGCACGATCTGCCCGATGTACACCGGGTTCGACAGGATCCGGTACAGATGCCCCCGGCTGAACGGCCGACCCCCCGCAGCACCTTCCCGCCGCGTGATCCGCGCAGGCGTCACCCACCCCCGCCGAGCCACCTCCGCCACCAGCGCACTGACACAACCCAGTTCCAGGTACAGCCGGTACATCGCCCGTACCAATTCGGCCCGCGGCTCATCGATAGACAGCGTCCGATCGTTCGGCAGATACCCGACCGGTGCCAGTCCCCCCATCCACAGCCCCTTGCGCTTGGACGCCGCGATCTTGTCGCGGATGCGCTCCCCGGTGACCTCGCGCTCGAACTGCGCAAACGACAGCAGCACGTTCAGTGTCAGCCGACCCATCGACGAGGTCGTGTTGAACTGCTGCGTCACCGACACGAACGAGACGTCGTGCG
>JAURWR010000091.1 GCA_030654805.1 Burkholderiaceae bacterium
CATCGTCGTCGACAACAACCGGCGGGTGAACGTTGGTCTGGTCAATCCGGCCGCGGCGCGGGAGCGATTCATCCGGGAGGCGCTGGTCGCCGGCGACTGGGAGACCCGGCTGCCGTACGTCGCAGCCAACCGCCAACTGATCGCGCAGGTCGAGGAACTGGAGCACAAGTCGCGCCGCCAGGATGTGCTGGTCGACGACGAGTTGATACATGCCTTCTACGACCAGCAGCTGCCGGCCGAGGTGTGCAGCGGCGCGACGCTGGAGCGCTGGTATCGCGACGAGATCCGGCGCCAGCCGAAGCTGCTGCTGTTGACGCGCGACGAGTTGATGCGCCACGAGGCGGCCGGCATCACGACCGCCGCGTTCCCGAAGACACTGCGCATGGGTGGTGTTGATTGCAGCGCGTTGTATCTGCATGAGCCCGGCGATGCCAAGGACGGCGTCACGGTGACGGTGCCGATCTACGCGCTGAACCAGGTCAACGACGAGCGCTGCGAGTGGCTGGTTCCAGGCATGCTGAAGGACAAGGTTCTGGCGCTTGTCAAAAGTCTGCATCAGCGGCCCCGTTCGCGCCTCGTTCCGCTGCCCGAGTACGCAGCCACGTTCATTGCGTCTGTGGACGCTTCCCATGGATGGGGCAGCGGGAGCTTGATCGATGCCTTGCTGAAGCACGTGCGCGACAAGACGCAACTCGATATCAAGCGTGCGGACTTCAAGATAGAACAGGTGCCGCCGCATCTGTTCATGAATTTCAGGGTCGTCGAGGAGAACGGCCGACAGCTGGGCATGGGCCGCAACCTGTCGACGATGAAGGCCGAGCTGGGCAGTCAGGCAAGGTCGGCCTTCCAGGCTCTGGCGCAGTTGAAGTCGCCGGCCGCCGAGACAGCTGCTGTCGCGGCGCCTGCAACAAGCCGAGCACAACACAAGGACGGTCGCGCTGGCGCGGAGCCCTCCGCATCTGCCAAGGCTGGACCTGTCGGGCCAACTGCCAGCGCGGCGGAGCAATACACCGACTGGACCTTCGGTGAACTGCCCGAGCTGCTGGAAGTGCGCCGAGGCGATCAGACGATGATTGGCTTCCCCGCGCTGATCGACCGTGGCCCGGCGGTCACGATCGAGGTGTTCGACGAACCCGAAGCCGCTGCGGTACGTCATCGCGAGGGTCTGAGGCGACTGGTCGCCCTGCAGATTCGCGAGGCGCTGAAGTATCTCGAAAAGAACATCCCCGATCTGCAGAAGATGTCGGTGCTCTACATGCCGCTGGGCTCGGCTGAAGAGTTGCGCGAACAAGTCATCTCGCTCGCCATCGATCGGGCCTTTCTCGTCAATCCGCTGCCGACCGATGCGGCTGCGTTTCGACGCCGTGTCGACGAAGGCCGGGGCCGCCTGACGCTGATCGCCAACGAGATTGCGCGCAGCGCGCATGCGGTGCTTGTCGATCACGCGGCGGCCCTGCGAAAACTCAAGGATGCGCGCGCGCCGAAGGAGGTGTCGGAGGACATCGAGGCGCAACTTGCCAGACTGGTGACCAAGCGCTTTCTGGGCACGACGCCCTGGGCGCAGCTGTCGCATCTGCCGCGATACCTCAAGGGCATCGTGATGCGCCTCGACAAGTGGCGCGCCGACCCTGCGCGGGATGCCTCGCGACTGACCGAGATGCGCCCGCTCGAGCAGCGCTACCTGCGTACGGTGATCGAGCGCAAGGGCGTTCGAGATGCTCGGATCGAGGAGTTCCGCTGGCTGCTCGAAGAGTTGCGCATCAGCCTGTTCGCGCAGGAGCTGCGCACGCCGCAGCCGGTCAGTGTCAAGCGACTGGAGAAGGCATGGTCGCAGATGTCGCAATGACGTCGAGGCAGGCCAGCAAAGCGATCTCATGAAGAAAGTTGACGCATGGTCACCGACAGATCATTTGCCGGCATACAATGCGAGGCTCGGGGCGTAGCGCAGCCTGGTAGCGCACCTGGTTTGGGACCAGGTGGTCGTGAGTTCGAATCCCACCGCCCCGACCATTTTCAGATTCAACCTCAGCGGTCTTCGCTGAGGCTCTCCGGTGTCACGTTGCTGGTCCGGCTTGGTTGTCTGAACCTCTGAGTCTCCCAGTTCACTGTCAACGGTGGCGGTAGCTCAACCGGATAGAGCACCAGCCTTCTAAGCTGGGGGTTACAGGTTCGATTCCTGTCCGCCGCGCCCTCCCAGTCAGTCTTTATCCGCCTCGTGTCGAGGTCGCCGAATACACTTCGGGCGATATGACCGTTCTGTTTTCCCGCACCGATTCGATCGTTCACTCCACGTCACGCGACGGGGCCCGCGCTTGTTCACCGCGTTGAAGCGCCTGTGGGCAAGGTGCTCAGGGCGCAACAGAGTCGCGCGCTTCGATGCGGTTCAGGATTGGGCCGCTCGCTCGGGGTTCCGCTTCCGCAAGGCCGCTGACGGCCTGCGCTTCGAGGTCGAGGCGGCATCTGGTGGCAAGACATTGCGCTTGGAATGGGGTCCTTCGCAACGCAGTTACATCGAGCAGAACGAGCTGCGCATGCGCGTCGACTTGAACCTCCCGGGTTCATTGCAGATGCTGGTGTTGACGCTGCCCTTGATGGAGCGATTGGAATCGGAAACCTTCGAGCGCTACACACAGGACGCGCAAACCATCATCGACATGTCGACGCCAGAAGAGATGCGCTGGCTGGCGATGTTTCCGAAAGCGGACCTGTCGTTCGACAAGGCATTGCGAGCGCGCTTTGGTGCGCTCGGCGCCAACCCAGCGTGGGCCCTGGCCTGGATCAATGGTCCGCTGGGCCCGCAGCTCACGCGCGCTGCACAGGATCTGATCGGGCCGGACGTGCCGTTCGTGCTGATGACGATGCGAGGCAGGATTTACCTGCGAATGCAGCTCGACGAGCCGCGACCCGAGGCACTGTCGCGGTGCCTGGAGGTATTCGATGCGGCCATGCAGTCGGTCCAGCAGATCACAGGAGAGATCTCGCCGAACGATGCGGAATGGGCATCGACGGCCAGCACTTCCTGGCAAACCCAGCTGCCCGACGACGAAGCGACGGATTCGACACGCTTTTGACGCTCGTTGCAGGGCTTGGCGCACGCAGCTGCGTGCTAGAGTCATTTTTGTTACGTTTCTTTACGGCGAGCATGCTGAAAGCAATCACGACTGTCGCCGCAGGGGTGCTTCTGGCCTTGTCATCGCCGCCCCTGATGGCGGTGGGGTTCGGTCGATTGGCCAACGCCACTTCGCTGGGGCAGACACTCGATGTCACGGTGGCCCTCAGCGCCGACGTCACAGAGCAAATCACATCGGACTGTGTCAGCGCCGAGGTGGCGGTGGGTGACAGCGTGTTGCCTCATCCGCTGGTGCGGGTACGGATTGAACCCGCTGCCAGCACCGGGACCCGAGCGTTGCGAGTCACGACTACGGTGCGGATCCTTGAGCCCGTCGTCCACGTGACGGTCGCGACGGCGTGTCCGTCACGGGTGAGTCGTCAGTTCGTCGTGTTGGTCGACCCGCCTCTTACTGCATCCGAGGCCACCGTTTCAGTGGCCGAGTCTTCTGCCATCGCGACGGCACCGATGTCTGGCGCGTCTGCGGTGTCTGGCGGTGCACCTCCTGAGTTGGTGGTCACCCGCAGCGGTTCGGAGGCGACCGTTGACTCCATCGCGCACGCACCAAAATCTGATCCAGTGGCCCCTGCACTTGCGCGGCACAAGGCGAAATCGTCTGCGTCGAAAGGCATGTCGACCCACTCGAAGGCCGCTCGGCGCTCGCAGGTTGCCGCCACACGCAAGGCGCATCGTGGTTACGCGCTCGATGCGCGCGCTCGCTCGGCCCCTCGCCTCGAACTGGAACGCGGCTCCGGTTCGGTGTCGGCAGCGCCAGTCGTGGCGGCAGCTTCTGCTGCCGTGGAGCCAGCCGCTGCAGTGCCGACCGCGCTCGGCGCGAGCGCTGTCGAGTTGACCGCCGAAGCACAGCGGGAAGCGATTCAGTCGCTGCAGATGCGCCTCGACAAACTGCAATCCGAATCCGAAGCCTCCAGCAAAAACATGGCGCAGTTGCAGGCCCGATTGCGGGAGGCTGAGTCGTCACGCACGACCGGATGGCTTGCTTACGCGCTGGCAGCCAGCATTGCAGCGCTGTTGCTGTGGGTTGGCCTGCTGATCGGGCGACGCGCTTCGGCACCGCGCCCCGGGTCAGTCTGGTGGAATCCCGATGCGGGGTCTGATGCCGCCAGTCGGGTCGGAACGGGTGTTCCAGCGAAACCGGCGTTCGTGCCCAGTGCGATGGCGAGCCTGCCCGAGGCACTTGAGATTCCCGATGACGCACCGACCACCGATCCGGTCCCGCTCGTCATCTCGGAACCATCGCCACGGTTCGACGAAGCTCCCCCCGCATCTGCAACTGCATCTGCATCTGTGCTGACGGCCGATGAGCTGATCGACCTCGAGCAACAAGCGGAGTTTTTCGTCGCGCTCGGGCAGGACGATTCGGCGGTCGATCTGCTCAATGCCTTTGTGCGCGGCAGTGGCGGTGCGAGCCCGTTGCCCTATCTGAAGCTGCTCGAAATTCATCGTCGCCGAGATGAACGAAACGCTTACGAGCGCATTCGTGATCGTCACGAAAGGCGCTTCGGCGCTTCTGCTCCGAAGTGGGTCGATGAGCCCCTGTCCCCAACTGCCATTGAAGACCATCCGCAGGTGCTGCGCCAGATCGAGGCGGTCTGGGCGGATCCGTCCGAGGCCATGAAGCTGATCGAGTCGCTGCTCGTGAGCAGTGATCGGTCGGCGACGCTGCTGGATCTGTCGAGCTTGACCGATCTTCAGTTCCTCTATTTGCTTGCCCGATCGGTGCGCGAGGTCGAAGACCTTGCGACCGAGGATGTTTCCGAGCCCACAGTGGATTTGCTGCTGCCGCTGTCGCACCGCGACCACCCTCGCTCTGTGGTTGGCACTGCGACAGGTTCTGCACCCCATTCCAGCGAGGTCGGAGCCTCGGTCGACTCGGGTTTTTCGAGTCCATCGGACATCGACCTCGAACTGGATTTTCTTCCGCCGCCCATGGAAACAAAGCCGCTGGCGTGAGGCACGTGCAGGGGCTCTGCGCTGCGTTGCGGCTCAGAGCTTGCGCAGCCGCTCCAGCGCGCGTTCCAGCGTGGTGCTCTGCTTGGCGAAGCAGAATCTGATCAGTCCTTGTTCGACGGGGCAGGCATAGAAGGCTGACATCGGGATCGCGGCGACGCCGGTCTCGTGCGTCAGGCGAACGCAAAAAGCATGTTCGCCTTCATCGCTGATGCCGGAGTAGTCGGCGCACTGGAAATACGTGCCGGCGCTGGGCAGCGGCCGCAGTCGGGTCGCGCGCAGTCCGTCCGCAAACAGGTCACGCTTGCGTTGATAGAAATCCGCCAGTTCGAGGTGTGGTTGCGGGTCGCGCATGTAGGTGGCCAAGCCATGTTGCACCGGCGTGTTGACGGTGAACACGTTGAACTGGTGTACCTTGCGGAATTCGGCCGTCAGCGCGGCCGGCGCCGCCACGTAACCCACCTTCCAGCCGGTCACGTGATAGGTCTTTCCGAAGCTCGACACCACGAAGCTGCGCGCTGCCAGCTCCGGCCATCGCGCGATGCTCTCGTGGCGAACGCGGTCGTAGACCATGTGCTCGTAGACCTCGTCGCTGATGACGAGCACGTCGGTCGGCCGCAACAGATCGGTCAGCTGCTGCATCTCGCCGGCAGTCCACACGGTGGCACTCGGGTTGTGCGGCGTGTTGACGACGATGAGGCGGGTGCGCGGCGTGAGCGCCTGCGCGATGCGGTCGAAGTCGGGCCGGAAGGTACCCGGCGTCAGCGGCACATGCACTGCAACCCCGCCAGCCAGCGCGATGTTCGGTGCGTAGCTGTCGAAGCACGGGTCGAGCAGGATCACCTCGTCGCCCGCATGCACCACCGCCAGCATGACGGTCAGGATCGCCTGAGTGGCCCCGGCAGTGACGGTGATCTCGCTGCCCGGGTCGTACCGGTGGCCGTAGAGAGATTCCATCTTCTCGGCGATGGCTTCCCGCAGAGCAGGTACCCCCGGCATCGGAGGGTACTGGTTGTGGCCGCTGCGCATCGCCTGGTTCACGGCATCTAGCAGGCGAGGATCGCAGTCGAAATCAGGAAACCCCTGGCCCAGGTTCACTGCGCCGTGCTGCTGCGCCAGCGCCGACATCACGCTGAAGATTGTCGTGCCCACCTGTGGCAGGCGGCTGCGCAGTGGGGGCGTGCGATGGCCCCCGCCCGGGACGGTGGCCTCGCTCATTCGCTGGACGGCGCGCCGCTGATGCTTCGCGTGATCAGCGCCCGGCTCAGGCGTTCGGAGATCATTTCGGCGAACACATAGACGAAGTTGCGCAGGTAGGCGCCGCGCTTGAAGGCGATGCGCGCGACGTTCTGCCCGAACAGCTGGCCGGCCGGCCTCCACACCAAGTCGCCGCCCGGCGGGTCGTCGCGCACCGCCATCTCGGCCACGATGCCGATACCCAGACCGAGCCGCACATAGGTCTTGATGACGTCGGAGTCGATCGCCTCGAGCACGACGTTTGGCCGCAGTCGGCGCGACTCGAACGCCTGATCGATGCGGGTGCGTCCGGTGAAGGTCGGGTGGTACGAGATCAACGGTTCGAGCGCGAGCTGTTCGAGCGTCAGGCGCTCGACCTGCGCCAGCGGATGTCCGGCCGGCATCACGATGACGTGCTGCCATTCGTAGCAGGGCAGGGTGACCAATTCATCGAAGCGGTCGAGCGATTCGGTGGCGAGGCCAACTTCGGCGACCTCCTCGATCACCATGCGGGCCACCTGCTGCGGGTTGCCCTGGTGCAGGCTGACGTTGACCTTCGGGAACCGCTTGCGCAAGCGGGCGACCGGTTCGGGCAGCACGTAGCGCGCCTGGGTGTGCGTGGTGGCGATGGAGAGCGTGCCGGCGTCCTGGTTCGAGAACTCGTCGCCGATGCGCTTGAGGTTGTTGACCTCGCGCATGATGATCTCGATGGCCTTCAACACCTCCTGACCCGGCTCGGTGACGCGGCGCAGCCGCTTGCCGTGGCGCGCGAAGATGTCGACGCCGAGTTCGCCTTCGAGTTCGAGGATGGCCTTCGACACGCCGGGCTGCGAGGTGAACAGGGCCTTGGCGGTGTCGGTCAGGTTCAGGTTCTGCCGAACCGCCTCCTGAACGAAACGGAATTGATGCAGGTTCATTGCGGGTCCACGCTGCCGCTGTACGTTGGGAGGTGACCGGACAGACCGGACAGCGACGCGTCGGCGATGGCTTCGATCACACCGGGCGCTTCGCCGATCGACGCCCGCACGATCCAGGTCGTCTGCGGATGGATCGTGCGCAGGGTGTCGATCAGGAGCGGCAGGTCCTTGCGCACGTGGCCGCCGGTGCCCAGGAAAAGCGGCACCACGTCGACCTGCGTGCAGCCAGCCGCCGCCAGCGCCTGAGCGGCGTCGATCAGGTTCGGGCTCATGAATTCGAGGTAGCTCAGTGCCACAGGCACACCGGGCGCACGAATGCGCACCGACTCGAGCACGGCCTGGAACGGCAGCGACCAGTTCGGGTCGCGCGCGCCATGCGCGAACAACAGCAGACCGATCTTCATCGGTAGCGAACCAGCCAGGCGAAGGCCGCCATCGACATCAACAAGAACAGCGCGCTCGGCGCTGCGGCGACGATCCATGGCGTCCAGTTGCGCAGCAGCCCCAGGTGACCTGCGAGGTTGTTGAGCAGCACGAAGGCGATGCCCAGCATGATGCCGCCAAAGACCTTCAGGCTGATGCCACCGGCCCGCGCGTGCAGGTAGGCAAACGGCAACGCCAAGCCGACCATCACCAGGCAGGCAAACGGGTACAGCGCACGCTTCCAGAACTGGATTTCGTAGGCCTGAACGGCCTGTTCGTTGGTGTCGAGGTGACCGATGTAGCGCCACAGCTCCAGCGTCGACATCGTGGCCAGCGGTAACAAGGCCGAGGCCACGACGTCGGCCGACAGCCCGCCGTTCCATTGCCAGCGCGGCAGCTTCTCGGTGATCACCTGTGGCGGCTGCGAACCTGCGCCGGCGATCCAGCGAGTGAGGGTGACGTTCGACATCGTCCAGGTGGATTGCCCTTCGACCACGCCCGACTCGGCGGTGACCTGCTGAACCAGCCGTGCGTCGCCGTCGAACTCGAAGATCTTGATGCCCAGCATCTCGCCCTTCGTGCCGGTGCGCGCCACGTTGATCGAGTAGGACCGCTCTCCTTCAGCGGTGGTTTGCCTGTCTTTCAGCCACGTGCCTGATCGCCCGAGAGCGATGCCGCCGCGCGCCAGCGCTTTCAGCTGCACCGCCCTGTTTTCAGCCATCGGCGCCAGGTAGTCACCGACGAAGAAGGTCAGCGCACCGAACGACAGACCCAGCGTGGCCAGCAGCCGCAACGCCCGGCCCGGGCCCAGGCCACCCGTGCGCAGGATCGTGAACTCTGACGACTGTGCGAGTCGCGACAGGGCGTAGATCGTGCCGATCAGCACCGCGATCGGCGCCAGCTCGTAGAGGTGCCCTGGTACTTCGAGCAGGCATGACATCGTCGCTGTCAGGATCGAGCTGCCGCGCTTGGCCGAGTCGGACAAGGCGTCGACGAAATCGATGAAATAGAAAAGGGACAGGAAGGCCAGCGAAACGAACGCCACCGAGCTGACGATGTCCACGTAGAAGAGTCGCCGTACCGTTTTCATCGTGCTGCCAGTTGTCGGCTTGTGGTTGCCTGAATCCAGCTCGGTCGGCTGGTCGCAGTGTCTCGCCACCACATCAGCACCAGCGCCAGCATCAACGCGCCGCCATGCGCTGCGATGAGCGCCGTGCCCATGGCCACCTTGCCGCTGGCGACCCAGGCCTGCGACAGCGTGATCACGTTGTAGTAAACGACAAAAGTCAGCAGCGCAAACAGCAGGTTCCAGTTGCTGGCACGACGAGGATTGATGGCCGCCAGGCCGATGGCGAGCAAGACCATGTTCGCGGCCGCCAGGCTGAGCCCCAGGCGCCAGGTCAGCTCTCCGAGGTACGCGGGGCTCGGCTTGCGCCACAGCTCCATCGTGGGTCTCGCCTTCGGTGGCAGGTTGTCCGCGCTGCTCACGAGGCGGTCTCCAACCACGACCCGGTAACTCTGGAATTGCGCGAGCGTCTTTTCCGAACTCTTCAGATCCACCTCGTTGCGTTGACCGTTGCCCAGTTCCAGGTAGCGATTCTGGTCTTCGACCTCGACGCGGCCGGTGCGTGCCGTCGTCACCGACTCGGCGCCCTTGAGCCGACCGTAGATGAAGACGTTGCGCGCGTTCGAGCTGTCTTGCGAATCGCGCTCGATGAAGAACACCCGGTTGCCGTCACTGGACGATTGGAACTGGCCGGGTGTGACGCGCGACAGGTCGGACCGACGATCGAACTGATCGCGCAGGGCAGCGCTGCGCTCATTGACCCAGGGCCACACGAACAATGCCAGCAGCAGAACCACCAGCAACACCGGCCAGGTGGTTCGAAGCACGGGGCGCACGAAGCGCGACAGGCTCACGCCGCTGGCGAACCAGATCGTCATTTCGCTGTCGCGGTACATGCGCCCGAGCGTGCCGACCACCGCCACAAACATCGACAGCGCCAGCATCGTCGGCAGGTGGGCGAGGGCGGTGAAGCCGAGCAGCAGCACCACGTCCTGCGGTGACACCTTGCCGCCGGCGGCAAGCCCCAACGTGCGGATCAACATCATCGTCAGCACGATGGTCAGGATGACCACCAGGGTGGCACCGAAGCTGCGAGCCAGGTCACGACGCAAGGTCGAATCGAATAACATCGTCAGCCCCATTGATCACCGAGCATTATGGACTTCAGACACCTCGTTGCTGCCCCTGCTTCACTGTCGCCCATCGTTGCCGACGCGTTGCTGCTGGTCGTTCATGGCAGCGCACTGGATGCCTCGCTGGAGCCGGCGTTGGCCGCGCTGATCGGCGAGGCCGTCGAGGCCGGTGACTTCCAGTTGAAGGCGGGCAAGACGCTTTACGTGCATCGGCCTGCGGGGTTCAAGGTCAGCCGCCTGCTCGTCGTCGGCGCTGCGGCGACCGGCGTCAAGTCGTTCAAGGCCGCAGTCGCAACGGGACTGGCCCAGCTGAAGGGCTCGGGTGCCAAGCACGTCGCGGTGGCAGTGGCCGATGGCGCGCCTTTGACGGCGCTGCACGGCGAGGCGCTGACCAGCAGCGTGGCCGATGCGACCTATGTCTATCGGCACACCAAGCCGAGCGCCCCCAAGGCACCGGCGATGACGCGCTTCACGCTGGTCTGCGGCAAGGCCCAGGCGCGCGATGTCGTTGCCGGACTGCAGCGCGGAGCGGCCATCGCAGCCGGGGTCACGCTGGCGCGCGAATGCGCGAACCGGCCGGGCAACTTTTGCACGCCGACCTACCTCGGCGAGCAGGCCAAGCGCCTCGGCAAGGAGCACGGCCTGAAGGTCGAGGTGCTGGATCGCAAGGCGGTCGAGAAGCTCGGCATGGGTTCGTTCCTCGCGGTGGCGCAGGGCTCCACCGAACCGCTGCGCTTCATCGTCGCGCGTTACGAAGGCGCACCCAAGTCGCAGGCGCCGGTGGTGCTGGTCGGCAAGGGCATCACCTTCGACACCGGCGGCATCTCGATCAAGCCGTCGGCCGAGATGGACGAGATGAAGTACGACATGGGTGGTGCGGCCAGCGTCCTGGGCACGCTGCGGGCGATCGCCGAGATCAAGCCGAAGCTCAACGTCATCGGCATCATCCCGTCGTGCGACAACATGCCGAGCGGCCACGCGGTCAAGCCCGGGGATGTGGTCACCAGCCTGTCGGGGCAGACCATCGAGATCCTCAACACCGACGCCGAGGGCCGCCTGATCCTGTGCGACGCGCTGACCTATGCCGAGCGCTTCAAGCCGGCTGTCGTTGTGGACATCGCGACGCTGACCGGTGCCTGCGTGGTCGCGCTTGGCCACCACCGATCGGGCCTGTTCACCTCGGACGATGCGCTTGCCGCTGAGCTGCTCAACGCCGGTGACGCGGCGCTTGACCCGTGCTGGCGCATGCCGCTCGACGACGAGTACGACGAAGGGCTGAAGAGCAATTTTGCCGACATGGGCAACGTCGGCCCGCGTGCCGGCGGCGCGATCACGGCGGCGATGTTCCTGAAGCGCTTCACCGCCAAGTACCGCTGGGCCCACCTCGACATCGCGGGCACCGCCTGGAAATCCGGGGCTGCGAAGGGCAGTACCGGACGTCCGGTGGGCTTGCTGACGCACTTCGTGCTCGCTCAGGTCAAGTGACGGCCGATCCGGCTCGCCCGACTCGATGACCGAGGTGCAGTTCCACGTCAACGTGCGGGACCGACTGCAGTACACCTGCCGTCTGCTGCGCAAGGCGGTTCGCCTCGGGGCGCGGGTGGTGGTGACCGGGCCGCAGGCCGCGCTGGCCGAGCTCGATCGCGCGCTGTGGGTTTTTGAGGCCGACGAGTTCCTGCCGCATGCAGTCGTCGGCGAGGCTGCGTCGCTCAGCTCGGCGCAGCGCCGGGCCCCGGTGTGGCTGGTCGCGCAGGCCGACCGGGGCGTGGACCGCCCGGTGCTGATCAATCTCGGTGCGGACGTGGCGTCGGGATTCGAGGCCTACCAGCGATTGATCGAGATCGTGTCTTCCGACGACGAGGGTCGGGATGCCGGCCGCCGACGCTGGCGCGAGTACCAGGCCCGTGGGTACTCACCGGCCAAGCACGAGGCCACGGCGTGAGCATCGCCACCTTGCCGCCGATGCGCGTGCCGACGCTCACCGAGGTCGTCGAGTGGTCGCCATCGATGCTGGGTAGCTGGCCAGACGCTGAGGATTCTTCCGACGATGGTCGCTTTCCGGTCCTGTCGGAGGCCGTTCTGCCACAGGATTCGACCCCGGTTGAGGCCGAGGTGGACGACGAAACCCAGGCCGATGTTGCTCCGGCAGCGGATGCAGATGCAGATGCCGCGCCCGCGTCGATCGACGAATCCGCGCTGACTCTGCGCATCGTCGGTGAGCTTCAGGAGCGTGTCGATCTGATCCTCGGTGACCAACTCCGTGCGGCGCTGACTCCGATGCTGGAGCGGCTGATGCAGGCCATCATTCACGAGGCCCGCGACGAGCTGGCCCTGACATTGCGTGAGGTTGTGGCGAAGGCGGTGTCGCACGAACTGGAGCAGCTCCGCAGTGCGTCGGATCGGTCCGGACCGGTTTGAACTGTCGCCGACTGCGGGGGCGATGACTGTGTGCTCCCGGGTCCTGCATCCATTGCCATCTTCTTCTTCATCAACCGGAGTCTTGATATGCAACTCAAACTGAATGTGGTGCTGTTCGCTGTTGCGGCGGGGTTCGCCGGATCGGTGTCTGCGCAGGAACTGATCGTCAAGATCGGTCACGTGGCGCCGACCAGCGGCGGCATCGCCCATCTGGGCAAGGACAACGAGATGGCCGCCAGGATGGCGATCGACGAGCTGAACGCCAAGGGCGTGATGATCGGCGGCAAGAAGGCCAAGTTCGAGTTGCTCGCCGAAGACGATGCCGCCGATCCGAAGCAGGCCACGGCGGTCGCGCAGAAGCTGGTCGACTCCAAGGTCAACGGCGTTGTCGGGCACCTCAATTCGGGTACCACGATCCCGGCCTCCAAGATCTACAGCGATGCAGGCATTCCGCAGATCTCGCCGTCGGCCACCAACCCCAAGTACACCCGGCAGGGCTACAAGACCACCTTCCGCGTCGTGGCTGACGACGTGCACCTGGGCGGCACCCTCGGCAAGTACGCGGCGTCCACGCTGAAGGGCAAGTCGATCGCCGTCATCGACGATCGCACGGCCTACGGTCAGGGTGTGGCCGAGGAATTCGTCAAGGGCGTCGACGGCTCGGGCGGCAAGGTCGTTGCGCGTCAGTTCACCACCGACAAGGCCACGGACTTCACCTCGATCCTGACCTCCATCAAGGCCAACAAGCCCGACATCGTTTTCTACGGCGGGATGGACGCGGTGGCCGGTCCGATGCTTCGCCAGATGAAGCAGCTGGGCCTCGCCGCCAAGTTCATGGGCGGTGACGGCCTGTGCACCACCGAGTTGCCGAAGCTGTCGGCCGGCGCGATGGGCGACGGCCAGGTGGTCTGCGCCGAAGCTGGCGGCGTCGAAGGTGAGCAGAAGAAGGACATGGAAGACTTCCGCTCGGTCTTCAAGAAGAAGTTCGGTGTCGATGTCCAGCTCTACGCCCCGTATGTCTACGACGCGGTCAACGTGATGGCGGCCGCCATGGTCAAGGCAGGCTCGTCCGACCCGGCCAAGTACCTGCCGGTGCTGGCCAAGACCGAAGGCTACAAAGGCGTGACCGGCACGATCTCGTTCGACAGCAAGGGCGACATCAAGAATGGCGCGCTGACCCTGTACACCTACAAGGCCGGGGCACGCGAACAGATCGCCGTCGTGCGCTGACTCGCGCCGATCCGACCTTCAGACATGGCTTGATCGAATCAACAGCATCTCCTGCAATTGACGGTTGCGTCGGGTCGGCGGCCTGGCCGACACCGTGGTTGATGCCAGCGATCGCGCCCGCAGGGTCGGCAACGCCCATGCCACCGGATTCGTGTTCGATCACGCGACCGCTTCAGCGTTGTCGCAGGTCATCGAACGCGTGATTGACGCCTACGCCGAACCGGCGCTGCGGCTCGATTTGATGCGCCACGGAATGGCGCTGGATTTTTCCTGGAACGGTGCGGCGCAGCAGTACCTGGCGTTGCACCGGGGGCGATCGAATCAGCGTGATGGGAACGCGTCGCGGAATTCGGCGGGCAGCGAGTCGAAGTCTTCTTCCTGCACCTGCAGCCCGCCCTTCAAGTCAGCCGACGAGTCGAACCAGCCCCGCGTGTCGGGCTGCGGCCGCAACGGTTGGCTGTCGTGAAACCCGCTGTTCATGGCCGACCTGCTCGCGCTGGACATGACGGCGCCAGCCTGAGATGTCTTGCGCAAGAACTGAAACGATTTCATTTCAAAGGCCCGGATCGATGCAAAGTTATCAGTGACGAGTGGCAGAAGGAAACATTCCGTCACACACAAAATCTAGTCCTGTGGACGAGACGGTGGCACCCCTTGACTGAGTGGTGGCCAGGCTTTCAATCCGGTTTCTTGCGCAGTATTCACGGGTAGCGTCGTTTTCATTCACCTGGTGGCGCCGCGACGGTGGGCCCGATCAGCACCTGCGCGGCTTGCTCGCAGTGTTCGGTCATCTGATCGAAAATTTCGAGCAGCGATTCACTGGCCTCGAACAGTGAGCGACGGCCTGCTTCGGATGCGGCGCCGTGCAGGCCCTTCAGCAGCTGCTGCCAGGGCACGACCGCTCGTTGCAGCGCGTCGCGCAACGGTCCCGAGCTGCCGGCCGACGACAGGAGTCGTGCCTGGGCCGCCTCGAACGAACCGATGGTTTGGACCGCATCGGCCGCCGCCGCCTGAGCTGCCGTGCCATCGAGCAGCGTTGCCAGCAAGGCCTGCTTCGCGATGCGCTGCGACAGCATCCGCTGGCGTCCGGCCAGATTGACGAGCGCCAGTCCGGCATAGGCGTTGCCAGCTTCGAGGGCGGTGGTGAGTTGCTCGGCCGACTGCATCAGCTTCTCGGCTGCGGCATCCAGCGCCGCCAGCCGCAAGGTCTGTGGCGTGCTGGCCAATGCCGGCGCGAGTTGCTGCCAGATGCTGCGCAACGTCTGCAACAGATCGCCGAACGTGGGTTTCGACAGACTGCGCTCCAGCAAGTCGAGGTTGTCGACGACGCGCTCGGTCGAAGCCAGCAGCGCGCTGCGCGCTTCGGTCGCATCGACCCCGGCGCATTGCAGCGCGTAGAGCTTGACCAGGTGCTGCGACAGCATGCGCACCTGCCCGGCGCGGTTGATCGCCTCGGCATCGCGGGCAGCATCGATGAGGCGGCGCGAAACCAGCCCGACGCGCTGCTTGCCCTCCATCGACGCGGAGCGCAGCAAGCGGAACGCCTCGTCCTCGGGAATGCGGTGAGAGCGCATCAGGATGCCCTTGGCGCGGTCGACCAGCTTGCGTTCCTCGAAGCGGTGGCTGAGATCCTGATGTGCCAGCCGCTGCTCGCGATCGAGCTCGAAGCGAGCCTGCGCGAGCTGCACCAGCGGTCGCAGCCGGGCCGGCGCATACCCATTGACCACGTACGCGTGCACGCCCGCACGCAATGCGGCTGCCAGCGTCGTTGCATCGGTGTCGCTGGTGAACAGCAGCACTGGCAGCGCCAGGTGTTCTTGCAGCGCCGCCAGCGCGGGGAGCAGCTGCTGCGCCGGGTACGGGTCCCATGCGACCAGCAGGTCCGCGCTGCAGCGCGCGGCCGAGCGGAGCAGGTCATCAGCCTGGGTTTGCGCGGCCGTGGTGATACCCACCGCGTTCAGGTCGGCTTCCAGTGCGGGGGCACCCGGTGCGGCGATCACGAGGGCTGAAGTCATGCGGCGATGGGGTGTCGAGGGCCGCAGAGCATAACGTCCACGCCCGGGCGTCGGCCCGATGCCCCGACGCACCATGTCGGTACGCTGCACCGCACCATTTACGTGATTTTCGGGCGCGGTCCAGGAGCGCTCGGCGCGAAGGCTCACTGTCGGGTGGTGATTCGTTGGCCCGCTATTTGCAAGGGTAAACGCGGGTGCAGCGACGCACCCGACCTTGCACGAGTACACGGCAGGTCGCACGCACGACGAAGTGCGTGGTGATGTATTTCCGCGCTGCGGCATGCCGTTCAGCGACCTTGGGAGCCCGTCATGGTCTGCGTCGCCCGCGTTTCGATACGCCAAACCCGATGAATCACTTTCGAATTTTCCTGCGTGCCGGCCATTCGCCGACGCTGTTCGCAGCCTTCCTGTACTTCGCCTTTTCGTGCTGCATCTGGGTACTCAACGGCGCCATGGCGCCGTTCATCAGCGAGACCTTCCAGCTCACACCTGCGCAGAAGGGGTTGATGCTGTCGATCCCGATCTTCGCCGGCGCGCTGATGCGCTTTCCGCTCGGTGTGCTGGCGCAGTACATCGGCCGCAAGCGCGCCACGCTGGTCGAGATGGGGCTGATCGCAGTGGCCATGCTGTTCGGCTTCTTCGCCGTCAAGACCTTCAACGACCTGCTGGCGATGGGCGTGCTGCTCGGCATCGCCGGGGCCAGCTTCGGCGTGGCGTTGTCTCTGGGCTCCGGCTCATTCCCGCCGCAGCACAAGGGCCTGGCGATGGGGTTGGTCGGTGCGGGCAATGTCGGCACGGCGGTCTCGGTGCTGGTGGCGCCGCCGTTGGCGATGTGGCTGGGTTGGCAGGCGGTCTACGGCGTCGCTGCCGTTGCCATCTTGATTCCGATGGTGGTGATGGTGGTGTTTGCGCAGGAGCCGCCCGATCTCGACACGCACGCCAAATTCAAAGATCACATCGCTTGCCTGTTCGAGAAAGACGGCTGGGTCTTCAGCTTGATCTACGGCGTGACCTTCGGCGGCTTCATCGGCCTGACGACCTTCCTCCCCACGTATTACTACGACCAGTTTGGTGTCAGCAAGGTGCAGGCGGGCCAGCTGACGATGCTGGCGGCCTTCATGGCGGCGGCGGTCCGAGTGGCCGGGGGCTGGATTTCCGATCGCTGGGGCGGCGTCAACACGCTGACCTGGGTGCTGGTGCTGGTGGCGATCTGCCTGACCTTGATCGGCTTCTCGTACAGCTCGCTGTTGCTCACGACCTTGCTGCTGATCGTCTGCTTCGGCGCTCTCGGCGCGGGCAACGGCGCGCTGTTCCAACTGGTGCCGCTGCGCTGGCCAACGACGACGGCAGTGGCTGGTTCGATGATCGGCGAGGTCGGTGCGCTGGGCGGCGGCATCGTGCCGAACGCGATGGGATATTCGAAGGAGCATTTCGGCACCTACGCCTGGGGTTTCGTGCTGTTCGCCGTGCTGGCCGCTTTGATGCTGGTCGTGATGCGCTACATGCAGATCCGCTGGACACGCACCTGGGCCGAGAAGGGTGGACGCGCACGCGGCGCGAGTGCGGTCGTCAGTCCTCGCTCGTCCGTTGTCAAACCCGGTCTGACCGCCAAGCGATGAGTCGACCGTGCCTGCATCGTCTTTGCCAGGCCGCTGCGCCGGGTGCGGCTGCAGGCGCCGCAGTGGGTGTGTTACTTCGGCAGGAAGGCGAGCCAGAACACCAGCAGGGCGTTCAAGAGCATCGACAGCACGGCGACCAGTTTCCACAATGCGGCCGGATCGCGCGCCAGCAGTGGCGTCGAGCCCGGTGCAGCCAGCGGCCGCGAGGCGCCGCGTTCCAGTGCAAGCAGCAGCTCCTCGGCGGTCTCGAAGCGCTGCTTGGCACTGCGCGCGACGGCCTTCATCAGCAGGTGATCGAGCCACATCGGCACATCGGGTCGCAGCCGCGACGGAGCCGGCGGGTCCCGCTTGAAGCGGCCGGTCTGGTAAGGCTCGACCTCGCCATACGGCAGGCGCCCGCAGACCCAGAGGTACAGCGTGACGCCGAGCCCGTAGACATCGCTCGCGGCATCGGCCGGCGCGCCATCCCACTGCTCGGGGTTCATGAAGCTGGGTGTGCCGGCGTGCAGTTCGCGGGCGGCCGAGCTCTCCTGCCCGGACAGCGCCACGCCGAGGTCGAGGATGCGCCACTGCCCGTCGTCGCCGAGGTGCAGGTTGCCCGGCTTCAGGTCGCGATGCACGACGCCTTGCCGATGCAACCGGCCAAGCGCCCGCGCCATCTGGGTGCCGGCGTCGACCACCTCGCCGATCGAAGGACGGTGCTTCTTCGCGAGCATCTGCTCCAGCGTGTGGCCGCTGTGCCAATCAAAGACGGTGTAGAGCGCGGTGGCGTCGTGCACCTCGCGGCCACGCACCAGGCCGACCGCGTCGCGCTCCGTGACGCGCATCGCCAGCCACGACTCGTGCGCGAGCAGCGCGCGTTCCTGCAGGTCGGCGGCGCGCGACTCGTGCAAGGTCTTCAAAGCGACCAATTCATCGGTGCGCTTGTCACGCGCCTGGTACAGACGGTGCAAGCCGGTGTCGGCCACCACGGCGGTGACGGTGTAGTGGTCGATCACGTCTCCCACACGACAGCGGCCCAGCGCCGGGAGTGTGCGGGTGCGCGTGATCTCGTCGATCAGGCGGCCGGCGTCGAGTCCTATCACCCGCAGCACGAGAGCGGTGGCGTTGTCGTGACCTCCGCTTGCCAATGCGGCGTCGACCAGGGCGTTGCTCGCCTCCTGGGCGCTGCCGGCGCGTGCCAGCTCTGCCAGCTTGCGCGGCTTGAGCACGCCGTGCACGCCGTCGGTGGTCAGGATGTAGGTGTCGCCGGGCTGTACCTCGCCTTGCAGGTAGTCGACGCGCAGGCCGTCGTCGAGACCGACCGCGCGGGTCAGGCGACTGCGCTGGTCGGGGTGTGGGAAGGCGTGGTCCTGAGTCAGCAACTGCAGGTCGTCGCCGTTCAGGCGCCACAGTCGGGTGTCGCCCACGTGTGCCACGGTGTAGCTCTGGCCTTGCAGCACCAGAGCGGTCAGCGTCGTCAGCGCGGCGGTGCCGGTGGCGTCGCCACCTTGTGGCGCCGAGGTCGGGCCCGGCCCCTGGCCCTGGCGCTGCCGGTTCTGCGACACCAGCCAGGCGTTCTGGGCGCCGATCAGTCGATCGAGCGCGACGGTGGTGTCCCAGGTCGGTGGTGTCGCGAAGAAGTCGGCGAGCAGACCCATGACGCTGGTCTGCGCGGCCTCCTTGCCTCGTCCGCCACTCGACACACCGTCGGCTATCGCCGCGATCAGACCGCGAGACGCTTCATGCGGTGCGGCACGCTGGGTGCCGACGAAGTCCTCGTTGAGGTCGCGGGGACCTCGCTGGCTGCTGTGTCCGATCTCGACTTGAAAACTCATTCAACGATTGTCCCAGAGCGACATCGCGTGACAGGGAATTCCATTTTTTCGATTGAACGCGGGACGACCCGCCTGGAGGCGTAAGCGATGAAGAAGATGAAACTGGTGATGGTGGGCAACGGCATGGCCGGCGTGCGAACGCTGGAAGAGCTGCTGAAGATCGCGCCCGACCTCTACGACATCACCGTGTTTGGAGCCGAGCCGCACCCGAACTACAACCGCATCCTGCTGAGTCCGGTGCTCGCCGGCGAGCAGACGCTCGACGAGATCGTGTTGAACCCGTTGAGCTGGTACGAGGACAACGGCATCACGCTGCACACCGGCAAGAAGGTCGTCGACATCAACCGCAAGCTGCGCATCGTGCGCGCGGTGGGCGCAGACGGCACCGAAACCGAAGCTGAATACGACCGCCTGCTGATCGCCACCGGCTCGAATCCGTTCATCCTGCCGGTGCCGGGCAAGGACCTCGAAGGCGTGATCGGCTACCGCGACATCGCCGACACCAACGCGATGATCGATGCGGCGACGAAGTACCAGCATGCGGTGGTGATCGGCGGCGGCCTGCTCGGTCTCGAAGCCGCCAACGGCCTGATGCTGCGCGGCATGCAGGTCAGTGTCGTGCACATCATGCCGTGGTTGATGGAGCGCCAACTCGACGACGTGGCAGGCAAGTTGTTGCAGAAATCGCTGGAAGATCGCGGCCTGAAATTCCTGATCGGCGCGCAGACGCAGGCGCTGATTGGCGACAAGGACGGTGGCAAGTCGGGCCGCGTGATGGCGGTGCAGTTCAAGGACGGGCGCGAGATTCCCGCCGACCTGGTCGTGATGGCCGCCGGCATCCGCCCGAGCACCGAGCTCGCGATCAAGATCGGCCTGTACTGCGGCGACAACAACCGCAGCGGTCTGGTCGTCAACGACACCATGCAGACCATCACCGACCCGCGCGTCTATGCGGTCGGCGAATGCGCGGCGCACCGCGGCACGGTGTACGGGCTGGTCGCGCCGCTGTTCGAGCAGGGCAAAGTCTGCGCAACGCACCTGGCGCAGTTCGGGATCGGTCGGTCCCTGGGTTCGCAGACCTCGACCAATCTGAAGGTCACCGGCATCGACCTGTTCTCGGCCGGCAATTTCACAGGTGGCGCCGACTTCGAAGAGATCGTGATGTCCGACCCCAAGGGCGGCGTCTACAAGAAGCTGGTGATCCAGGGCGACAAGCTGGTCGGGGCCTGCCTGTACGGCGACACCGTCGACGGCTCGTGGTACTTCAAGTTGCTGCGCGAGGGTCGCAAGATCAGTGACATCCGCGACAAGCTGATGTTCGGCGAATCGAACATCGGAGACGTTGGTCACCAGGGTCACAGCAAGGCGGCGGCGATGGCCGATGCCGACGAGGTGTGCGGCTGCAACGGCGTCACCAAGGGCGCAATCTGCAAGGCGATCAAGGAGAAGGGCCTGTTCACCCTCGACGAGGTGCGCAAGCAGACCAAGGCGAGTGCGAGCTGCGGTTCGTGCACCGGGCTGGTCGAGCAGTTGCTGATGTTCACGGCGGGCGGCGACTACTCGAAGGCGCCGACCAAGAAGGCGATGTGCGGATGCACCGACGCCAGCCACCAGGAAGCGCGTGACGCGATCCGCAACGACAAGCTGCTGACCATCGACGGTGTCTACAAGGCGCTGGGCTGGCGCACTCCGAACGGCTGCGCGTCGTGTCGCCCGGCGATCAACTATTACCTGATCAGCACCTGGCCCAAAGAGTCGAAGGACGACCCGCAAAGCCGCTACATCAACGAACGCAGCCACGCCAACATCCCGAAGGACGGCACCTACAGCGTGATCCCTCGCATGTGGGGCGGCGAGACCACGGCCGACGAACTGCGTCGCATCGCCGACGCGGTCGACAAATACAAGATCCCGACGGTCAAGGTCACCGGCGGCCAGCGCATCGACCTGCTGGGCGTGAAGAAGGAAGACCTGGTCAATGTCTGGAAGGACATCGGCATGCCGTCGGGCCACGCCTACGCGAAGGCGCTGCGCACGGTGAAGACCTGTGTCGGCAGCGAGTGGTGCCGCATGGGCACGCAGGACAGCACGCAGATGGGCAAGGACCTGGAACGCGCGATGTGGCGCATGTACGCGCCGCACAAGGTCAAGTTCGCGGTCAGCGGCTGCCCGCGCAACTGCGCCGAGTCGGGCATCAAGGACGTCGGCATCATCGGTGTCGATTCCGGCTGGGAGATGTACATCGCCGGCAACGGCGGCATCAAGACCGAGGTGGCGCACTTTTTCACCAAGCTGAAAACCGCTGCCGAGGTGCTGGAATACACCGGCGCCTTCTGCGAGCTCTACCGCCAGGAGGGCTGGTACCTGGAGCGCACGGTGCACTACGTCAACCGCGTCGGCCTCGACCACGTGAAGAAAAAAATCCTCGACGACCATGAAGGCCGCAAGGCCCTGTGGGAGCGGCTGCAGTTTGCGCTCGATGGCGAACCCGATCCGTGGTTCGACCTGAAGGAAGCGGCCGTTGATACGCGGCAGTTTTCTCCCCTCTCCGCCTGAAGTTCCAACAATTGCCCAGGATGCATGCACCGATGACCTACTCCCTTCAGCGCCGCGTTTTCTGCGGCTTCGCCCTGGCGGCCGTGGTCCCCGTCCACGCCCAGGTTGCCGGACTCGGCGATGCCATCAACAAGGCCGGACGCCAGCGCATGCTGTCACAGCGCATGAGCAAGGCCTGGTTCGGCCTGGGCCAGGGCATCCAGGCGGAAACTGCCCGCCGCGTGCTGGACCAGTCCATGGCCCTGTTCGACCGGCAGCTGGTCGAACTCAAGACATTTGCACCGGCCGGCGAAACCCGCGATACCTACGTCTTGCTGGAATCGGCCTGGTCGGACTACAAAAGCCTGCTGGTCGGCGCCGTGCCGTCGCAGGACAGGGCCAAGTCGGTGCTCGACCAGGCCGGCAAGGTCCTGGCCCTGGCACACAAAGGCACAGGACTGTTCGAGCAGCAGGCCGGCAAGCCGGGTGCCAAGCTGGTGAACGTCGCGGGCCGGCAGCGCATGTTGTCGCAACGCATGGCGCAGTTCTACCTGGCCAACAGCTGGAACGTGGAAAGCGCCCTGAGCCTGCGGGAAATCAGCAAGGCACGCGAAGAGTTTGTGCCGGCGCTGGAACTGCTGCGCAATGCGCCGGAGGCCACTGCCGAGATCAGGCAGGAGCTGGTCCTGGCCGACAACCAGTGGCTCTTCTTCGATAACGCGCTGAAGGCCCGCGTGACAAGCCCCAAGGCCGCCGCCGATGTTTTTGTGAGCAGCGAAAACCTGCTTCAGGTCATGGACCGGGTCACCGGCATGTACGCCCGCGTTCTCGGCTAGAAAAAAAGGGACCATCATGAGCGAATGGAAAAAAATCTGTCTGGTGACCGACATCCCTGTGCTGGGCGCGCGCCGCGTGGCGCGGGAGCGCGGCATCGACGTCGCAGTTTTCCGCAACGCCGACGACAAGGTGTTTGCGTTGCTGGATCGCTGCCCGCACAAGGGCGGCCCGCTGTCGCAGGGCATCGTGTTCGGTACCAGCGTGGCCTGCCCGCTGCACAACTGGACCATCGGCCTGGCCGACGGCTGCGCCCAGGGCGCCGATGAAGGCTGCACGCCGAAATTTGCCTGCAAGGTAGAGGCCGGCCAGGTGCTGCTGGACCCGATCGAGCTGGCAACGCTGGCCCTGGACCTGGTACCGCCGCGCGCCGGCCCCTGTGCATCCACAGGCGCACTGGGCGACGAGACCTTTGACGTGCAGGCACCGCAGACCGCGTGATGCCAAAGGAAACCAGATCCACCTGCCCTTACTGTGGGGTGGGATGTGGTGTGATCATCGAGTCCCAGGGCGACGAGATCACGGGTGTGCGCGGCGACCCCGATCACCCGGCCAATTTCGGGCGACTCTGCACCAAGGGCTCGACCCTGCACCTGACGGCCTCGAACATCGTCACGCGCCAGACCCGGTTGCTGCACCCGATGCAGCGCGAGCAGCGCGGCACTGAGCCGAAGCGCATCAGCTGGGACAGCGCACTCGATGTGGCCAGCGAAGGTTTCGCGCGCATCATCCGCGAACACGGGCCGGACGCGGTCGGCTTCTACATCTCCGGCCAGTTGCTGACCGAGGACTATTACGTCTTCAACAAACTCGCCAAGGGCCTGATCGGCACCAACAACATCGACACCAACTCGCGCCTGTGCATGAGCAGCGCGGTGGCGGGCTACAAGCAGACCCTGGGCGCCGACGCGCCGCCCAGCTGTTACGACGACGTCAACCATGCGCAGTGCATCTTCATCGTCGGCAGCAACACTGCCTACGCGCACCCCATCCTGTTTCGCCGCATCGAGGACGCCAAGGCCGCCAACCCGGCCATGAAAATCATCTTCTGCGACCCGCGCCGCACCGACACCGCGGGCATCGCCGACCTCTACCTGCCCATCCAGCCCGGC
>JAURWR010000094.1 GCA_030654805.1 Burkholderiaceae bacterium
AGTTCCTGAAGTCGATCAAGAAGTCGGGCTTCGGGATCAACCTCTTCGACGAGTGGCGCTACCTTGATGCGGGCTTTCCGGGTCAGGATCCTGCCTCGCGCAGGCCGAACCCTGATTTCGTGCTGAACCAGTCGCGCTATCGCGGTGCATCGGTATTGATAGCCCGCAAGAATTTCGGTTGCGGTTCGTCGCGCGAACACGCGCCCTGGGCGCTCGATCAGTACGGCTTCCGGGTGGTGATCGCCCCGAGTTTTGCGGACATCTTCTTCGACAACTGCTTCAAGAATGGCTTGCTGCCGATAGTTCTGCCGGAAAGCCAGGTCGCGAGCCTGTTCGATGAAGTCGCGGCGTTCGTCGGCTACCAGTTGACCGTCGATCTCGAGCGGCAGGTGATCGTCAAGGCCGACGGAACCGAACTGCCGTTCGAGGTGCAGGCGTTCCGCAAGTACTGCCTGCTGGGTGGTTTCGACGACATCGGTCTGACGCTGCGGCACGCCGACAAAATCAAGGCCTACGAGGCCGAGCGCCTCCTCAAGAAGCCTTGGTTGGCTCACAGCCTCTGAGCCTGCCAAGGCCGGGTGTCTCTCAATTCAGTGGGTTCGGGTCGAGCGTTTGACCCGTGACCGATCCAAAGGACATTGACTCGTGAAAATTGCGATCCTCCCCGGCGACGGCATCGGCTCTGAAATCGTGGCCGAGGCCGTGCGTGTGCTCGAGGTGCTCGACTTGCGGTTCGAGACCGAATCGGCTCTCGTGGGCGGTGCGGCCTATGAGGCCCACGGCCATCCACTGCCTGATTCGACGCTGAAGCTCGCGCAGAGTGCCGATGCGGTGCTGTTCGGCGCCGTCGGAGACTGGAAATTCGACGCGTTGGAGCGCTCGCTGCGCCCCGAGCAGGCGATCCTCGGTCTGCGCAAGCACCTGCAGCTGTTCGCCAACTTCAGGCCGGCGATCTGCCACCCGCAGCTGACGCACGCGTCGAGCCTGAAGCCTGAGCTGGTCGCCGGGCTCGACATCCTGATCGTGCGCGAGCTGACTGGTGACATCTATTTCGGACAGCCGCGCGGCCGTCGCCTTTCGCCGGATGGCGCCTTCGAAGGTCAGCAGGAGGCCTTCGACACGATGCGCTACTCGCGTCCCGAGATCGAGCGCATCGCGCATGTGGCGTTCCAGGCGGCCCGCAAGCGCAGCAAGCGGGTGACCAGCGTCGACAAGGCCAACGTGCTGGAGACCTTCCAGTTCTGGCGCGACGTGATGATCGAGGTGCACGCACAGTATCCGGATGTCGAGCTCGACCACATGTATGTCGACAACGCGGCGATGCAGCTGGTCAAGGCGCCGAAGAAGTTCGATGTGGTGGTCACCGGCAACATGTTCGGTGACATCCTGTCGGACGAAGCCGCGATGCTGACCGGCTCGATCGGCATGCTGCCGTCGGCGTCGTTGAACGCCGCGAATCGCGGCCTGTACGAGCCCAGCCACGGCAGCGCGCCGGACATCGCCGGCAAGAACATCGCGAACCCGCTGGCGACCATCCTGTCGCTGGCGATGATGCTGCGGTTCTCGCTGAACCAGCCTGAAGCGGCCGCGCGGATCGAGGCGGCGGTGACGCAGGTGCTCGAGAGCGGCCTGCGGACAGCAGATATCTGGTCCGAAGGCACGCAGCGCGTCGGCACGCGGGAAATGGGTTCGGCGGTGGTCGCTGCGGTCAAAGCAGCGTAAGTTGAACAAATAGAGATTTGGGATTGAAAGGCAAGGCTATGAAGCTGGTCGGATTGGTTGGTTGGCGCGGGATGGTGGGTTCGGTGTTGCTCGATCGCATGCAGCAGGAAGGAGACTTTCCGCTGATCGAGCCGATGTTCTTCAGCACCAGCAACGCGGGCGGCAAGGCGCCTCCGCAGGCACGCCACGAGGCGACGCTGCGCGACGCTTTCGACATCGATGCGCTCAAGCGTTGCGACATCATCATCACAGCCCAAGGTGGCGACTACACCACCGAGGTGTTTCCGAAGCTGCGCGCTGCCGGCTGGTCCGGGCACTGGATCGACGCAGCGTCGACGCTGCGAATGAAGAGCGATGCGGTCATCGTGCTCGATCCGGTCAACCTGCCGGTGATCCAGAACGCGCTGGCGAAATCACGAAACGGCGGCGGCCGCAACTGGATCGGTGGCAACTGCACCGTCAGCTGCATGCTGATGGGCGTGGGCGCGCTCTACAAGGCCGGTCTGGTCGAGTGGATGAGCACGCAGACCTACCAGGCTGCGTCGGGCGGCGGCGCACAGCACATGCGCGAACTGTTGACGCAGTTCGGCACGCTGAACGCCGAGGTGCGCGGCCTGCTCGACGACCCGAAGAGCGCGATCCTCGAGATCGATCGCCGCCTGCTGGCCAAGCAGCGCAGTCTCAGCGAATCGGAAACCGCCCAGTTCGGCGTCCCGCTGGCCGGCTCGCTGATCCCGTGGATCGACAAGGACCTCGGCATCGGCAAGAACCGCGATGACGAGGGCTGGGGCGTCAGCCGCGAGGAATGGAAGGGCGGTGCCGAGACCAACAAGATCCTGGGGCAGGGCGAGGGCTTCGATCAGCCAGCGGTGCCGGTCGACGGTTTCTGCGTGCGCGTCGGCGCGATGCGTTGTCACAGTCAGTCACTTCTCTTCAAGCTCAAGAAGAACGTGCCGCTGGCCGATATCGAACAATTGATCGCGAACGACAACGCCTGGGTGAAGGTCGTTCCCAACAACCGCGAGGACACGGTCCGGCAGCTGACGCCGGTGGCGGTGACCGGGACGCTGGACATCCCGGTAGGGCGGTTGCGGAAGATGGCGATGGGGCCGGAGTACCTCGGCGCCTTCACCATCGGGGACCAGTTGTTGTGGGGTGCCGCCGAGCCTTTACGTCGGATGCTGCGTCTGCTGATCGAGGACTGAACCCGTCAGTGAGTTCCATGTCGTTGTCCTGACGCGACAACCCGGTGATCACCGGAGCTGATGTTGAAGCTGCTTGCTTTTCAGGCGATTCATGAGCTTGTCACCGTATCTGCTTGATGCTATTGTGATTTATAGATTTCTATCTTCTTGACGGACGCCCCTCCGAAGGTGGTGGACGTCGTTTGGTCGGTGCCGCTGAGCGGCTCGGACCCTGGGTTTGGGAGACGCCTTGAAAAACACTACGCAGCAGTTCGGGCGATTTGCCCTGTCCAGTGTGGCCATCGCTGCGCTTTCTCTGGGTGCCGCCAATACCTGGGCTCTGGGGCTGGGTCGCCTCGCGGTGCAGTCCTCCTTGGGCGAGACGTTGCGGGCCGAGATCGACGTCACCAGCCTGACACCCGAGGAAGCTGGCAACCTCAAGATCCGCATCGCCGCCCCGGAGACCTACCGCGCGTCGGGTGTCGACTACAACAGTGTGTTGCCGAGCACCCAGGCCGCGTTGCTCAAGCGCGCCGACGGACGTCCGTTCCTGCGTCTGACCAGTGATCGGGTGGTACAGGAGCCGTTTGTCGACGTCATCCTCGAATTGTCCTGGTCGACCGGACGCCTGGTGCGTGAATACACCTTGCTGTTCGATCCGCCGTCCGAGCGGCCTCAGGCTGCCACGCCAACACCCACACCGGCGCCGTCTGTGGTGACGGCGCCCGTGTTCACCGCCCCGGCACCCGTACCGCGCCCGCTTCGGGCGGCTGCGCCGGCCTCCATTCCGCCAACTGCGGCTGCTGAGCGATCAGCCAAGCCTGCGGCTCCGAGCGAATCGGTCGGTGACTCGTACCGAGTGCGCAGTGGCGATACGCTGACCGGCATCGCCGCGCGTACGCGTCGTGGCACGGTGTCGCTCGATCAGACGCTCGTGTCGCTCTACCGCAGCAATCCGCAAGCGTTCGTCGGCGAGAACATGAACCGCCTGAAGGCCGGCGTGTTGCTGACCGTTCCAAGTGCCGATGCCGCTGCGGCGATCGACGCCTCAGAAGCTCGCCAACTGATCCAGGCTCAGAGCGCAGACTTTGGCAGTTTCCGTCAAAGACTGGCCTCTGGCGTGCCGGCGGTACAGGCTGACGCGCCGGCTCGCAAGGACACCGGCAAGGTGCAAGCCAGTGTCGATGATCGCAAGACGACGGCTGCCGTTGCTCCCGACAAGCTGACGCTGAGCAAGGGTGCCTCGGCTGCGAAGCCCGGCACCACCGAGGCCAAGATCTCGAAGGACAAGGAAAAGCAGGACGCTGCGGTCCGCGTGGCTGAGTTGTCGAAGAACGTCGAGGAGTTGAAGAAGCTGTCTGGCGCGACCAATGGTGGCGCAGCTCCTGCGGCCCCAGCGCCGGCCCCCGCTCCCGCAGCGACTCCGGCGCCTTCCCCCGCCCCGGCTGCCGCCGTGGAGGCCAAGCCCGCCGAGCCGCCGGCGGTCGTTGCCGCGCCACCTGCCCCAGTGCCTGCCCCCGAGGTGAAGAAGCCCCCGGTCGATGTTCCCAAGCCCGCGCCAGCCCAGGCCGCAGCAAAGCAACCTGCCGAAGAACCCGGGTTCTTCAGCGAATTGATGGAGAACAACCCGCTGCTGCTCGCTGTCGGCGGCGGTGCTGTCCTGGCCTTGCTTGGTTTCGGTGCCTACCGGGCCAGGCGTGCCAAGCTGGATACGGGCGAGACTTCGTTCCTGGAAAGTCGGCTTCAGCCGGACTCGTTCTTCGGCGCCAGTGGCGGCCAGCGCATCGATACCCGTGAGTCAGCATCTGGCGCGCCGTCGTCGATGAGCTATTCGCTGAGTCAACTCGATGCTATCGGGGATGTCGATCCGGTAGCCGAGGCCGATGTGTACCTGGCGTACGGACGCGACCTGCAGGCCGAGGAAATCCTCAAGGAGGCGATGCGCAGCAGTCCGGAGCGCATGGCGATCCGCACCAAGCTGCTTGAGGTCTACGCCAAGCGTCGCGACACCAAGGGCTTTGAAATGCTGGCCGCACAGTTGTTCGCGTTGACCGGTGGCCGAGGGGAGGATTGGGAAAAAGCGCAGGAACTCGGTCTCGACATCGACCCCGATAACCTGCTTTACCAGCCAGGCGGTGCTCCGGAGTCGGTGTCACCTTCCGACTCGGGTCTGATGTCAGAACCGCTGGGTGCCAGCACCATGCCCCAATCGGTGCTTCCAATGCACTCCAGCTTCAGCGACTCACCGACCGAAGTGCTGCGCAATGCGGACGAAGGCCCATCGGAGGAGGTCGCCTTCGACCTCGACCTCGACGCGTTGGAGGCGGCTCCACCGGCGGCTCCACCTCCGCAATTCGAGTCCTTCGATTTCGATCCGGCGCCGACTCCTGCTGCCGCGCAGGCGTTCTACCCTCCGGCCACGCCGACACAGGCTCCGGATTCAAAGTCGCCGCTTGAATTCGACTTGTCGTCGATCTCGCTCGACCTCGACGCCCCGGCAACATCTGCTGCCCCCGGCGCGACAGAGCTCGACATCGAGACGGATGGCTTGGTCGACGACGATGCCGACGACGAGAACGCCGATCCGCTGACTCGCAAGCTCGAGCTGGCCGAGGAATTCCGGCAGATCGGCGACACCGAGGGCGCGCGCGATCTGCTGCAGGAAGTCGCCAACAAGGCAGACGGGGCGCTCAAGGCGAAAGCGCAGGGCATGCTCGACGACCTCGATTGACGGCTGTCCACCGCAGCACTGCGGTGCGATGCATCATCCTCAGATGACTCGACTCGCGCTGGGGATTTCTTACCGGGGTGGGGCCTACAGCGGTTGGCAACGCCAAACCAGCGCGGCATCGGTTCAGGCCTGCGTCGAGCGGGCGCTTTCGAAATTCGTCGATCTCGCCGTCACCGTGACCTGTGCGGGGCGCACCGATGCCGGTGTGCACGCGCTCAACCAGGTCGTGCACCTGGACGCTACGGTCGAGCGTGAAGACGTGTCCTGGGTGCGGGGCACCAACCGGTACCTGCCGTCCGACGTGGCGATCCAGTGGTGCCAGCGCGTCGACGAATCGTTCCACGCGCGTTTCAGCGCCATCGGTCGTCGCTACACCTACCTGCTGCTTGAGTCTCCGGTGCGCCCCGCGCTCGAAGCCGGCCTGGCCGGCTGGACCTTCCGCCCGCTCGATGGAGACGCGGTGCGACAAGCGGCCGAGTTGCTGATTGGCGAACACGATTTCTCGGCCTTCCGTTCGTCGCAATGCCAGGCTGCTTCGCCGGTCAAGCAGATGCGATCTATCGAGATCAGCCGGCGCGGTGCCTACTGGCGCATCGACTTCGACGCGAGCGCGTTCCTGCACCACATGGTGCGCAACATCGTCGGCTGTCTGATCGCCGTGGGCAACGGCAGCCGCCCGATCTCGTGGCTGGCCGAGGTGCTGGCGTCGCGTCGACGTGAACTTGCTGCGCCGACCTTTTCGCCCGACGGGCTGTATTTCACCGGTCCGTACTACGACGAGCGGCATGCCCTTCCGATGCGACCTCCCGCGACCGACTGGTTGCCCTGACACTGGGAGGCCCGACCCCAAGCCCGACAGCCTCCTACGATGAACACACGCACCCGCATCAAGATTTGTGGTTTGACGAGAGAGCAGGACATCGATGACGCCGTCGAGGCCGGGGCCGATGCCATCGGCTTCGTGCTGTACGACCAGAGCCCGCGTTTCGTCGACGTGAAGCGCGCCGCCGCGCTGGCCCGGCGCCTGCCGGCCTTCGTGATGCCGGTCGGCCTGTTCGTCAATGCCAGCGCCGAACTGATCACCGAGGCCGCAGCGGCGATGCCGCAGCTGCTTCTGCAGTTCCACGGCGACGAAACCCCGGCCGCGTGCCAGGCTCCGGCGCGGCCTTACCTGCGAGCGGCCCGGATGACCGCCGGGTTCGATTTGCTAAAGTTCGCGTCTTGCCACCCTGATGCGCAAGCGATCCTCCTCGACGCCCATGTCGACGGTTATGGTGGTGCCGGAAAGGTGTTCGATTGGTCGCTCATCCCTCAAGACGTGTCCCGTCCCCTCGTTTTGTCTGGTGGGTTGCATGTCGAAAATGTGATCGAAGGCATTCTTCGAGTCCGGCCCTGGGCCGTTGACGTCAGCTCCGGCGTGGAGCAGGCCAAGGGTGTCAAGGACGCCTTGGCGATGCGCCGGTTCTGCGAGCAGGTGCGCGAAGCTGACGCCCGCATCGCCGCGAATGAAACCTGAAGAGTGAACCCACGATGTTCGATTACCACCAGCCCGACGCCACTGGGCATTTCGGTCCCTATGGCGGCACGTTCGTCGCCGAAACGTTGATCCATGCACTCGACGAGCTGAAGCAGGCCTACGCCGAAGCCCAGGCCGATCCGGCCTTCATGGCTGAGTTCCGGTCCGAACTGGCGCACTTCGTTGGGCGGCCGAGCCCGATCTACCATGCCGCACGCATCAGCCGCGAGCTGGGCGGCGCGCAGATCTACCTGAAGCGCGAAGACCTCAACCACACCGGCGCGCACAAGATCAACAACACCATCGGCCAGGCGATGCTCGCGCGCCGCATGGGAAAACCGAGGGTGATTGCCGAAACCGGTGCCGGTCAGCACGGCGTGGCCACCGCCACCATCTGCGCGCGCTACGGCCTCGAATGCGTGGTCTACATGGGCAGCACCGATGTGCTTCGGCAGTCGCCGAACGTGTACCGGATGAACCTGCTCGGTGCCAAGGTCGTGCCGGTCGAGTCGGGCAGCAAGACGCTGAAGGACGCACTCAACGAAGCGCTGCGTGACTGGGTGACCAACGTCGAGAACACCTTCTACATCATCGGCACCGTCGCTGGCCCGCATCCGTATCCGATGATGGTGCGCGACTTTCAGCGCGTGATCGGCGACGAATGCCTGGTGCAGATGCCCGAAATGATCGGCCGCCAGCCCGATGTGGTGATCGCCTGCGTGGGCGGTGGCAGCAATGCGATGGGCATCTTCTATCCGTACATCGAGCACGAGAGCACGCGCCTGATCGGTGTCGAGGCGGCGGGGCTGGGCATCGAGACGGGTCACCATGCGGCGTCGCTGTCGGCGGGTTCGCCCGGCGTGCTGCATGGCAACCGCACCTACCTGCTGCAGGACGCCAACGGCCAGATCATCGAGACGCATTCGGTGTCCGCTGGTCTCGATTACCCCGGCGTTGGCCCGGAGCATGCCTACCTGAAGGACATCGGCCGCGCCGAGTACGTCGGCATCACCGACGACGAGGCGCTGAAAGCATTCCATCTGCTGTGTCGCAACGAGGGCATCATCCCGGCGCTCGAATCGAGCCATGCGCTGGCCTACGCCATGAAGCTTGCGCCGACGATGCGCAGCGATCAGAGCCTGCTGGTCAACCTGTCGGGCCGTGGCGACAAGGACATCGGCACCGTGGCTGATCTGTCCGGTGCCGAGTTCTTCTGCCGTCCCTCATGCCGAGGCCAGACGGTGAAGGGCGGGTCGACCACCATGAAAGGCCCGAAATGAGCCGCATCGCCGCCACCTTCGAGGTGCTGAAGAGCCAGCGGCGCAAGGCGCTGATCCCGTTCATCACCGCCGGCGATCCGCACGCCGAGAGCACCGTCGACATCCTGTGGGCGATGGCCGATGCGGGCGCCGATGTGATCGAGTTGGGTGTGCCGTTCTCCGATCCGATGGCCGACGGTCCGGTGATCCAGAAAGCTGCCGAACGCGCGCTGGCCAAGCACATCGGCATGCCCCAGGTGCTGGATTACGTGCGCTGCTTCCGCACGCGCAACGACACGACACCCGTGGTGCTGATGGGCTACGCGAACCCGGTCGAGCGCTACGGCGTCGACCGCTTCGTTGCCGACGCGAAGGCGGCCGGTGTCGATGGCGTGCTGGTCGTCGACTACCCGCCCGAAGAGTGCGAAGCGTTCGCCCGCACCTTGCACGGCCACCAGATGGACCCGATCTTCCTGTTGGCCCCGACCTCGACCGCGCAGCGCATGAAGGAAGTGGGCCGCATCGCCAGCGGTTACGTCTACTACGTGTCGCTGAAAGGCGTGACCGGTGCCGGGCACCTCGACATCGGCGCGGTTGAATCGATGCTGCCGCGCATCCGAGAGCACGTGCATGTGCCGGTCGGCGTCGGCTTCGGCATCCGCAACGCGGCCACCGCGAAAGCCGTCGCGGCGGTTTCTGACGCCGTGGTGATCGGCTCCGCGCTCGTGCAGTTGCTCGAGCACGAGACACCCGACAATGCGCCGGCGGTGGCCGGTCGTTTCATCGCCGAGATACGCACGGCCCTCGACACGCTGACAGGAGAACATGCATGAGCTGGCTCGAGAAACTGTTGCCAACGAAGATCCAGCAGACCGATCCCAGCGAGCGCCGCTCGGTTCCCGAGGGCCTGTGGATCAAGTGCCCGTCCTGCGAGACCGTGCTCTACAAAACCGACCTCGAACAGAACATCAACGTCTGCCCGAAATGTGGCCACCACCACCGGATGGGCGCGCGGGCGCGTCTCGACGCGTTTCTTGATCCGGAAGGCCGTTACGAGATCGGACAGGAGGTCGTTCCAGTCGATGCGTTGAAGTTCAAGGACAGCAAGAAGTACCCCGAGCGGCTCAAGGAAGCGCTCGAAGCCACCGGCGAAACCGATGCGCTGGTCGTTATGGGCGGCGCGATCCACAGCCTCCCGGTGGTGGTGGCCTGCTTCGAATTCCAGTTCATGGGCGGCTCGATGGGCTCGGTGGTTGGCGAGCGCTTCGTGCGCGGCGTCGAAACCGCAGTCGAACAGAAGACGCCCTTCATCAGCTTCACCGCGACCGGCGGCGCCCGCATGCAGGAAGGCCTGTTGAGCCTGATGCAGATGGCGAAGACGAATGCGGCGCTGACCCACTTGGCCAAGGCGAAACTGCCCTACATCAGCGTGCTGGCCGACCCGACGATGGGCGGCGTATCGGCGAGCTTTGCGTTCATGGGCGACGTGGTCATCGCCGAGCCGAAGGCGCTGATAGGTTTCGCCGGGCCGCGTGTGATCGAGAACACCGTGCGCGAGAAGCTGCCCGAAGGCTTCCAGCGAGCCGAATTCCTGCTGCATACCGGCGCGATCGACATGATCGTCGACCGGCGCGAACTGCGGACCTCCATCGCCAAGATGATCGCGATGCTGCAGCGTCAGAGCGCCGACGCGCTCGCCTGACGTCGAGGCCGACGCTCAGCGAACCATTTTGTCGTCCGCGCTCCCGACCTCCCTCGCGGCCTGGCTGGTCCGATGCGAGCAGTTGCACCCCAAGGAAATCGACATGGGCTTGCACCGTGTCGAGCAGGTGCGCGCGCGTCTCGATCTGAAGTTCGATGTGCCGGTGATCGCGGTGGCCGGGACCAACGGCAAGGGTTCGACCTGCGCGATGCTCGAGTCGATCGCGTTGCGCGCCGGTTACCGGGTGGGCCTGTATTCGAAGCCGCACCTGGTGCATTTCGAGGAGCGTTGTCGGGTCAATGGCGAGATGGTCACCGAGGCCGAATTGATCGCGCATTTCGAGGCCGTCGAGCTTGCTCGCGGTGACATCGGCCTGACCTACTTCGAGTTCACGACGCTCGCAATCGCGCGATTGCTCTCGCAGTCGCCGCTCGATCTGGTGATTCTCGAAGTCGGTCTGGGTGGCCGACTCGATGCCGTCAATGCCTTCGACGCCGATTGCGCGGTGATCACCAGCATCGACCTCGACCACATGGAGTTCCTGGGCCCCGACCGTGAATCGATCGGCCGTGAGAAGGCCGGCATCATGCGCGCCGGCCGCCCGGTGATCGTCAGCGATCCGGTGCCGCCGCAAAGTGTTCTCGATCGTGCGCGCGAGATCGGCGCCGATCTGCGGCGCTTCGGTATCGACTTCAACCATTCTGGCGACCAGCAGCAATGGGCTTGGGCTGGACGCACCAAGCGGTACAACGGGCTGGCCTACCCGGGACTGCGCGGTGCCAATCAGTTGATCAATGCATCTGGCGCGCTGGCGGCATTCGAGGCGCTGGGTGATCGGTTGCCGATCACCGCGCAGGCGGTGCGTCAGGGCTTCGCGATGCTCGATCTCCCCGGCCGCTTCCAGATCGTTCCGGGCCAGCCGACGTTGGTGCTGGACGTGGCGCACAACCCGCACGCGGTGGCCGCGCTGGCGCAGAACCTCGATCGCATGGGCTTCCATCCACGCACCCATGCGGTTTTCGGCGCGATGCACGACAAGGACCTCGCCGGGATCTTCCGGCGCCTGGCTCCGATGGTCGACACCTGGTGCTTTACGGACCTTCCGATGGCGCGCGCAGCCACCGCGCTGCATCTGAAAGCGGTGCACGAACAACTGGCGTTGAAGGGCCCCGGGCCGGTCGCCGTGTCGATGCATGCCGACCCGATGGATGCGCTGCATCACGCCCTCGAAGGCGCCGACCCGACAGATAGAATCGTCGTCTTCGGGTCGTTCCTGACCGTCGGCGGCGTGTTGAAACACGGCTTGCCCCGGCTGGGCAGTTCACACGGCGTTTGACGCGCGAACGCTTCTTCTCACCAGCGCGCCAACCAGCACCCATGGGACTGACGAGTTTTTTCAAGCGCAAGGCCCCGGGCGATGCACCGGTGAGCACCAGCCGCATGGCGCCGACCTTCGATGCGGTCGAGAAAGTGCGCACCCGCACGCGCCAGCGCCTGATCGGTGCTGTCGTGCTGCTGACGATGGGTGTGATCGGCTTTCCGTTGGTGTTCGAGTCGCAGCCGCGGCCGATTCCGATCGACATCCCGATCGACATCCCTCGCCAGGACGCTGTGTCTGCGCTGGTGCTGCCAGCCCCGCGGCGCGCGGGGGCCTCGGCCGAGGCCCCCGCATCCCACAGCGCCATCGGTTCGGTGGCGGCCGGCGTGGTGCGCGAGTCGCCTGCGGACCTGATGCCGTCATCCGAGCCCGCAGCCAGCACCGCACTGGCGACGCCGTCTGTCACCGCGCCGTCGGTCACCAATGGCAAGACCGAGGTCGTGCCTGCCAAGCCGACCAGCGCCGCAGAGCCGCCCATCGCTCACGTGCCGGCATCTGCCGCCAAGGCCAGCCCCGTGGCTTTGCCTGCCACGGCGAGCGCAGCCAACGCTGCACCGGCATCGGCGGCCGAAGGCTCCGCGCGATTTGTCGTTCAGGTGGGGGCGTTCGCCGATCCGGCGGCTGCGCGCGAGCTTCGATCGAAGATGGAAAAGCTGGGCTTGAGGACCTATACGCAGGTCGCCGAGACCAGCGCCGGCAAGCGCATCCGGGTACGTCTGGGTCCGTTTGCGACCCGGGCCGAGGCGGACAAGGCGCAGGCCCGCTCGAAGGACGCGGGTATCGCGGCGGTGGTGTTGACGCTTTGATCCGGGCCGACCGACGCCGGCAGCCGCCGTTGTCGACAGAACGAGCAAGATGACCCACTCCTGGAATGCCGTCGATATCGCCATGCTGGCCGCGCTGCTGCTGTCCATGGCGGTGGGTGCTTGGCGGGGGCTGGTGTTCGAGCTGATGTCGCTGGTGGGCTGGTTTGCGGCCTACCTTGTGGCGCAGTGGGTCAGCCCATCGGTTGCCCCCTATGTGCCGATCGGTGCGCCTGGATCGGCGATCCATCATGCGGCGGCATTCGCAGCCTCCTTCATCGGTGCACTTCTGGTGTGGTCGCTGCTGGCCAGGCTGCTGAAAATGTTGATCCATGCGACGCCTCTGGGGATGGTTGACCGCTTGCTGGGGGCGGCATTCGGGGTGTTGCGCGGCGGGGTGCTGTTGCTCGCGGTGGCGGCTGTCGTCACTCGCACGCCCTGGGTGCAATCGCCGACCTGGCAGCAATCGTCGGGTGCCGCCTGGCTGAAAGTGTTGCTGGTCGGCTTGAAACAGACCTTGCCCGCATCGATCTCCGATCAGTTGCGGCTGTGATCGGGGCGTGACCCGCAGACAATGGCGGCAATCCGAGGGGCGTTTCGAGCCCTCGCCAGTTTTCGATACGGGAGTGATTTCATGTGCGGCATCGTCGGGGTGATCTCAAAGGCGCCGGTCAACCAGTTGATCTACGACGCCTTGCTGCTGCTGCAGCATCGCGGTCAGGACGCCGCAGGCATCGTCACGATGCAGGACTCGCGCTGCTACATGCACAAGGCGCGCGGCATGGTGCGCGATGTTTTCCGCACTCGCAACATGCGTGGGCTGCTGGGCCCGGTCGGCCTGGGCCAGGTGCGCTACCCGACGGCGGGCAACGCCTACAGCGAAGAAGAAGCGCAGCCTTTCTACGTCAATGCCCCATTCGGCATCGTGCTGGTTCACAACGGCAACCTGACCAATGCCGTGACGCTCAAGAACGAACTGGCCCGGATCGATCGTCGCCACATCAACACCGACAGCGACACCGAGGTTCTGATCAACATCCTTGCCCATGAACTCGAACTCGCGGCGCGTGATCTGCCACTGACGCCCGAGATCATCTTCAAGGCCGTGTCGGCGGTGCACAAGCGCATCAAGGGCTCGTACGCGGTGGTCGCGTTGATCGCCGGTTTCGGGTTGCTGGCGTTCCGCGATCCGTTCGGCATCCGCCCGCTGTGTTTCGGCGAGGGCGACACGCCCGAAGGGCGGCAGGTGATGGTGGCCAGCGAGTCGGTCGCGCTCGAAGGCACCGGCCATGTGATGACGCGCGATGTCGCGCCCGGCGAGGCGATCTTCATCACGCCCGAAGGGCAGGTGTATGCGCAGCAGTGCGCCGAGAACCCGAGCCTGCATCCGTGCATGTTCGAGTACGTCTACCTGGCGCGGCCGGACTCCATCATGGATGGCATCTCGGTCTACCAGGCGCGGCTCAACATGGGTGAAACACTGGCGCAGCGGCTGATCTCGACGATGCCGCCGAGCGAGATCGACGTCGTGATCCCGATCCCCGAATCGAGCCGGCCGTCGGCGATGCAACTCGCGCAGAAGATCGGCAAGCCGTACCGCGAAGGCTTCGTCAAGAACCGCTATGTCGGCCGCACCTTCATCATGCCGGGGCAGGGCGTGCGCAAGAAATCGGTGCGCCAGAAACTCAACGCGATCGGCGTCGAGTTCAAGGGTCGCAACGTGCTGCTGGTCGACGATTCCATCGTGCGCGGCACCACCTCGAAGGAGATCGTGCAGATGGCGCGCGAGGCCGGTGCGCGCAAGGTCTACATGGCCTCGGCGGCGCCGCCAGTGCGCTTCCCCAATGTCTACGGCATCGACATGCCGACCAACAGCGAACTGATCGCGCACAACCGCAGCATCGAGGAAATCCGCCAGTTCATCGGTGCCGATGCGCTGATCTACCAGGACGTGAATGCGATGAAGCGCGTGGTCGGCGCAATGAATCCGCTGGTTGCCGGATTCGAGGCCTCGTGCTTCGATGGCCACTACATCACCGGTGACATCACGGCGGCCGATTTCGATGCCATCGCCACGCAACGTCGCTCGCAAGGCGAGGAAGAGGACTCCACCGATCGTTCGCGACTGGCACTGCCGAACGCGGCGGAGCAGTCCTGATGGCGACGAAGAAGACGATCCCTCGCGTGGCCTTTCCCGAGGGAACACGCATCGACACGCTGGCGGTGCGTGAAGGCTTGCCGCGCACCCAATGGGGCGAGAACTCCGAAGCGCTGTTCCTGACCAGCAGCTTCGTGCAGCCCGATGCGGCCACCGCCGCCGCCCGCTTCGCGAACGAGGAAGAGGCGTTCATCTACTCGCGCTTCACCAACCCGACAGTGACGATGTTCGAGCGTCGTCTCGCCGCGATGGAAGGCACTGAAGCCTGCATCGCCACGGCCAGCGGCATGGCGGCGATCCTGCTGACCGCGATGGCGCTGCTGAAGGCGGGCGATCACGTGATCTGCTCGCGCAGCGTGTTCGGCTCGACCATCACCTTGCTCGGCCGCGAGTTCGCGAAGTTCGGCGTCGAGACCACGTTCGTTTCGCAGACCGATGTCGGCGAATGGCGCCGCGCGGTGCGGCCAACGACGAAGCTGCTGTTCGCCGAGTCGCCGACCAATCCGCTGACCGAGGTCTGCGACATCCGCGCGCTGGCCGAGGTCGCGCGAGAGGCGAATGCGCTGCTCGCGGTCGACAACTGCTTCTGTACGCCTGTGTTGCAGCGGCCGGTCGAGTACGGCGCCGACCTGATCATCCATTCGGGCACCAAGTACCTCGACGGCCAGGGCCGCGTGATCGCTGGCGCGGTGTGCGGCCCCGAAGCGTTGATCAACGAGAAGTTCGTGCCGGTGATGCGCAGTGCGGGCATGACGCTGTCGTCGTTCAACGCCTGGGTGGTCTTGAAGGGGCTGGAGACGCTGTCGATCCGCATGCAGGCGCAGAGCGAACGCGCGATGAAACTGGCGACCTGGCTCGAACAGCAGCCGCAGATCGAGCGCGTTTTCTACCCCGGGCTGACCTCGCATCCGCAGCACGCTCTAGCGATGGCGCAGCAGTCGGGTTGTGGCGGCGCAGTGCTGTCGTTCGTCGTCAAGGCCCGCGCGCCTGGCGACGCGGAGGCGGCCCGCCTGACCGCGTTTCATGTCATCGACAGCACGCAGGTGTGCTCGATCACCGCGAACCTGGGCGACACCAAGACCACGATCACCCACCCGGCCAGCACCTCGCACGGTCGGCTCACCGAAGAGCAGCGACAGGCCGCCGGCATCACGCAGGGCATGGTCCGCATCGCGGTCGGCCTGGACGACGTGGAAGACCTGAAGGCCGATCTGCTGCGCGGCCTGAATTCACTTTGATGACGCTCTGACGATCCCCGACCGATGACCCGAAAAGTTCGCACCCGCATCGCGCCGTCACCCACCGGCTTCCTGCACCTGGGCACCGCCCGCACTGCCTTGTTTTCATGGGCCTACGCGCGACATCACGGCGGCGATTTCATCCTGCGCGTCGAAGACACCGATGAGGCGCGTTCAACCCAGGAAGCGGTCGACCAGATCATCGCCGCGATGAAGTGGCTGAACCTCGACTACGACGAAGGCCCGTTCTTCCAGATGCAGCGCATCGAGCGCTACCGCGAGGTGATCGGCCAGATGCTGGTCGCTGGATCGGCCTACCCCTGCTACTGCACACCGGCCGAGCTCGACGCGATGCGCGAGGCGCAGCGCGCCCGCGGCGACAAGCCGCGCTACGACGGACGCTGGCGGCCCGAGAGCGGCAAGGCGCTGCCGGTGGTTCCCGACGGCGTGAAGCCGGTCATCCGGTTTCGCAACCCGGTCGATGGCGTGGTGACCTGGGACGACATGGTCAAGGGCCCGATCACCATCTCCAACGGCGAGCTCGATGACCTGATCATTGCCCGCCCCGGAGCCGACGCTGCCACGCTGATCGGCACGCCGACCTACAACTTCTGCGTCGTCGTCGACGACTGGGACATGCAGATCAGCCACGTGATCCGCGGTGACGATCACGTCAACAACACGCCGCGGCAGATCAACATTCTTCACGCGCTGGGCGCCGAGCTGCCGGTGTACGGCCACGTGCCGATGATCCTCGGGCCCGATGGCGACAAGCTGTCGAAGCGCCACGGCGCGGTCAGCGTCACGCAGTACGAAGACGCCGGCTACCTGCCCGAAGCGATGCTGAACTACCTGGCCCGGCTGGGCTGGAGCCATGGCGACGACGAGCTGTTCAGCCGCGAACAACTGGTGTCCTGGTTCGATGGACATCACCTGGCCAAGAGCCCGGCGCAATGGGACGTTGCCAAGCTCAACTGGGTCAATGGGCATTACCTCAAGGCCTTGCCCGATGCATCGTTGGCCGTGCAGGTATCGGACCGATTCGCCGCGCGCGGCATCACCGTGCCGGTCGACGATCACCTGGCCCGGCTCTGTGCGCTCTTCAAGGACCGTTGCGCTACCACCGTCGAGCTGGCCGAATGGCTGGCCATGTATTTCCTCGACGTCGAGCCGCGCGATGAAGACCTTTCGGCACATGTCACCGACGCGGTGAAGCCGGCGGTTCAGAGCCTGCGCGAACGCCTCGTCGACATCGAGTGGTCGAAGCCCGCGATCAGCGCCGCGATCAAGGAAGTCATCACCGCGCACGGCATCAAGATGCCGCAGTTGGCCCATGCGGTGCGCGTGCTCGTATGCGGTCGTGCGCAGACGCCTTCGATCGATGCAGTGCTCGAGCTTTTTCATCGTGAAGTCGTCATTGGCAGGTTGCAGATTGAGTGAAAAGGTGGCTATACTCTTGGTCTCGCTTGAACAGCGCGAAGCGACGCAGAAATTGATCTCTGCGTCCCTTCCCCAAGGGAAGTCAGGGGCTACAGGAACTGACAGCGAACGGGGGGTATAGCTCAGCTGGGAGAGCGCTTGCATGGCATGCAAGAGGTCAGCGGTTCGATCCCGCTTACCTCCACCAACGACAGGCAGCAGATCGCCGGTTGAAAGTGGCGCGCAGTTCAAGACGCGACGGAGAACATGTCCCCTTCGTCTAGAGGCCTAGGACACCACCCTTTCACGGTGATTACAGGGGTTCGAATCCCCTAGGGGACGCCACAAGCTTGAGCAAAGCTTGCAGCAGTATCTGAAAAGAGAATGCTGAAAATTTGCTCCGCATCTGATGCGTATTGGAGTGGTAGTTCAGTTGGTTAGAATACCGGCCTGTCACGCCGGGGGTCGCGGGTTCGAGTCCCGTCCACTCCGCCAACATTTCAAAGCCACCGCAGCGCGGTGGCTTTTTCTTTGGAGAAGCCCGCGCGGCGCGGCCCGCAGCCGGCTTCCCCATTCTTTGTTTCCGGCCGAGGGCCGATATCGAGCCGTCGTGGCCCCTTCGGGCGCGCCATTCTCAGTAGCCTCGATGGACGCCTCGTCTTTTGCGCTTGCGCCATCGCTGCACCACGAGCAAGGGCGCCGCAGCGCCCTCCAGGATGGTTGTCTGCTGACCCTCAACCGTCGAACCCCAGCACCCGTCGCTGCTCCGCCCAATCCATCGGCAAGGGGGCGGCGGCCAGCATGCGCTTGATGTTCAAGTCCAGCGGCTGCGCCCCGCGCAAGATCGTCTGCACGATGTCCGGTGCCAGGAACGCCAGATAGACCACCCGGGTCACATCGGCACTGGCCATCCGATGCGCTTGCGCGATCGACAACACGCTGTCGACTTGTCCCGAACTCAGTAACTTGAACCACCCCTGCGCCTTCGCCAGCAACCCCAGCAGCCGTGGATCCGGCACCCGCGTCTTCGGATCCACCGCAGCCTTCACGATCAGACGCACCGCCTGCCCGCAGCGCTTCAACTGCGCTGGCACGGTGAGGGTCGTCAGCATCGGCTCGCTCGATGCCGGGCTCGATTCATCCACCCCATCCGACCAGATCGCCGCCACCCGCACCGTGACCTCGATCGCGTTCAAGCCCAGCGCCACGCGCGCCACCAGACGCTGCACCCGATCGATGCGACCCCCTGCATCCCGCAAGGCCTCCGCCAGCCCCGCAGCGCCCTGCAGCCGGCCCCTGACGCGATCGGCATCCACGCTGCCCATCAGCCCCAGCAACCGCGCCTCGTCCATCAGGAACCTCTCCAGCGCACCGATCACCGCCTCCTCCAACTCGGGCGCCGGCACCCGCAGCGGCCTGACGTCATCGCCTGCAGCTTTGTCCTGCCGAACGTAATACCGATACCGACGCGATCCCTTCGTCGCATGCGAAGGTGCCAGCCTCGTTCCTTGTTCATCAAACACCAACCCCGCCAGCAGACTCGGCTCCTTCGCGTTCGTCTTGCACCGATGCCCTTGCAGATTCAGACTGAGTCGCTCCTGAACCGCCTGCCAGAGTTCAGGCTCGACGATCGCCGCATGCTGTCCCGGGTACGCCACCCCCTTGTGCACGATCTGCCCGATGTAGACCGCATTGCCCAGGATCCGGTACAGGTGCCCGCGCGTGAAGGGTCGGTCACCGCCAGGCCGTGGCAGCACCCGCGCCGGTGTCCTCCAGCCGCGCTGGTGCAATTCAGCGTGCAGCCGATCAACAGATCCCAGATCGCGGTACAGCCGGAAGATCTCCCGCACCCGCTCCGCCTGAACCGGGTCGATCGCCAGACTGCGCTCATGTGGCACATAGCCGATGGGCGCAAACCCACCCATCCACATCCCCTTCTTCTTCGACGCCGCGATCTTGTCGCGGATGCGCTCCCCCGTGACCTCCCGCTCGAACTGCGCGAACGACAACAACACGTTCAAGGTGAGCCGCCCCATCGACGTCGTCGTGTTGAACGCCTGCGTCACCGACACGAACGACACCCCATGCGCATCGAACAGTTCCACCAGCTTCGCGAAGTCCGCCAGCGACCGTGTCAGCCGATCCACCTTGTAGACCACCACCACACGCACCCGCCTGGCCGTGATCTCCGCCAGCAGCTTCTTCAAGCCCGGCCGCTCGACATTCCCACCCGAGAACCCGCCATCGTCGAACGAGCCCACCAGCTTCCAGCCCAGCGCCTTCTGACTGACGATGTAGGCCTCGCAAGCCTCTCGCTGCGCGTCCAGCGAATTGAACCCTTGCTCCAGTCCTTCCTCGGACGACTTGCGCGTGTAGATCGCGCAGGGCAGGGGACTCATGAGCGCAAGCCGAAGAACAGCGGACCCGACCAGGACGACCCGGTGATCAAGCGAGCGATCGCACTCAGGCTGCGGTAGGCCTGACCACCGTACTCGAAGCCCGAAGGAAGCACCGTCACATGGTGCGTCACCCCTTGCCACTCCCGCAGCAAGCGCGTGCCGGGCGACAAGCCCGCACCCGGCGACGCCGAAGCCGCCCGCTTCAGACCCTGGGCGGCTCGGTTGACTTCGCGCGCACCGACCGACTCGCGCAGCGCCAGCATCTGCACATGCCAGCCCAGCGCCTGGCGCAGCAGCGTGGCCTGACAGCTGCGTGGCGCTGCGCAGTCGAAGGTGGCCACCCAGCGCTCGGCCAGGGCCGTGCGATCGAGTTCAACGATCGTCGACAGATCGGCCTGAACGCCAGCCAAGCTCATGCCGCGACGATTCGGTAGGAGCGCGAGCCAGCCGCACCCGCACAGACCACGTTCAGACCCAGCCGCTTGCGCAGCACCCCGCTGATCGTGCCGCGCACCGTGTGGGCCTGCCAGCCGGTGAGCGACATCATCTGCTCCAGCGTCGCGCCCGAGGCTGCGTTCAGCAAGCCGATCAGCCGCGCCTGCTTGCTGGTGCCGACCGGCTCGACGGGGGCGGGCGGGACGATCGGCAGGGGCACATCGACGTTTGCGCGACCGCGCCGAGCGGGTTTCGCGAGGGGTGCGGTGACCGGTGCAGTTGCCTTCACCGGCTTCGCCGCCACTGCGATCTTCTTCGTTGCATTGACCTTGGCTGCGGTCGTCTTCGAGCCTGTCGTATTCGCCTTCATCGAGCTTCTCCTGGTGTCCACCGCGACCTTCGCGGCGGTGCACCAGTAACGCTCTGCTGTGCGCACACATCAAGTCATTCGTCGACATCCTCCAACCACACCCGACAATGATGTCCACGCGCAAGTATCTTTGCCGCCCTCCAGGCCGCTCGCTTCCACTCCACTCGACGATCGCCCCCATGACCCAGCCCGAATGCGCGCCCGAAGTCATGACCATCGACGAGGAGATCGCGCAGCTGCGACGAGAGGAGCGCGAGCGCTACGAGGCCGGGCTCAAGATCATGAAGGCGATCCACGCCGCCGGACCGACCCTGAAGATTCCGCGGGCCGTCCTCGCGAATCGACGAGCGCGGCGCAAGGCGGGACCCGGCACGATCGTCAAGGTGACGGAGTGCGGCGAATTCCTGGGCTACTGGCGCGAAGGCCAGACCCGTGGCCGCCCCAGCAGCCTTATGCCCCTTGAGCAGGAGTACCTCGACGCAACCGAGCGCTACTTCAAGATGCTGCGCGACTCGGTTCCCCGAGCCCACACCAACGCCATCCTCAGCCAGCGAAGCGTCGCCGCCCGTCAGACCGATGACCTCGCTCCCGCGCTTTGCGCCCGATACGACGCACTGACCGAGCTGGGTGTGCCCCGATCCGAGCGCGTCAACCGAATCGCCAAGGCCTTCGATCGAACCGCAGACCACGTCCGCCGGGTCCTGCGAACCCATGGATACCGGCTCGGACCCACCCGACAGAAATAAAAGTACGGCATGAGCCGGCGGGATAAATAGTCGGTCGATTTCTGGGGCATATCTTCCATATCGGGCTGCCTCTCAACCGATTCGAGCCGTACCGATACCGTCATCGCAGCCTGTATCGGACGCTCCAGGAACGTCCCTCATGGAACTCCAGAACACCCCCCGCGACGCATCGCAGGCCGCCCTCCCACGCCAGGCTCACCAGGTCATCCGCCTGCCGATCGACATCATTCACCCCGATCCGAAGAACCCCCGCGTTCACTCCAAGCGCCAGATCCGACAGATCGCCAACAGCATCGAAGCCTTCGGCTTCAACGTGCCGCTGCTCATCGACCGCAACCACCAGCTGATCGCCGGCCACGGCCGACTTGAAGCCTGCCAACTGCTCGGCTGGACCGAAGTCCCCACCATCGCGCTCGACCACTTGAGCCCTGCCCAGGCCCGCGCGTTCATGGTTGCCGACAACCGCTTGACGGACAACTCCACCTGGGACGACCAGCTGCTCGCCGAGAGCCTGAAGGAGCTCTCCGAGATGGACCTCGACTTCAAGCTGGATGCCATCGGCTTCGAGCTCGCCGAGATCGACCTGCGCATCGAGCAGATGGATGAAGGTGACGAGCCCGAAGAAGAAGTCGAAGCCCCCGCACCGAACGCGATTCCCGTTTCTCGACTCGGCGACCTGTGGCTCCTCAACGACCACCGCATCCTGTGCGGCAACGCCCTGCTCGCATCCGACTACACCACCGTGCTCGGACCGAACAAGGCCGACGTCGTCTTCACCGACCCGCCGTACAACGTCCCCATCGCCGGTCACGTCACCGGCAACGGAACCACCCAGCACCGCGAATTCGCCATGGCCTGCGGCGAGATGAGCGTCGAGCAGTTCACCTCGTTCCTGACGCAGGTCTGCACTCGCCTGATCGAGTCCAGCACCGACGGCTCGATCCACTACCTCTGCATGGACTGGCGCCACCTGCCCGAGATCCTCAGCGCCGGTGCGCTCTACACCGAGCTGAAGAACCTGTGCGTCTGGGCCAAGGACAACGCCGGCATGGGCAGCCTGTACCGCAGCGGCCACGAACTCGTGCTCGTCTACAAGCACGGCACGGCACCCCACACCAACAACGTCCAGCTCGGCCAGTTCGGCCGCTACCGATCCAATGTCTGGAAGTACGCAGGCGTCAACTCCTTCGCCCGCGCCACCGACGAAGGCAACCTGCTCGACCTGCACCCCACCGTCAAGCCGGTCGCGATGATTGCCGACGCGCTGTACGACTGTTCCAACCGTGGCCAGTGGGTGCTCGACCCCTTCCTCGGCAGCGGCTCCACGCTGATCGCCGCCGAACGCACCGGACGCCACTGCGCCGGCATCGAGCTCGACCCGCTGTACGTCGACACCGCCATCCGACGATGGCAACGCCACACCGGGCTCGATGCCGTGCATGCCGAAACCGGACTGACCTTCGACCAGACCACGAACCAGACGGAGGCCGCCCATGTCGCACTCTGACCCCACCGGCTACGGCAAACCCCCTCGCGCCACCCGCTTCCAGAAGGGCCGCTCCGGCAACCCCGCCGGCCGACCCAAGGGCCGACTCAACGTCGCCACCGTCTTCCAGCAGGCCCTGTCGGCCACCGTCATGGTCAACGAAGGCGGTCGGCGTGTTCCACGCAGCAAACTCGACGTCGCGCTCACGCAGCTGGTCAACCAGGCCGCCGGTGGGGAGCTGCAGGCCATCCGGATGGTGCTGACGCTGGCCCAGATGGTCGACCCCGACGCGGCGCAGGGCCACACCCCGCCGGACCTGAAGGCCGATCGCGAACTGGCACGGAAGATCATGGCCCGCATCGCGGGGCTGGACTCCAGCGAGGAATCAGCACAGGAAGAGGAGGCCGAACATGAATGAACGCGAAGTCTCTGCCTGCCTGCGTACCGACCTGGGAGTCTTCATCGAGCGGGTGTTCAACCACCTGTTCCCCAACACCGCCTACCTGCCCAACTGGCACATCGATCTGATCGCATCCCGCCTGGAGGACGTGCTCGAAGGGCGCTGCACCCGGCTGATCATCAACGTCCCGCCCCGGTCCCTGAAGTCGGTGATGGCCTCGGTCGCCTTCGTCGCCTGGGCGCTCGGCCGCAACCCGAGCCTGCAGGTCATCTGCGCCAGCTACGGCCAGGACCTCGCCGACAAGCTGGCCCAGGACACCCGCAGCGTGATGCAGAGCGACTGGTACCGGCGCCTGTTCGGCAGCGTCCTCGAAGGCAGCCGCCCGGCCGCGGCCGACTTCAGGACCAATGCAGGAGGAGGGCGCTTTGCCACCTCGGTGGGCGGGGTGCTGACCGGACGCGGCGGCGATCTGATCATCATCGACGACCCGCTCAAACCCGACGGGGCGATGTCGGATGCGGAACGCAAGAGCGCCAACGACTGGTTCGACCACACCGTCATCAGCCGGCTCAACGACAAGAAGACCGGCGCCATCGTGATCATCATGCAGCGGCTGCACCAGGACGACCTGGTCGGCCATGTGCTGGAACAAGGCGGCTGGGACACGCTGGTGCTGCCGGCGATCGCCGAGGAGCGGCAAATCTTCGACTTTACAAACATCTTCGGCATCCACCGCAAGGTGCGACACGAAGGTGATGTGCTGCACCCCGAGCGGGAAGACCGACCCATCCTGTTCCAGCTCAAGGCCACGCTCGGCGAGTACCACTACGCCGGGCAGTACCAGCAGGCGCCGGCGCCGAGTGGCGGAGGCATCTTCAAGCGCGAATGGATCCGGTTCCACGAGCCGCACGAGCGCCCGGAATCATTCGACCAGACGATCCAGAGCTGGGACACCGCGAACAAGGAAACCGAGCTGGCCGACTTCAGCGTTTGCACGACCTGGGGCATCAAGGGCAAGGACAGCTACCTGATCGACGTGAGGCGAGCCAAGATGGACTTCCCGTCGCTGAGGAAGGCGGTGATCGAGCAGATCGAACGGTACCGGCCCCAGGTCGTGCTGATCGAGGACAAGGCCTCGGGCACGCAGCTGATCCAGGAGCTCAGAAACCTTGGCCAACCGATCAAGGCGATCAAGCCGCAAGGAGACAAGGTCATGCGGGCGAGGGCGCAGACGGCGAGCTTCGAGAGCGGGTTTGTCTGGCTACCGAAGCAGGCGGTCTGGCTCGATGCCTATGTGCACGAGCTGCTCACCTTCCCTCGAGGCAAGTACGACGATCAGGTGGACTCGACGGCGCAGGCGCTGGCGTGGCTGGTGACCGAGGGGATGGAGCCGGGGATGCTGGTGTACTACCGGCAGCGGGTCGAGGAGATGAGGCGGGGGCAGGGATGAGTTGAATTGCGGCGGGGGCGTGTCGGCATCGATCGCAGAAGCGTTTGGCTTTCTCGCTTGGCTTGAGAGGGATGCCGAGGCGGGGAGCACTTCGGAACCCCGTTTTGCGGGTTGGGTCGATGCCACCAGCGGCCGCACAGCAGCGTGTGCTGCCGTTGGCGTCCGGCGGGCGAAAGTACGGCTCGACCCCGTTGCAGTCATCGCGATTTGACATTGCAAGCGGTGGCACCAACGACAGTTTTTTTGGGGGGGAGGCTGCAAACTGCTCGGAACGAAATGTAAAGTGCTGTGCTTCCTTGAGCCCAGTGCAGGTCAACCTGACGGGGACTTTTTCCTTTCGCGGTTCAAACCCTGCAGAAGCCCAGGTTCGCGCACCATGCGAAGGTCTGTACCAGCACGATCAGGTGCAGGGTAAAGAAGACCCAAGGCACCCAACCTTCGATGTGCGAGATCGGCCGATAGAGCTTGGAATTCGTTCCTCTCTCGACGGCTTCCCACTCGGCGTCGTACGGGCTGATCGGCAGCCGCTTTTCGATCTCATGTACGACGTTCCACTTGGCGGTGTTGAGGTTGCGGTAGGCCGCGATGATCGAGAACCAAAGTAGCGTCAGCGTGCAGCCCGCCACCGCCAGAAGCCACAGGTAGTCGGGCGAGTCTTTCGAAGTCAGGTAGCCGATGAAGCCAAAGATTGCCGAGTTCAGGGTCAGGAAGTAGCTGTTCGCGTTGCTGCGGCGCTGGCTGATCCGGTCCGCCATCTCGACGTACAACTTGTACTGTTCGAGCAGATGGGAGTGCCACTTGTCGTGCTTCGGGTAGTCGTCACCCGGCTTGACCTCGTTCCAGAGCTTGGCGTGGTCGATGTCGGCCATCAGCGATCACCGTGGATCAGCCTACTTAGTACGTCCCATTCCCACTTGTAGATTTTGTCCGCCTCAGTTGCGGTCCTCGGTTTCGTGCACGTCTTATCTTTGTACCCCCACAACAGAAAGTACGACTTGCCCAGCTCTTTGGCGATCTGCAGTTCGATTGCAACGCCCTTCGCGGTGTGGGTGTGTTCACCGCACAGCACACAGACGATGTCTGCGTCCCGGATCTTCCGGCGAACCTTCGCCTCCCAGTCGCCGTCGAGGTGATCCTTGACGGACGAGTCCCAAATGTCGAACGGTGTGTCAGGCAGCTTGGACTGGTTGACCAAGAGCATCTTGATCGTTGCGTCGTGGTCGAAGTCGAAGCTGACGAAGACCTTCTTGCGTGCCATTGCCACTCCTTTACAGCTAAGGTGCGTGGATCATGCCGTCAAGTAGTCGGCGATCAAGCCCAGCTCGTGCAGGCGGATCGCCATGGCCGTCGGCGAAACCCCGAAGTAACTGGTGAGCGACTTGAAGGGGGACCGGCCGAAGCTTTGCGCGGTGGCGACCGTCTGCGCGAAGAGCAGCGACCCGGGTGCCTGAGAGAAAAGCTGGCCGATATCGGCCTTGAGGTGGAAGGCGACCGTCTCGTTCAGGACGAGCGGGTGCTTCGAACCGAAGCGTGCCGAGAACTCCTTGATGACGGTCTGCCGCGGCATCAACAGGCACGACGAGAAGTAGTCCGCCTCGCGCTCAATGAGCGGCCGAGTGTCCCGCGGCCCGTTGATCGGGCGCTCGCGGTGCAGCTCTCGATCGCCGAGCTTGGGGTGCAAGATGAAATGGCCGATCTCGTGACCCCCAGTGAAGCGCTGCGTCTCGTAAGAGTAGCGCGTCGAGATCAGGATCGTCGATCGATCTCGGTCCCAAACTCCCGCAGCCTCTGGTCCCCCGGGATAGGCCACGTCGAGCCGGACGCGCTCCTCGTAGTGCAGTTCACAGTGGTCGGCGACGTTCCGCGGGTCGAACAGCGTCGGGATGTCCGGTACACCGAGTGGGTAGCGCAGGTCGCGCCGCCCAAAGATTTCGATCTGCAGGCGCCTCGCTTCTTGTTCGATTGCGGCTTTGTCCATGGCCTGGCACCTCGGTTGGCTTAGTCACGAAAATGCATCGACACGCTACCCGTAGCGTACTACCTGCATTTTAGCCCCAGATATAGTGTTTTGATGCTCTCGCCTGCGGCTCAAACGCCGCCGTTCGACCTCCACTAGCCAGCTGTGCCGACGCACCGGCTTGACGGTCGCGCTCATCATGGCGTCGACTGCCGCCGATGCACTGAGGAGGCCTGACTAGGTAGCAGCGCACGAGGGCGCTGCGATGATGACCCGGTCCAACGCGCCCCGAGGTGCCACGGTGGGCGGTAGGCAGTCGGGCGAACCGGCTGCAATGTCTTTGCGGGAGCGATCCTCGCCGCGGCTCGGACGGCCACGCCAGTGGTCGGCCAGCGTTGCGGGGCGGCTCTACGTCCAGTGGGTGACCACGGGTGTGGCCTACAGCGCGAGGCTCGGGCACTCACTCATTTCGCGGCTTGCTGGCAAGCAACTGCTTTTCCAGTTGATCACGCTCAATAGCACCGGCAATGAGCTTGCCGTCTACGAACACGATCCCTGGCGTCCCATCAATCCTGTGCTTCTGCCCAAGGGCAAGGTTGCGCTGCAGTGCCGAACTGTCGCATTGAGTGGGGGTCGGCTTCGGCGCCTTTCCGCGCAACATCCAGTCCGCCCACACCCGGCTACCGTCCTTGGCACACCAGATGTTTCGGCTCTTCTCTTGGGAGTCTGGGCTAAGGATCGGGTAGAGGAACGTGTAGACGGTAATGTCCTTCACCCCCTGCAGTTCCTGCTCGAACTTCTTGCAGTACATGCAGTTGGGATCGGCGAACACAACGATCTTTCGCGCCCCGCTGCCTTGCTTCCATACCAAGGCGTCCTTGATCGGCAAATCGGCGAAGCTGATTACTGTCAGCGTTGCGACGCGGATTTCGGTGAGATTGGTCTTTGTCTTAGTGTCGATCAAATGACCACGGAACAGATAGTCGCCCCGCTCATCGGTGTAGAACACGTCGGCTCCCACGCGTAGCTCGTACAAGCTAGGCATGGGCATCTTGGTGACCTCATCGATGGCCGGGAAGTTTGGCAGGCGCTCCGCAATGTTCTTGCGGATCACCGCCTCCTGCGCAAACCCCACGGTACTGAGCAATAAACCCACGCACATCCACGCCGCCGGAAGACGGACATTCAAGGGAAGAGCAGCCATGCGGCTCTTCCTCAAGGTAGTAGCGATGCCCATTGCGCCTTCACCGAAGACCAAGCTGAGTTTTGAGGGTCAGTAGTGCCGCATTCCGCGCCTTCGCGCTCGAAGGGTATGACTGAACTTCAATGCCGAGGTTGTCGTCAACGACCCACGCGCGGTAGTCGGCTGCCTCCCACTTCTTGCCACGTCCGGCTGGGTTGCTCAATGCCTTGAATCTGAAGCTCTCAAGCCGATAGAGCCGGCAGCGGTAGCGACAGCGGGCACCGCGCCCCTGCGACAACACCTCCAGCTTGAACAGCAACCCCTCCCCCTGGGAAGTAGGAACCTCAAGTTCGACAGCTTCGACCACCTTCGATGTGTGCATCTCTCGCGGCCTCATTGTTTGGAGCAGCGGCATTGGCAGTGTCTCGGATAGCAGCCTGCAGGAGTCGACTGCGTGGCGGCGCGCTTTGCCTCTACGCAGGCCGCAGGCTCATTCGGCCCTCCAGCAGTCCCCGTCACTCGCTCAGGACAGCAGACATTCGGATTGATCTGCTGGACGTTGCAAGACGCCGTGCAAGACCACTTCCCCTTGGCCTTCTCAATGATCCAATCGACCCACGAATCGGGTAGCAACCTAGGCCACTCAAATCCTGGAACCGTTGAAGGGCCACCTGGCTCCGTCGGATCAACCGGCCGAGGAAAAGGGCTACCAGGGGAAGGGATGCCGGGAATGGGCGGAGGCGGCATGGGTAGCGCCTGCAGCCCCTCGTGGTCCGTGTAGCTAATCGGATTCCCCGCCACATAGCTGTAGGTATTGATACCTCCGTTGAGCCCGATGGGATCGGACTGTGCGTACCGGCCGATCGAGCTGTCGTAGTCACGGAAGTAGTTGTAGAACAGCCCCGACTCCGAGTCGGCGTACTGCCCCGGGAATCGCAGGTTGAAGGCGAATGCTCCGAGCGCGGCCGGGTTGGTGTTCGGCGCGGTGGTGCCGAACGGCTCGGCGATCCAGCTCCAGCGCAGCACCCCGCTCGTGTTGACCACCACCCGCGGCGTGTTCAGGTGATCCGTGTGGATGTAGTACACCAGCGGCGGGTTGGTGCCGTTGGCCGGATCCGGCGTGAACACCGCCAGCGGCGTGTTTCCAAGCCACACGTACTCCCGGA